>NZ_WHJI01000001.1:0-413367 GCF_011682155.1 Massilia sp. CCM 8734
CGCAACGTCATGTCCCTGACTCCATTACAACGCTACGCGCGCTCATCGCCAGTGCAATCGCAACTCAACTACAGCGTTGCCCTTGCTGCTTTCAGATTAAACTTACTTTGTGACACAGTAAGACTAGTACTGAATCGAGCAACAATCGAGGACGCCCTCGCGACATTTCGGACAAGCCTGGCCGTGCGCAAAATCGAGAACCATCGTTCCCTCGCGCTTGCAATGCGGGCAAATAATGTGGTCGGTAGAATAGTCCACTCCCCACTCTCCCGCACTTTCAGCAATCAGGAATTCGACGGTCGGTTCCAGGCGAAACGTGATGTGTGGTGGTTTCTTTTTATGAAACACATGAACGTCCCGTATGAGCTGATGCACAACGATGAGTTCGTCAACATGCGGGCCCCACCGATTGTCTGTTGGCAGCGCGAACGCTGTCAGGCAAGCATGACAGAGCATCTCGCTACAACCCTGATGATGGGAGTGACCACTGTAAAATTCGAAATCGCACGACCTGCATGCGCAGTGCTGACCCCAACTCATGCGTCGGTTACCGTGTCTGTCACATTGGTCTCTGTTGCCGCCCGCCCTTGTCGGCACCGATTGAGCGAATGCGCGATCCACAGGAGCAGGGCAGGCCAGAGCGACACCCCGATGCACCACAGCAGACATGGAACCAGGCCCATCGTCATGTCACTAAAGCGCGGCATCCCCACGATGAGGGCAAGGCCCAGCGCACTGGCAAGGAAAAAAATTGCCGAGAACAGCCAGCGGTTGCCCTTTCCTGCCACGGCAAGCATGATGCCGGGAGAAATAGCCGACCCCACCACCAAAAAGATCCCCCCGCCCAGCTTTGCGAGCATAAAGTAAGCCGTGACCAGCATGAACACCATCAAACCGACATGGAAATACCAGGGAAGGTACTTCGGGTGGTGCACCAGTGAAGATGACGTGCTTTCGGAGTGCCTGTTCATGAAGCTTCTTTCAGGTGCGCGACGGATTCGTCGCGACATGCGGTGTTGGTCGGCCGAGATGACCTTGAACGCCTGCGTAACAGCGCTGCGCGCAGTGACCACAGCTGCCGTCTCGCTCTCCGGCTGTCGATTCGCATGCGCGTCCACGCCCTACAGCGAGCGCACGTGGTCCGACAGCACCAGCACCGGCCCGCTCGCCACCAGTACCATTTCGCGCACCATCAAATTCAGCCGCATCTGCACCGCGTCGCGCAGCGGTCCCTGGATCGGTTTAAACCCGAACATTTTCAGCACCCCTTTCACGATCTCTTCCTGGCTGGCGCCGAAGTGGCGTTCCACCACCTGGATGATGGCCACCTCAATCTCTTTCGGCGGCAGCATGTCCGCGCGGCGCAGCCCTTCCGAATCGACAAAGGTGCGGTCGCGCGGCGTCACCGGGCTGCCCGGCTTCCACACAAAGCCGTTCAGGCGCGCCACCAGGCCCTGTGCCACGGCCGCATCGACCGCGCGCTCGGTGGCCGCCGCCATGCGCGGGCCGACCCGCTGCAAGCCCCAGGTATTGCGCAGCCGGACCACGATTTCGTCCAGGTGCACCGGGCCTTCGATGTAGACGATCTGCTCGACCAGGTCGACCAGCACATCGAGCGGCGCGTCGTGCAACTCGTAGTCGCCGCCCGGCTTGACCAGCACCGCTTCCACGTAGCGGTTCCTGCGCTGCGGCGCTTCCTCGGCCGGCGTGATCGCCACTTCGGTGAGGATCTCGCGTTCGATCTGCACCCCTTGCGGCGGTGGCGGTTTGTGCAGCTTCTTGCTTTCTTCGGCGCGCAGGTCGAGCGTCTTGCGCGCCTCGTTGATGGCGGCGATCGTGCGTTGCAGCTGCTCCTGCGGGCGCTGGAACCAGTCGGTGCTCCAGATACGGTGGATGATCCAGCCGTGGTCTTCCAGCACCGCCTGGCGCAGGCGGTCGCGGTCGCGCGCGGAACTCGACGAGTGATACGCCGCGCCGTCGCATTCGATCCCCAGCAGATAGCGCCCCGGACGGTCCGGGTCGGGAATGGCCAGGTCGATGAAGAAGCCGGCGATACCTACCTGCGGATGGACCTCGAAGCCGCGCTCCTGGAGTGCGTTCGCCACTTCGACTTCAAACAGGCTGTCGTAATCGCGCCCGCTGCGCACGGCCATGCCCAACTGCCCGGTGCGCGCATAGCGCAGGAACAGTTTGAAGGCATGCACACCCTTGCCCTTGCCGCGTTCGAGGTCGATGTCTTCGTCGGTGATCGACGCGAACACCTCGCAGCGGCGCTTGGCGCGGCTGATCAGGACATTGAGGCGTCGTTCGCCGCCGTCCGCGCTCAACGGCCCGAAACGCATGTTCACCGTGCCGTTGGCATTGCGCCCGTAACCGACCGAAATGAGGATCACATCGCGCTCGTCGCCCTGCACGTTTTCGAGGTTCTTGATAAAAAACGGCTCGCTCGGATGCGACTGGAAAAAGCTCTCGGCGCGCTGGTCGGTGCGCCGCAGCACTTCCAACTGGTCTTCGATGGCCTTGCGCTGCGCCACCGAGAAGGTGGCCACGCCCAGCGAATGCTGCGCCGACTGCAGCGCGTGCCGCATGATGGCCTCGGCCACGGCCCTCGCTTCCTGCTCGTTGGTGCCGGTGTTGCCGCTGTCGAAAACGCCGTCCGCCACGTGCGTGAACGACAGGCCCATGCCCGCTTCCTGCGTGTACGGACTCGGTACGATGAACAGTTTGTTCTCGTAGAACTGGCTGTTCGATACCGCGATCAGCGACTGGTGGCGGCTGCGGTAGTGCCAGCGCAGCATGCGCTGCGGCAGGCCGCGCGCGGTAAACAGCCCCAAAATGCTTTCGATGTCGGACACCTGCGCTTCGCCGCCGTCGGTTTCCTCCTCGCTGGCATTGTCGTCGGTCAGCTTGGCGAAAAAGCGCGTCGGCGGCAGCTGGCGTTCATCGCCCACCACCACCACCTGGCGGCAGCGCGCAATGGCGCCGAGGGCGTCGACCGGCTGGATCTGGCTTGCTTCATCCATCACCAGCAGGTCGAAGGTGAGCAGGCCCGGTGGCAGGAACTGCGCCACCGACAAGGGGCTCATCATCAATACCGGCTTGATCGCCTGGATCGCCGGCGCCGCCTTGAGCATCAACTGGCGAATCGGCATGTGGCCGCGCCGGCGCGCCAGTTCGCCGCGCAGCACGCCCAGCGGGCCGATCGCGCTGCCGCCTTGCGGAATGCGCTGGAAGTGCGCACGCGCCACCTGCAGGCCGGCGGCGCGGATGCGCTGGTGGTCCAGTTCCACGAACTGCTGCACTTCGCTGTCGTGCACCTGGCCGTCGAAACTGGCCAGGGCCGGCTCAAAGCGCACCTGCGATGCGTACAGCGCTTCGAAATAACTCATGTTGAACGAGGCCGGGGCCGCGCCGGTGGCGAGGCGGCCGCTTTCCATCTCGTCGACGAAGCGCGCCATGCCCATCAAACGCGCCATGCCGCTGCGCTCGCGCCAGGTGACCCAGCGCGACAACTGCTCGGCGTAGGTGATCCAGTCGGCAAAGCGCACCAGCAGGTCGGCAATCGGCACGTGGGCCGCGCTGTCGGTGCCGAACAGCGACTGGGCGTCGGCGCACAGCGTTTCGAACAAGCCTTCGAGTTCATTGTTCCAGGCGATGTAGCCCTGTTCCAGCGCCAGCGCGCGCTGCAAGGGCAGGTTGCGGTCGTCGTGGCGCGCAACCATCGCCGGCAGCGCCGGATTGGCGTTGATCCACTGCGCCGCGCCGATCAAAAAGCTCCAGTCCGAGGCCGCGCCTTGCCAGTGCGAGCCGAACGCCTGTTCGCCCAGCACGCGCGCGTCGTCGATGCTGGCCGCGATGCGCTGCGCCGTGATCAGGGCGTCCAGCACCGGCAGCAGGTCGGACAAATGGGCCGGCCGGAACGCCAGCGCGCTGCGCACCGTGCCCAGGGCCGCGTCGAGCGCGACGACAAAGGTGCCTACTTCGGCCAGGTTGGCATGTTCGACCGTCAGGATGTCGGGGAACATGTGGCGGATCGCCGCGCCGCAGTCGTTCCAGCAGTCGCGCAGCAGGGTCAAGGTGTTCTCGAGCGAGCGCTGGACGTGGTCCACGCGCACGCCGAGGGCAGGGCGGTCGCTCACGCTGGCGGCGATCAGGCGCGGTTCCGGCCCCATGCCGCGCAGGGTGCGCATCCACGCCACCAGGGCGCGCAGCGGCACCGGCGACGAGCGCTCGGCGCGCCAGTCGCCGCCAAAGGCGGCGCGTCCCAGCTGGTCGTTCTCGCGCAAGAAGCGCATGGTTTTCTGGCCGGCCGAGAGGCGGTCCAGGATGTCGATCTGGCTGACCAGCTCAATGTCCGGATTGCGCAGCACCGATTTGATCAGGCCATTGGCGCGCCGCCAGTCGTCGCGCAAAAAGCGCAGCATGCTGCTGCCGTGGATGGCAAGTAGCTGGCGCACGCCGGTCAGGTCAAGGTCCCAGGCTTCGTCGAGCACTTTGTCGGCCAGCCAGGTGCGGGCCTCGTGCAAGGTGGCCACCGCCTCGGCAAGGTCGGCGGCCTGCTCGATGCCGTGGTCCCAGACGCTGGCCGACAATACCTCGGCGCTGACGTCCGGCGCGCAGGCGATGCGCTGGCCCAGGACAAGGGCCTTGCCGATTTCGGACAAGGTGTCCGTGCGCGCCGCGGCGCCCAGGTGTTCGCGCAGGCGCTCGGTGTCTTGCAGCAGCGTCGGCAACTGTACCGCCAGGCGCGCCAGGCGCCCGAAGGCCGCGTCGCTCATGCCGGCCGGCAGGGGGCGCAGCGCGTGACGCACCGGTTTCAGGTCGAGATGCCAGGCGTCGGGCGTGGCTTTGCCTTCCAAAAAGGTGACCAGTTGCGCATATTGCGCGCCCTGTTCGACCAGGTTGGTCATGTCTTCGCGCTGCGTGGTCCACACCGGCGACGACAAGGCCTGGCGCGACAGGCGCGGCGCGCTGGCCACGCGCTGCGCCATGTCGGCGATGCGGGCAAAATCGGCGCAGCTGTCGGGCGGGCCCATGTCGAGCGCGGCGGCCAGGGTAGTCTGGCTGGCCGCCAGTTCCGACAAGCCGGCGCTGGCGCGCGTGATACGTTGGGCGAGGCGCTCCATTTCGGTGGGCGAGATATTCGTCATGCGCACCCCGCGCCACGGGTGCTGCGAAGGCAGGCCCATCTCGGCCAGGCGCTGCGCCAGTTCGCTCACCAACTGGTAGCGCTGCGCGCGTTCGTCGGGAGTCCAGGTTTCGGGCTGGTCGAACGGGTTGTTCAAGGGCGCCACGCGCTGGCGCTGCAGTTCGGTGATGTGGCCGATCACCTGGTAGGGCGTCAGGCGCGCCACCGGATGCTCGGCGTGCATGCGGTCCGCATGGCCGTTGAGGGTGTCGCGCGCCAGTTGCAGGCGGGCGTTGAGGGTGGCGGGCAGTTCGCCGCGCGGCGCGCCCAGGTCGGCGGTGCGGCGCAGTTCTTCGAGCAGCACGCGCTTGTTGGCTTTGTTGCTGTGCAGTTCGAGGCAGGCGTCGCCCACGCCGGCATGATCGAGCCGGCGCTTGACCACGTCCAGCGCGGCCATTTTTTCGGCCACGAACAGCACGCTCTTGCCGTCGGCGACCGCCGAGGCGATGATGTTGGCGATCGTTTGCGACTTGCCAGTGCCGGGCGGGCCCTGGATCACCAGGTTGCGCCCGCTGCGCACGTCGTGCACGGCCAGCGCCTGCGAGCTGTCGCAGTCGACGATGTGCAGCAGTTCGGCGGGCGGGATGACGGCGTCGATCGGGGTGCCGTCCGGGATCGTCAAGGTGTCGCTGCCAAAGCCGTCCGACAGCAGGCCGCGCATCAGCGGCTGGCCGAGCAGGCCTTGCTGCACCGGCCACACCGACGGATCGAGGTCGCGGTACATCAGGAATTTGGCGAACGAGAAAAAGCCCATCACCACGTCGTCGGCAAGCACCTTCCAGTTTTCTTTCGAGGCGATCGCTTGCGCCACCTCGTTGATGTAGGCGGTCGGGTTGAAGTCGTCGCCGCCCTCGAAGGCGGGCAGGGTGATGCCGTGCACGCGGTGCAAAAACGCTTCGAGCGAGAGGTTGGCCGACAGTTCTTCCTGGCGCCAGCGCAGCTTGAACTGTTCGGCCGCGTTGCCGCGCTGGAGACTGACCGGGATCAGGATCAGCGGCGCGTAGCGGATGTTCCTGGCGTTGGCCGGGTCGATCCATTTCAGGGTGCCGAGCGTGAGGTACAGGATGTTGACGCCCTGTTCTTCTTCCAGCGTGCGGGCGTCGTTGTACAGGTCGAGCAGGCGCTTTTGCAGGCCCTTGGAGGTCAGCTTGGTCTGCAGCTTGGTGTCGTTATGGCGCAGCATGACGCCGTTTTCATCGACTTCCTCGTCGGGCTGGGCCAGTTCGTCGAGCACGCCGGCGTCTTCGGCCAGCTGCGCCGCGGTGGCCACGAAGGCCGCGCTGTGCCCGGGCAGGAAGGTGAGCGCGCGGTTTTCCGTGACCAGCATGCGGAAAATATCGCTCGAACGCTCGTCGATCACGTCGATGATGCGGGTCGACTTGGCCGAACGCGGAATGTTCAGCAGCCGGTTGCGGGCCGACAGGTCGAGCAGTTCCATGCGCGCGCGTTCGAGCTTGTCGTGCGCGCTCAG
The DNA here is from genome assembly GCF_011682155.1 of Massilia sp. CCM 8734. NCBI lineage: Bacteria > Pseudomonadati > Pseudomonadota > Betaproteobacteria > Burkholderiales > Oxalobacteraceae > Massilia > Massilia sp. CCM 8734. The sequence goes on from NZ_WHJI01000001.1 coordinate 6,660, forward strand.
GTTGCGATCAAGGAACTCCGAGATCTTTTCCTGCGCCGCATCGGGCGCCGCGCCGGCCACGGGGGCGGACGCGCCATCGGCCGTGCCATCGACCACGGGATCGATCTTCTTGCTTTCAGCTTCACTCATGAATTAATACTCGCGCCGATCCGGTTTGATTTCCTGCAAAATGGTGGTGGCGATTTCCTCGATGGACTTGGTGGTCGACGACAGCCAGCGGATGCCTTCGCGCTTCATCATCAGCTCGGCCTCGTTGACTTCGTAGCGGCAATTCTCGATCGACGCGTACTTGCTGCCGGCGCGCCGCTCATGGCGGATTTCAGACAGGCGCTCCGGCGTGATCGACAGGCCAAAAATCTTGTCGCGGAACGGCGGCAGCGACGAGGGCAGGCGGCCGCGCTCGAAATCGTCGGGAATGAGCGGATAGTTGGCCGCTTTGATGCCGTACTGCATCGCCAGGTACAAGCTGGTCGGGGTCTTGCCCGAGCGCGACACGCCCACCAAAATCACGTCGGCGGCCGACAGGTTCTTGTGCGACTGCCCATCGTCATGCGCCAGCGAGAAGTTAATCGCTTCGATGCGGTTCTTGTACTCTTGGCTGTCGACAATATTGTGCGAGCGCCCGATGGTGTGGGTCGACTTGACGCCCAGTTCCTGTTCCAGTGGGGCAACAAAAGTCTGGATCAAGTCCATGTGCATGCCGCGCGACTGCCGGATCACGTTCGACAGGTCGGGCTTGACCAGGGTCGAAAACACGATCGGCCGCTGGCCGTCGGTGGTCAAGGCCTCGTTGATCTTGCGCGCCGCGTCGTACGCCTTGTCGAGTGTGTCGATAAACGGCAGGCGTACCTGGCGGAAACGCATTTCGAACTGGGTGAGGACGGCGTGGCCGAATGTCTCTGCGGTAATACCTGTGCCGTCGGAAACGAAAAACACGGTCCGGGCGGAGGTGGGCAGGGGTGGGCGTGGTTCTGTGGTCATATTTGTCGTGTCGGCTTCCTGTGCTGCCAATGTTTCAAGTTGTGCGCTGTAAATTCGCGGCGCAAGCTGTAAAATGCTCTGCAACGCATCAATTGTGCGGCACGGCCCCAAGAATAACAAGAAAACATAGTCAGTTCCGCCCTGCGACCAGATTTCTACTATCAGTAAGGGTGTTTGTTATGACCAACTTGTCTACCGCAGCATTGAAGGAACCGGATCGCACTGGCGTCTACGTGGCATCGTTCGAAACATTGCGCATGGCGGATGTCGAATCCGTCGGCGGCAAGAACGCTTCGCTCGGTGAAATGATCAGCCAACTGGCTGGCGCCGGCGTGCGCGTGCCGGGCGGCTTTGCCACCACGGCCGACGCCTTCCGCGACTTCCTGGCGCACGGCATCGACGGCGGCCCATCGCTGGGCGACCGTATCGCGACCCGCCTCGAAGGCTTGAACATCGACGACGTGCGCTCGCTCGCCGCCGCCGGCGCCGAGATCCGCAAATGGATCGTCGAGACGCCCTTCCAGGCCCGCCTGGAAGAAGAAATCCGCACCTTCTACGCGCGCCTGGTGGCCGATTCCGAAGTCGAAATGTCGTTCGCCGTGCGTTCCTCGGCCACCGCCGAAGACTTGCCGGATGCGTCTTTCGCCGGCCAGCAGGAGAGTTTTTTGAACGTCGTCGGCATCGATAATGTGCTCGAAGCGATGAAGCACGTGTTCGCGTCGCTGTACAACGACCGCGCCATTTCCTACCGCGTGCACAAGGGCTTTACCCACGCCGAAGTGGCCCTGTCGGCCGGTGTGCAGCGCATGGTGCGCTCGGACCTGGGCGCCGCCGGCGTGATGTTTACGATCGATACCGAATCGGGTTTTAAGGACGTAGTGTTCGTCACCTCCAGCTATGGCCTGGGCGAGACGGTGGTGCAGGGCGCGGTCAATCCCGACGAATTCTATGTGCATAAACCGATGCTGGAACAGGGCAAGTCGCCTGTGATCCGCCGCAATATCGGCTCCAAGCTGGTGAAGATGGAATTTACCAGCGAGGCCAAGGCCGGTCGCTCGGTCAAGACCGTCGACGTGCCGATCGAAATGCGCAACCGTTATTCGCTCAATGACGCCGAAGTGGTGGAACTCGCCAAGTACGCCGTCATCATCGAAAACCATTACGGCCGTCCGATGGACATCGAGTGGGGCAAGGATGGCCGCGACGGCAAACTGTACATCCTGCAAGCGCGTCCCGAGACCGTCAAGTCGCAGCAAAAACCCACCGACGCCCAGCAGCGCTTCAAGCTCAAAGGCAGCGGCACGGTGCTGGCGCAGGGCCGCGCCATCGGCCAGAAGATCGGCGCGGGCCGCGTGCGCGTGATTCACGATCCGTCCGAAATGGAACGGGTGCAGCCGGGCGACGTGCTGGTGGCCGACATGACCGACCCGAACTGGGAGCCGGTGATGAAGCGCGCATCGGCCATTGTCACCAACCGTGGCGGGCGTACCTGCCACGCGGCGATCATCGCGCGCGAACTGGGCGTGCCGGCCGTTGTCGGTTGCGGCGACGCCACCGAAACGCTGAAAGACGGCATGCTGGTGACCGTGTCCTGCGCCGAAGGCGACGAGGGCATGATCTACGACGGCTTGCTGGAAACGGAAGTGTCGGAAGTGGCGCGCGGCGAACTGCCGCCGATCGCCACCAAGATCATGATGAACGTCGGGAACCCGCAGCTGGCCTTCGACTTCCAGTCGATTCCGAACGGCGGCGTGGGCCTGGCGCGCCTGGAGTTCATCATCAATAACAATATTGGTGTGCACCCGAAAGCGATTCTCGAGTATCCGAACATCGATGCCGACCTGAAAAAAGCGGTGGAGTCGGTCGCGCGCGGCCATGCTTCGCCAAAGGCGTTCTACGTCGACAAGCTGGCCGAAGGGATTGCGACGATTGCCGCCGCGTTCTGGCCGAAGCCGGTCATCGTGCGCCTGTCCGACTTCAAGTCGAACGAGTACAAGAAGCTGATCGGCGGTTCGCGCTACGAGCCGGATGAAGAAAATCCGATGCTCGGTTTCCGTGGCGCCGCGCGTTACCTGTCGCCCGACTTTGCCGAGTCGTTCGAGATGGAGTGCGCCGCCATGAAACGCGTGCGCAACGACATGGGCCTGACCAACGTCGAGATCATGGTGCCGTTCGTGCGTACCCTCGGCCAGGCCGAAAAAGTGGTCAACCTGCTGGCCAAGAATGGTCTCAAGCGCGGCGAAAACGGCCTGCGCCTGATCATGATGTGCGAAGTGCCGTCGAATGCGATTTTGGCCAACGAGTTCCTGCAGCACTTCGATGGTTTCTCGATCGGTTCCAACGACCTGACCCAGCTGACCCTGGGCCTGGACCGCGATTCGGGCATGGCGCTGCTGGCGGCCGATTTCGACGAGCGCGATCCTGCGGTCAAGGCGCTGCTGTCGATGGCGATCAAGGCTTGCCGCGACCAGGGCAAGTACATCGGCATCTGCGGCCAGGGGCCGTCGGACCATCCGGACTTTGCGGCGTGGCTGATGGGCGAAGGCATCGAGTCGATGTCCTTGAATCCCGATTCGGTGATCGATACCTGGCAGAAGCTGGCCGCGCTGTAATTCATCGGCACCCGGCGTGACTGCGCCGGTGCGACCATCGAACCCGTCGTTTCCGTCAATTGCGGAAACGACGGGTTTTTCGCCTGAAGGAACCCTGGCCGCCGATCTCGCGCGACCCTGTCGACCTGTTGCTGCTCGATGGCGCCAAGGCGCTGTACCGCGACGTGCTGGCGCTGCTGGAAGGACGCCTGCGGCCGGGCGTCCTGGTCATCGCCGACAACGCCGATCACAGCCCGGAATACCTGGCGTACGTGCGTGCGCCCGGCAGCGGCTTTTTGTCGTTTCCGTTTGCGGGCGATGTGGACGTGTCGCTCAAGGTGGGCTGAGGCGACGAGGCGCGGTATTCTGTAGTTGACACTTCCCCAGAACCCGCTAGACTAAGCGCATTGAAGTCAATCCAACGAACCCATTATAAAAACCGACTTTTCAACAAATTCGCACCCTCGTCGCCCATTCCGGGTCACGGGGGTTTTTGTTTTCTATAATCAGGAGACGTGTCATGGCTGACTGGACTTGGTGGCTGGCGCTGTCTGGCGCACTGGTAATTCTGGAACTCTTCACGGGCACGTTCTACCTGCTGATGATCGCCATCGGCGTGGCGTGCGGCGCGATCACGGCGCTGATGGGCTACAGCACCCCGGCGCAGATCCTCACCGCCGCCGTGGTCGGCGTGATCGCCACCGGGCTGCTGCACCGCAGCCGCTTCGGCGCGCCCGCTCGCCAGGATGCCGCGCGCGATCCGAACGTGAACATGGACATCGGCCAGAGCGTCTTCGTCGCCACCTGGACCGACGGCAGGGCGCGCGTCATGTACCGCGGCGCGCCCTGGGATGTGCAACTCGGGCCCGGCGCACTGGCCGAAGCGGGCAGTTTCAGGATCGTGGAAGTGCAGGGCAGTCGCCTGATCGTCGCCAACGGCTAACTAACAACAAAGAGGAGAAACAGGCTATGGAAGGTTTCGGAATATTGACACTCATCGTTCTCGGCGCGGCGGTGGTGTTCGTCGTCATGGCGGTCAATGTGGTGCCGCAGCAGCACGCCTGGGTGGTCGAACGCCTCGGCAAATACCACAAGACCCTGGTGCCGGGCCTCTCCATCGTGGTGCCGTTCGTCGACCGCATCGCGTACAAGCACATTCTCAAGGAGATTCCGCTCGACGTCCCGCCGCAGGTCTGCATCACGCGCGATAACACCCAACTGCAGGTGGACGGCATCCTGTACTTCCAGATCACCGATCCGATGCGCGCCTCGTATGGCTCGTCGAACTACCTGGCGGCCATCACCCAGCTGGCCCAGACTACCCTGCGCTCGGTGATCGGCAAGATGGAGCTCGATAAAACCTTCGAAGAGCGCGATCACATCAACGTCACCATTGTCAACGCGATCGACGAATCGGCCGCCAACTGGGGCGTCAAGGTGCTGCGCTATGAAATCAAGGACCTCACGCCGCCGCAGGAAATCCTGCACGCGATGCAGGCGCAGATTACCGCCGAACGCGAGAAACGCGCGCTGATCGCGGCATCGGAAGGGCGCAAACAGGAGCAGATCAACATCGCCACCGGCGAGCGCGAAGCGGCCATCGCCCGCTCGGAAGGCGAGAAGCAGGCCTCGATCAACCGCGCCGAAGGGCAGGCCAAGGCCATCGTGGCGCTGGCCGAAGCGAACGCCGAAGCGCTGCGCCAGATCGCGGCCGCCATCCGCGAGCCGGGCGGGCAGGATGCGGTCAACCTGAAGGTGGCCGAGCAGTACGTGCACGCGTTCTCGGAACTGGCCAAGACCAACAATTCGATCATCGTGCCGGCCAACCTGGGCGAGATGAGCGGCTTGATCGCCAGCGCCATGCAGATCGTGAAAACCCAGAAATAGGAGCGGCCATGCGCGTGATCGTCATTACCGGCAGTTCGGACGGCATCGGCGCCGACATGGCGCGTCAGCTGGCCGCCAGCAACGGCGCCGGCGTGGCGCTGGTGCTGGCCGCCCGCAATGGCGCCATGCTCGATGCGGTGGCGGGGCAGTGCCAGGCGCTCGGCGCGCAGACGCTGGCCGTGCCGACCGATGTATCGGTGCAGGCAGAGTGCATCGCGCTGATCGACGCGGCGGTGGCGCGTTTCGGCCGCATCGACGCCTTGATCAACAACGCCGGGCGCTCGGCCCACGCCTTGTTCGAGGACGTGCAGGACCTGGGCTGGTACGAAGACCTGATGCGGGTGAACCTGTGGGGCAGCGTGTGGTGCACGCATGCGGCCCTGGCGCACCTGAAGGCGTCGCGCGGGAGCATCGTGGCGGTGTCGTCGCTGGCGGGACTGGTCGGCGTGCCGGGACGCACCGCCTACGCCGCGACCAAGTTCGCCATGGCGGGTTTTTTCGAAGCCTTGCGCACCGAATTAAAGGGCGCGGGCGTGAGCGTGACAACCGCCTATCCGGGCGTGGTGGCCACCCAGATCCGCCATCACGGTTACAACGCGGCAGGGCAGCAGCTGGGCAAAAGTTTGCTCAAGGAAGAGGGCGCGATGTCGGTGGAAGAATGCGCACGCCTGATCATCGAGGGCATGGAGGGGCGCCGCCGCGAGGTGGTCATGACGGCCAAGGGCAAGGCCGGGCGCTTTCTCAAGCTGGTCGCGCCGGGCCTGGTCGAGCAGATGGCGCTGGCGGCGGTCAAGGCGTCGTAGCGAGCTTGCGAGCTGATGCCGGCGCCCGTCATCGACATTGCTAGTCTTTCTTCCGAGTGCTTTTCATCATGCAGGGCGGGCGGGCCGCGCCGGCCTTATCGGCAGGCGCGCGCGACGCGCCGTTCGGCTTCGGTGATCGCGGCATCGCGCTGCGGGTCCGAAATGAAATTTCGATTGCCCTTGTTGTCGACGGTATGGACGCCGCGCCCATCCCTCACGACGGCCAATTGCTGGCGCTCGTTGTTGCAGTCAATGGACTTGTTCTTGGCGCGGATTTTGGCATTGTCGGCTTCCAGCTTCTCGGCAGCCAATTTTTGCTCATACTCGCTTTTCGAGGAGCCTCCCGGCGCAGCTTTCTGGGTGGCTGCCGGCTTTGCTTGCGCCTGCACGCCTGGCTGGACCGGCGCCGTGACATGCACCGGCGGTGGCATCGACGCGGTCGGCTTGCGGCTCGGGTCCCAGTTGGCGCCGGGACGGTCGTCGGCGTAGCGCTCTTTCGTTTCAGCCAGCTTTTGCTGCCTGACCAAGGCATTGCGCTCGGCCAAGGTCGGCATCTTTTTCGCGTAGGCGCTGGCCGGCGGCGGGCACGGCGCGTTCTGGTAGACCGGGTGGCCGTTCGGGCCTTTGCATTTGTTCAGGCCCGCGTGGGCGCCGCTGCACAGGCTGGCGAGGATGAGCGTGAGGTAAAGCGAACGTGTTTGCATGCTGGTCGGGATGATGGGATGTCTGAAAGTGGAAGCGCGAGGGGCTTGGGCGTGCGTGGCGTCGCAGATTCTGGCAGCAATGGTTTTATTACGCAAGTAATCTTGCTCAAACAGTCAGGCCGCTGCCGGCCTTAAGCATCGCTAAAGACGTGCCGCGTATAACTTGCTCACCACTTACACAGGAGACTGAGATGAAAAAACTGGTGCGCGAGAACAAGGGTTGGCTGGTGTTTTTGTTGTTATTCGGACTGTTCCGGACTGCGGTCGCGGACTGGAATCCGATTCCATCGGGCTCGATGCGGCCCAACCTGCTCGAAGGCGACGTGGTCTTCGTCAACCGCCTCGCCTACAACGTCAAGATTCCCCTGACCGACGTGGTGCTGGCGCGCGTCGGCGAGCCGCGGCGCGGCGACGTGGTGACGTTTTCCTCGCCGGCGGACGGCACGCGCCTGATCAAGCGCCTGGTCGCGCTGCCGGGCGACATCGTCGAAATGCGCGACGAGCAGCTCATTATCAATGGCCAGCCGGCCAGTTACGCGGCCGCCGGCACGGCGCTCGAGCCGCTCGGCGACGGCACCCGGGTCGCCGCCCAGAACGTCGACGAAACCTTCGCCGGCCACCGGCGCCGCATCCAGGTCATTCCGGAACTGATGGCGCCGCGCAACTTCGGACCGGTGACCGTACCCAAGGACCAGTTCATGATGCTGGGCGACAATCGCGACCGTAGCGCCGATTCGCGCATGGTGGGCATGGTGCCGCGCCATCTGCTGATCGGGCGCGCCGAGCGCATCCTGGCCTCGGCCGCCATCGACGGCAACTGGATGCCGCGCACGGAGCGCTTCGGCATGAAGATGCCGTAAGCCGTGTTGTTACTGGCTCTCCGGTAACTTTTCACAAATGCCGGTAAAATTGCGGGCTCGGTTGGCCGCATGGTGCGCTGCCGTATTTACATAAGGCTTTACCGCATGCAGCGTATGTTAACAGTGATCCTGGCTTGCCTGGGGATGGTCGGCGCCCTCGCCATCGATACCTACCTGCCGTCCATCCCGGCGATCGGGCGCGAATTTGCCGTCGGCCCGCTGGCGGTGCAGCAAACGCTGAGCGTGTTCCTGTTCACCTTTGCTTTCATGATGCTGTTCTACGGCACCTTGTCGGACTCCTTCGGGCGCCGCCCCGTGATCCTGATCGCGCTGGCGGTGTACACGCTGGCCTCGCTGGGCGCGGTGTTCGCGCCCAGCTTCGGCGTGCTGCTGGCCTGCCGCGCCTTGCAGGGGCTGGCGGCGGGCGCCGGCTCGGTGATCGGGCAAGCAATCGTGCAAGACCGGTTTTCGCATGACCAGGCGCACGCGCAGCGCATCATGTCGCACATCATGATGGTGTTCGGGCTGGCGCCGGCCATCGCCCCGGTGCTGGGGGGCTACCTGCACGTGCACTTCGGCTGGCGCTCGACCTTTGTGTTCCTGGCCATGTTCGGCGCCTTGATGATGCTGCTCGTGTATCGCGGTTTGCCGGAAAGCTTGCCCAAGGCGCAGCGCCACGCTTTTCATGGCATTGCGATCGCAAAAAATTATCTGAAGGTGCTGCGCCATCCGCAATTCCTGCTGCTGTCGCTGGCGGTCGGGCTGGCGTTCAGCGGTTTGTCGCTGTACATCGGCTCGGCCGCCAATTTCGTCATGGATATTCTTCACCTGCCGGAAACCGCGTTCGCGTGGCTGTTCATTCCCATGATCGGCGGCATGGTGGTCGGTTCGGCGTGGGGCGGCAAGGCGGCCGCGCGGATTGCCCCGGCAAAGATGATGTGGCTCGGCTTCGGCATCATGGCGGCCGGGAGCGTGATCAGCATCGGCTACAACCTGCTGTTCGTGGCCGCCATCCCGTGGGCGGTGCTGCCGCTGGCGGTGTACACCTTTGGCCTGGCGGTGGCCATGCCGGCGATCCAGGTGGGCGCCTTGTCGCTGTTCCCGCATAACCGGGGCCTGGCCTCGTCGATGATGTCGTTCATCCAGATGATGGCGTTCGCGCTGGTGTCGGGCATGCTGGCGCCGCTGCTGTTCGACAGCGCCCTGAAACTGGCGTACGGGGTAGGCGGCTCGCTGGTGCTGAGCTTTTTGTGTTGGCGCTTGAGTTTGCTGGTGGCGCGGCCTGCGGTGCAGGTGGCGTAAGCGCCGCCGTTTCCGCCCGGGGCGGTAACGGCGGTGTTACAGGCTGTCAGCGGCTGTGCGTCTTCATGGCGGCGGCAACCTCGCGCTTGCCGTCGCGTTCTTTCTCGGTGGCGCGCTTGTCGTGCTGCTTCTTGCCTTTGGCAAGGCCAATCTCGCACTTGACGCGGCCACCCTTGAAGTGCAGGTTGATCGGCACCAGGGTATAGCCGGAGCGCTCGACCTTGCCGATCAGCTTGTCGACTTCGGCGCGGTGCAGCAGCAGCTTGCGCGTGCGCACCGCTTCGGGGTGGGTAAATGACGACGCGGTCGAGAGCGCGCTGATGTGCGCGCCGAACAGGAACAGCTCGTCCCCGCGTACGACCACGTACGCCTCCTTGATCTGGACGCGCGAATCGCGAATCGCCTTGACTTCCCATCCTTCGAGCACGATACCGGCTTCGTAACGGTCCTCGATGAAGTAGTCGTGGAATGCTTTTTTATTGTCAACAATACTCATGAAATGGCTAAAGTGCGCGGTTCGGTTAAACTACTGATGCAACATACCCAACATCATAGCAAACGGTTGATTAATGGCAGTAGTACACAAAACAGTATTTTTGGCTTACAGCGCCGAACAGATGTTCGACCTTGTGGCCAAAGTGGAAGATTATCCCAAATTCCTGCCCTGGTGCGGCGGCGTGAAGCTCATCGAGCGGACCGACGACTCACTGACGGCCAGCCTGGCGATTCACTTCCACGGTGTGAAGCAAAGCTTCACGACCCGCAATATCAACACGCGGCCGACCCAGATGAAAATGAAACTGGTCGACGGCCCGTTCAAGTGCATGGATGGCACCTGGACTTTCAAGGCGCTGCGTGCCGATGCCTGCAAGGTCGAATTCGACCTGCACTACGAATTTTCAAGCATGATACTCGAACAATTGATCGGGCCGGTGTTCGGCGTCATCGCCAACAGCATGGTCGACTCGTTCTGCAAGCGCGCCGAGACGGTATATGGTTGATTCCGTGGCTGACGCCAAGGCTGATCCGGCGGGCGGCAAGTTCACCGTCCAGGTCTGCTACGCCACGCCGCTGCGTGAGTACCTGCATGCGCTGACGGTGGAGCAGGGCTGTACGATCGAACAGGCGATCATCCGCAGCGGCGTGCTCGAGGCGATTCCAGGAATCGACCTGGCGCTCCAGCCGGTGGGCCTGTACGGCAAGAAAAAACCGCTGGATACCGTGCTGCGCCCGCGCGACCGGATCGAAATCTACCGGCCGCTGGTGGCCGACCCCAAGGAATCGCGCCGCAAGCGGGCCGAAAAGAAGGCGCAGCCGACCTGAGTCGCCGCGCCCGGAGCGCTTATTTGCACGCCTCGGCGATGGTTTTGTTGGCGCGCGCCACTTCGGCTGCGCGCTGGGCGTCGTCCAGGTACGACTCCTCGCCATTCTTGTTGGTGGTGCTCACGCGCGAGCCCTGGCCGAGGTTGCGCTTGTAAGTGCGCGCGGCTTCGCAGGCAGCCTTGTTCCTGGCCTTGTCGGCCGCTGCGGTGCTGGCCTTCTTGTCCGCCTCTTCCTTGGCCTTGGCGCGCTTGCGGTAGTCCGCTTCGCGGTCGGCCAGGCTTGGCGGCACCTTGTCGTCGGCGGCGGCGGGCGTCGTGCTCGGGACGCTGATCGCAGGGGCCTCGCCGGCTTTGGCCGCGCTGCCGCCCGGCTGCTTGAGGATGTTCTTGGCCGGGATGCCCGGTGGCGGCGGACGGTCCGAGAATTGCTTGGTGCCATTGGCGTCGACCCATACGTATTGCGCGTAGGACACAGAGGCGAACAGCATCAGCGCGCCTCCGGCCAGCAGCTGCAATGTTCGTTTTCCGATAAGGTTGGCCATGTGAATCTTTCCGTTAGTAATCAATCCCCGATTTCACCGTGATTTGCCCGGCTTGTCAACGAACTTGGCGGGATTCCGGGCATTTTGAGGGCTTGACGAGACGGCGCACGGGAACTTCTGTATAATTCACTTTTGCGCCAATAGGAAAATGCTATGCGTCTACTTCAAAAAGCACTCACGTTCGATGATGTGCTGCTCGTCCCGGCTTACTCGAATGTCCTCCCAGCCGACACCTCCCTCAAGACCCGCCTGACCCGTAATATCGCCTTGAACATTCCCTTGCTGTCGGCAGCGATGGATACGGTCACCGAGGCGCGCCTTGCCATTGCCATGGCGCAGGAAGGCGGGATCGGCATCATTCACAAGAATCTGTCGCCCAAGGACCAGGCCCGCGAAGTAGCGCGCGTAAAACGTTTCGAGGCCGGCGTGCTGCGCGATCCGATCACGATCCCGCCGAGCATGAAGATCCGCGACGTGATCGCCCTGACCGAGCAGTACGGCATCAGCGGCTTCCCTGTCGTCGAAGGCAAGACCGTGGTCGGCATCATCACCAACCGCGACTTGCGCTTTGAAGAAGAACTCGACGCCGAAGCACGCGAGAAGATGACCCCGCGCGACAAGCTGGTCTATGTCAAGGAAGACGCCGACACCGCCGAAGCGAAGCGCCTGATGAACAAGCACCGCCTCGAGCGCGTGCTGGTCGTCAACGACGAATTCGAACTGCGCGGCCTGATCACCGTCAAGGATATCCAGAAGTCGCACGAGCACCCGTTCGCCTCGAAAGATGCGCAGGGCAAGCTGCTGGTCGGCGCCGCCGTCGGCGTCAGCGCCCGCGACGAAGAGCGCATCGAGCTGCTGGTCGCCGCCGGCGTGGACGTGCTGGTGGTCGACACCGCCCACGGCCATTCGCAAGGCATCCTCGACCGCGTGAAGTGGATCAAGGTGCGCTTCCCGCACGTGGACGTCATCGGCGGCAACATCGCCACGGCGGCCGCCGCGCTGGCGCTGGTTGAACACGGCGCGGACGCGGTCAAGGTCGGCATCGGCCCAGGCTCGATCTGCACCACCCGCATCGTCGCCGGCGTCGGCGTGCCGCAGATCACCGCCATTTCCAATGTGGCCGAAGCGCTGGCCGGCACCGGGGTGCCGTGCATCGCCGATGGCGGCATCCGTTTCTCGGGCGATATTTCCAAGGCACTGGCGGCGGGCGCATCGAGCGTGATGATGGGCTCCATGTTCGCCGGCACCGAAGAAGCGCCGGGCGAAGTGATCCTGTACCAGGGCCGCAGCTACAAGTCGTACCGTGGCATGGGTTCGCTGGGCGCGATGGCGGACGGCTCGGCCGACCGTTACTTCCAGGACGCGGCGGCCAAGGCCGACAAGTTCGTCCCGGAAGGCATCGAAGGCCGCGTCGCCTACAAGGGCAGCGTGCTGGCGATCATTTACCAGCTGGTCGGCGGCGTGCGCCAGTCGATGGGTTACTGCGGTTGCGCCTCCATCGACGAGCTGCGCGAAAAAGCGGAGTTTGTCGAAATCACCTCGGCCGGCATGCGCGAATCGCACGTGCACGACGTGCAGATCACCAAGGAAGCGCCGAACTACCGTTCCGGCGAATAAAGGCACACACAAGGCGGCGACCGGATCGCCGCGTTGTTCGCAGCGCGGGCGTGCGTTGCCCGCGAGCGCCGCGTAGTGACACCAATCGGCACCAATTTTGCAATTTCTCCTGGCCCTCCATGCACTCTAAAATTCTTATCCTCGATTTCGGTTCCCAAGTCACCCAGCTGATCGCCCGCCGCGTGCGCGACGCCGGTGTGTTCTCCGAAGTATTCCCGTATGACGTCAGCGACGAATTCGTGCGCAACTATGGCGCCGCCGGCGTGATCCTGTCGGGCAGCCACAGTTCCACGCTGGAAGGCGACGCCCCGCGCGCGCCACAAGCCGTGTTCGAACTCGGCGTGCCCGTGCTCGGCATTTGCTACGGCATGCAAACCATGGCGGCCCAGCTGGGCGGCAAGGTCGAAAACGGCCTGGTGCGCGAATTCGGCTACGCCGAAGTGCGCGCGCGCAGCCATACCGCGCTTCTCAACGGCATCAACGACTTCGTCACCGACGAAGGCCACGGCATGCTCAAGGTGTGGATGAGCCACGGCGACAAAGTCCTTGCCATGCCGCCCGGCTTCAAGCTGATGGGCGACACCCCGAGCTGCCCGGTGGCCGCCATGGCCGACGAGGAACGCCGCTTTTACGCGCTGCAGTTCCATCCGGAAGTGACGCACACGGCGCAGGGCAAGGCGATCATCGGGCGCTTCGTGCACGACATCTGCGGCTGCAAGTCGGAATGGAACATGCCCGACTACATCAGCGAAGCGGTGGCCAAGATCCGCGAACAGGTCGGCAGCGACGACGTCATCCTCGGCCTGTCGGGCGGGGTCGATTCGAGCGTGGCGGCGGCCCTGATCCACCGCGCCATCGGCGACCAGCTCACCTGCGTGTTCGTCGACCACGGCCTGCTGCGCCTGAACGAGGGCAAGATGGTGATGGACATGTTCGCCAAGAACCTCGGCGTCAAAGTGCTGCGCATCGATGCCGAAGACCAGTTCCTCGGTCACCTGGCCGGCGTGGCCGACCCGGAAGCGAAGCGCAAGATCATCGGACGCGAGTTCGTCGAAGTGTTCCAGGTCGAAGCGGGCAAGCTGAAGAACGCCAAGTGGCTGGCCCAGGGCACGATTTATCCGGACGTCATCGAAAGCGCCGGCAAGGGCAAGAAGGGGCAGACCATCAAGAGCCACCACAACGTGGGCGGCCTGCCGGAAACCCTGAACCTGAAACTGCTCGAACCGCTGCGCGAGCTGTTCAAGGATGAAGTGCGCAAGCTCGGCGTGGCGCTCGGCTTGCCGCACGACATGGTGTACCGCCATCCATTCCCGGGTCCGGGCCTGGGCGTGCGGATTCTTGGTGAAGTGAAGAAAGAGTTTGCCGACCTGCTGCGCCAGGCCGACGCGATCTTCATCGAAGAACTGCGCAATACCCCGTGCGAGCTGCCGGCGCTGGAAAGCATCGACGCCGGCGCGGCGCCGAAGAACTGGTACGAAGCGACCAGCCAGGCGTTCGCCGTGTTCCTGCCGGTGAAATCGGTGGGCGTGATGGGCGACGGCCGCACCTACGAGTACGTGGTGGCGCTGCGCGCGGTGCAAACGCTCGACTTCATGACGGCGCAGTGGGCGCACTTGCCGCACAGCTTGCTGGGCAAAGTTTCCAACAGGATCATCAATGAAGTGCGCGGAATCAATCGCGTGGTTTATGATATTTCCGGCAAGCCACCAGCGACCATCGAGTGGGAATGATGATGTCGTGCCCGGGCCGGCAGGCGCGGGCACTAAACGCGTACTAAGCCAGTAAGGAGCCTCTGATTCCAGGGCTTTTTTTCGCCTGGATGGCAGGGGTCGGCAGTAGAAGGCGGGGTCGCCGCTTCCCCTGTCGGCCGCTCGCCGGCTACAAGAATGCCAGCTCGGCCTGGCCTGAATGGGGCGCTGCGTCGTGTTCGCCGCCGTGCGCGTGGCGCCGGTCGTCCTTGAATTGGTAGGGTGGCAGGGCGCCGCTGGCGCGCCAGATGCCGGGAAGATGGGCTGAACTGGCCGTCAGGTCCGGCAGCAGCAGCGCGGTGGCGTGGCACACGACGTCATAGCACTCGCAGACATGCGCGTGCAAGCCGCTACGGCTGAGAACGGTGACATGGCCGCGGCGCCAGCGGATGATGCCCCGTTCCTGCAGCCAGCGGGCGGCATCGGTCACGCCTTCGCGGCGCACCCCGATGATGCCGCCGATTTCCTCCTGCGTTGCGGCCAGCTCGTTCGATGATGAGCGATCGAGCATTTGCAGCAAATAGCGGCACAGGCGCTGCTTGGTGCTGTGGTGGCTGTTGCATGCCGCCAGCTGCGAGACCTGCATCAGGCGTGCCTGGGCATAGCGCAGCAGCAGGCGCAGCAAGGGCCCCTTGTGGTAGAACTCCGCCATCAGTCGTGCCGCGCTGAGCCGGTAGGCGTAGCCGCTGGTCTGCACGACGGCGCGACCGGCGGACCTGTCGCCGCCCATGAATAATGGGACGCCGAGCATGCCTTCATTGCCGACCCGGTTGATTTCCGACGTGCCGCCGTTTTCCAGCAGATAGTCGATCGACATGGTTGCTGTGACCGGGAAATAGGCGTAGACCATTTTGCCGTCCACCTGGTACAGCACATCGCCGCGCTCGAGGGCGATCAGTTCCAGAAAGGGCGACAAGCGGTGATACTCGGCGCGCTCGAGTTCGGCCAGAAGGCGATTTTTGGCCGGACTCAGTATGGTAAGCATGGACAATGTTCCTGATATGTGGCGCACGCGAGCGTGCGCAGACCATCAGCTTGTGCTTGTGTGTTCAATACGTCCGTGCGCTGGCGCACATTCATGATCGCGCCAACGCCCTGGCAAGGGTCCCTTGCGCGCCGGTCCCGGCGGGCGGGAGCCGCCCCGGCGCGCCCGCGTTCAGTCCGCGATCAGTTTGAACTCCTTGAGCAGATCGCTGATTTCCGTTCCCTCCAGCTTTCTCAGGAAATACTCGCGCAGGAAGGCCGGCCCCGGAATGTCGAGCTGCTTGCCATCGCGCAGTGGCGTCACCGCCCCCAGCAAGGTGCGGATGTCATAGGTCGAATTGAACACTTCCGGCACCCCGCGCTCGACATCGAGCAGGGTGTAGACCGCCTCCATCGCCGTGCGCACCGAGTATTCGGTGGTGAAAATGCAGTCGCGCTCGCGGGTCTGGGCAAACTGGCCGATGAAGGCGAAGTTGGCGGCGCCCGCCGGCACGATGGCGGGACGGTCGCCGGCCTGACGCGGCATGAAGAAGGCGGTGATGTAGGGCATCATGACCGGCACCGTGCTGGCGGCCGTGGCAGCGAGCTCGGCAATATCCTCGACCGGTACGCCCAGGTGGTACAGCCATTCCTGGGTGATTTCTTCGCCGCTGCAATCTTGCATGGGCTTTTTGACGTAGTCGCCCGGCACGTCGACGAACAGCGCGTACAGCCAGCCGACCAGCTGGTGTTTCGGCTGCTGCTTGAAGTGCGGCTGGCGGCTCATGGTCCAGCTCATCAGCCAAGCCGAATCCTTGACCGTGACGATCCCGGCGGTGACAACCTTGCCGCTGAACGGATCGCGCTTGGCGATTTTCTCGATGTAGGGAGGAATGCGCGCATCGAGCGTGGTGATGGTGGCCGATTCCCACTTGGTCTGGGCGATGTGCGCGCCGAACACGTCGGGCCGGCCGAACGCCCCATCCTTTGCCGCGATGCGCCGCCACAAGTCCCAGGCCGGCGCCGGCCCCTCATTGAGCCTGGCTGGCGTATGGTGGTCGCCATTGTCGGAATTTTCCGTCAGGGAACCGATGGTAACGAAAAGCAGGTCATCGGCGCCGAGGTCGACGCCGCCGGCGACGCCGTGTTCGCGCCAGTCGATCCTGCTTGCCTGCTTGCGCCCGGGCGCGATGTCGAACTGTACATCGGTGACCTCGACGCCGTAACGGAAAACGACGCCGTGTTCGTGCAGCCATTTCACCAGCGGCAGCACCATCGATTCGTACTGGTTGTAGCGGTTGAATTTAAGCGAAGAAAAATCGGCAAGACCGCCGATATGATGGATGAAGCGGTGCAGATACAGTTTCATTTCGAGGGCGGAATGCCACTCCTCGAACGCGAACATGGTGCGCCAGTACAGCCAGAAATTGCTTGACAGGAAATCCGCGCCGAACACCTCGTCGATGCGCTTGTTTTCCATGGATTCATGACTGGCCAGGAACACCGAGAGCAGGTTCTTTTGTGCCCGTTCATTCAAGGTCAGCAGCGCCTTGTCGGCCACATCGCCGCCGCAGTCCTGCGTTACCCGCTGCAGCGACACATTCGGATCGTCCTTGTCGAGACGATAGAACTCGTCGAGGACACTGGCACCTTCGATCTCGAGCGAGGGAATCGAGCGGTACAGATCCCACAGGCATTCGAAATGTTGTTCCATTTCCCGTCCGCCGCGGATGACGAAGCCCTTCTCGGGCACCTTCAGGCCATCGAGCGCGCCGCCCGCGATGTCTTGCTGTTCGAGGATGGTGATGCGTTGACCGGCCACGCCCGCGTCGCGGATCAGGAAGGCGGCGCCGGCCAGGCTGGCCAGCCCCGAGCCGACGAACCACGCCGACTTGTTGTCGGCGCCTGCGGCCTTGCGCGGACGTACAAAGGCTTCATAATTTCCGCTGCTGTAATGCATGTCTGTTCCCTTGTCGTGTTGTTTGCACTGCCGGCCAAGCGACGCTTGCCGGACAGGCTGCGCTGATCGCGCCTGTGCGCCACGCCTTCGATCGCACAAGGCGCGGCGGTGTCGCCAGAGCTTGCGCGTAGCCAGTCGGGCTGTCAGTGTGTTTGCGCGCTTTCGACCCGGTATTTTTCGCGCGCGGCCGTTTTTCGCCGGGAAAAGCGGCCAAAGCGCGGCGCACACACAGCCATCGCGATCGCGGGCGTACAATCGTCGCGTCCCCCGCACCTTGCCCGGCCATGTCGTCGAGCCGACTGGCCCCCGGTTCCCCCGACCTTCGACGCCTTTGCGTCAAGGAAATCCATTCAAGGCAATCTATCTAAGGAGTAATTAATGTTGCAAACCATGCAGGCCGCTTTCGTCGAGCAATATGGACAAGCACTGGTGTTGAGGGAAGTGGCCATTCCCGTACCCGGGCCCGGCCAGATCCTGGTCAAGACAGAGGCGTGCGGCGTTTGCCATACCGACCTGCACGCCGCCAGCGGCGACTGGCCGATCAAGCCTGCGCTGCCGTTTATTCCGGGGCACGAGGGCATCGGCATCGTCACCGCACTCGGTGCGGGCGTTACAAAGGTCAAAGAAGGCGACCGGGTCGGCGTGCCCTGGCTATACTCGGCATGCGGGCACTGCGAATACTGTCTTGCCGGGCATGAGCCGGTATGCGCCGACGCCCAGTTTGGCGGCTTCAGCAAAAACGGCGGCTTCGCCGAGTACATCGTGGCCGATCCGAATTATGTGGCGCATATCCCGGCGGGCCTGGCGGCGCGCGACGCGGCGCCGCTGATCTGCGCCGGTGTCACCTCCTACAAGGGCATCAAGGAAACGCAGGCCCGGCCAGGGCAGTGGATCGTCATTTCCGGCATCGGCGGTTTGGGACACCTTGCGGTGCAGTATGCCAAGGCCATGGGTTTGCGCGTCTGCGCGGTCGATATCGATGAAGGCAAGCTGGCGCACGCGGCACGGCTGGGCGCCGACGCGATGGTCGATGCGCGCAAAGCCGACGCCATCGACATGGTGAAAAGCGTGACCGGCGGCGGCGCGCACGGCGTGCTGGTCACGGCGCCTTCGCTGGTGGCGTTCCGGCAGGGCGTCGGCATGACGCGCAAGTTCGGCACGTGCGTGTTGGTCGGTTTGCCTGCGGGGGAATTTCCGACGCCGCTGTTCGATGTGGTGGCCAACTGCATTACGATCCGCGGCTCGTTTGTCGGCAGCCGGCTCGACATGGCCGAGGCGCTGGCCTTTGCGCTGGACGGCAAGGTCAAGGCCGATATCGAGTTGCAGCCACTGTCGGCCATCAATGACGTTTTTGACCGCCTCAAGCGCGGCGACGTGCCGTCGCGTGTCGTACTCGACTTCGGCGCCTGACGTCGATGACGTCCTCGTCGCTAGGTCCGCTGCGGCTCAGGTAGACCTGGCGCTGGCTATTGGCGAAGCAGATCTTGTAAGCGCGGAAGACGTCGCTGCCGAGCACCACGTCCGGTTCGCCGGCATGGCGGCCGTAGGTGGCGCGGATCGGCAGGTCGACGTTTTTCATGCTATCTTCGCCCACGGCGATGCTGGCAAAGAGCGAGCTCCAGAAGCCATCCGGGGCGGTGGTCTTGACACCCGCTTTGGCGGCGGCATTGCCGGTGATGCTGCTGTGGGGGCCCGGAACGGCAGTTCGGTCCTGGACTGCGTCGTCTCTGAATACGCGGACCTCAGCGTCGGGTCAGTACGCCCGCCAGCTGGCTGGCCTTGCCCGATACAAGGCAGTGCAGCGGGTTGCCGGGCTGCGGATCGAGTTTGACTTTGCCGCTATTTTTTTGCACTGCGACCAAGGTGCCGACGCAGTAGTTTGGCCCGGGAATGCCTGCGACATAGGTGGCGTAATTGGCCTTGTTATTGGTGGCGCTGGTGCAGTTGGCGCTCAGGTTGGTAATGGTATCGTCCTGGGACAGTTCGGCGCCTTTTTTGAAAGCGTCGGCCGAACACGTCCCTCCACGAATGACGAGACCGTCGGCCATGCTTGGGCCCGCCGCCATCACGCACAGTGCGAATGCCAGCGCCCGCTTGTTGAAAAACGTGTGCGTGCGCGAATTGTCTTCAAAAGAATGTTGAGCTTGAATGTCGTGCTGTTTGGTATTCATGATATTCCTCTATGTGATCAGAATGCTCCGTGAAAGCGGAGGCGGGCGGCCCAGTGTCGTATTCATGTGACGGTAGTTCTCTTGCAATAAATCGATCAACATCCTTGCGTTACAGCGTGCATTTACGCTAGCGCATCAGGTAAGGTTCCATTGGCGCATGATCGCGATCAGCTTGGGACCATACTCGGGGTCCGTCGCATAGCCCAGTTGATGCAAGCCCTCAGCCCAGACATGCGGGTCGCTTGAATTGAACAGCGTGTGGTAGCGCGGGTTGGCGGTCAAGAACGTCGCGTGCGCATCGAGCGACTGCTGAAAGCTGTCGTAGGCCGCGAAGTTGCATTCCTTGCGTTCGGAAACGCCTTTGACTACTTCGTGCGTCCAGATCGTCACGTACCGCTGCTGCGGATGCGACTTGATGCCGAACAGGTTGTAGCTGTAGATCCCGCTGTTGATGTCAGTCGGTACGCTGCGTCCGTAGCTCGTTTCGAGGATGGCTTGCGCCGTCGTGAGCGCAGCCGGGACGCGGGTCGTGGCTTGACTGGCGCGGGCGTCCGCATAGGTTGCCGTGACAAACGAGATTTTCAAGGCGTGCTCGGTGGCCGGACCACACACGCCATCTGGCGCGACACCCAACAGCGATTGGAGTTGCGTTACTTTGGCGCCACGGCTGCCTGGCTGCAAACCGGCAGCCAGGCGTCCAATGGTCGACCAGCATGGCGTTGCGCCGGGGTCGGGCGCCACAGGGGTGTTTGCGTTATTGATCATGGAAGGCTCCTTGCGAATCGAAAAGTACGCCGCTGCCGCTGGCGCGTTGTAAAAACGAGGACGGCGCGGGCGCGTCGGGGTCAACTACAATATCGCCGCCAGTGAGGGAACCAGCTTGGCGATCGCCATCGCGGATTGCCCCAAGGAGGTAATCCGCGTACCGAGCTCGGCCTGCTGCATATTGTGTTCGGTGGCTTCCTCGAGGAGGCGAACCAGGTCGGCATGGGCGGCCGTCCCGCCACCGTCGGGAATGGCATCGGCAATGTCGTCCAGGGACAGGGATGAGACGTTCTTCAAATGCTTGTCGTTGCCATCGCCATTCTCGAACGCCGCTTGATCCTGGGCCAAGCTGTCTTCCAGGGCATGCCGGAAATCGTCGTTATCACTCATGCGTTGCTCCTAATGTGCCGTGCCAAGTTGCATTAACATTTCGAATTGATGGACGATGTTGCTCACGTCGTTTCGTCCGTTGGCTATTTCCTTGTGGGCGTCCTTGTGCAGGGTGTCGATCTTTTCAGACACCTCGGCGAGCGACCTGGACGCCTCTGCCTGCCGGGCCGCAGGCACCATGTTCTTCAGCACCTTGTCCTGTTCATTTTCCAGCTTCGCGAGGGACGATAAATAGGCGGTGACAGCGGTATTGGCCTGCAGCATATGTTCGTACGACTCGGTGATCCTGGTGGTGACGAGCCTTTGCTGTTCGCGTATCGGCCCCAGATTTTTCTTGCGAAAATCTTCGATGTTATTTCGGACCGCAATCAAATACACCTTGAGAAAATCAAGGTCGGCCTGGCGATCCTGGTCGACACCCATCGGACTTGCCGATCGGCCTGTCGCGCTCGCGATTTTCGGGTATTGCTTCCAGGTGGCGTTGAGTTGATGGGGGGCATAGACGTCATCGACGAAACGGTTGGCGTCGGCCTCGACCCTGGCGTAATACAGCGCGACCAGTTTCAGATGGGCGCGCTGCGTCTGCATCAGGTCTTGTCCCAATGCGGTGGACAATTGCGCCGATTGCGTGGGGACTTCGGCACAGCCGGCGAGCGATAAGCTCAACAGCAGAATCGGCAACAAGTTCATTCAACCTCCCCCTTATCAAAAAGTCGTTCGGAAACTTAGGAATTCTTGAGGACAGTACGTATTCTCTGTATTGCTGCCTGGACTTTGGCCGGATCGCCGCTGGCGTCGCGCAGATCCGGCAAGATGTTCTCGACGGCCGCCCGCGTGTCGGCCTGTGTCGCCGTCATCTTTGCCTGCGCCTGGTCGCTGCCATCACCGCGTATCGTCGCCAGCATGACTTCGACGATGCGTTGCATGATCGATTCAACGGCTTCCGCGGCATAACCTCCCAGGATCGCCAACACGCCTGAAGAGCTGAGCGCAATGCCCGGGACCGCCTCCAGCGCTTGTTTCAATGCCGGGCCCAGGGCAGTTGCCAGGATCACGCCGCCGATCACCCCCGTAATGAAGCGCGCGATGTAGACCGCGTTATACCTGGGATCGTAGGAACGCTTGACCAGGTAAGGTTGCGTTTTGACCAGCACATAGAATGCCGCGCCCAATGCCGCGCCGGAAAAAATATGCAACGCCAACAACACCATGCCATCGAAGCCGACGCTGTTCATGGGTGCGCTCCTTTGGCGTCGCCCTGCGCCGTGTCAGCCGCACCGGGGCCGGCCGTGGCCAGTAAATGCGCGGTTGTCATGAACAGCAGCGCGCAGACGACGGCCACCAGCGCCGCGCCCTTGACCACCAGCGGTACCCCGCCCATCAGTCGATGCTTGCCAGGCGACGGTTCCGACACCGCCAGCGTGAGCGCGGTGGCCGGGGTGATCAAGGCCGACAGCTCCTGGTGCACCATCAGCAGCAGCACATGCGCATTGACCGGTCCGGGCGTCGTCCGGCCGGCATCGGCGCCCCCGGCGTCGGCTGCGCCGGACCAGGGCGCCACCAGGGCCTGGGCGACGTCGGACACCGGCTCCATGCGCTTGTCTACCAGGATGGAGTCGAGCTTCGCGATATCGTTGACCAGTTGCTCAACGAGCAGCATGCCGTTCTTGCTGGCGTAGCGCAACATGCGTCGGCAGTCGCATACCAGGTCTGGCGTGGCGACATTGAGGGTGTCCATGTTTGTGGCTGGGAACGGGTCCGGCAGTGCCTGCGGGAGCGATTTTCCGGTGTCCTGCTGAAGCGCGCTTTCGGTCATCATGATCGATCCTTGGGCAATGGCGGGCGTGGGTGGCGGCACATGTCGCGCCGCCACTTGAAGTCAGGTTCCACGATAACTTTTTCATTGCGCCGGCATCAGTATCTGAAGGTAACAGTTACGGTAGCGGCGCCTCTGGCGCAACACGGATGCTCAGACCGCTCGCACTTGACGGGCGGAAAAGTAATCCTGCAATTCGCAGCACACGGCCGTGGCTAGTTGTTCCTGTAAAAGAAGCGTGGCCGAGGCGTGACGATCAAACTGCCTGGACCACGTGATACTGCCATTGCACAGGTCGAGCAGGCGAAAACTGGCGCGCATCCGGTCGTTTTCGAAACGCACGCTGCCTTCTATTCGATAGTGCAGATGCGGACGTGGCTGCCCATGCGCGGCGTGCGTGCCCGGCATGGACTGTACAAACATGTCGTGCTGGACCACGCTGCTGCCAAATTGCTGGTACATGCGGTCAGACAGTTCTTCGCTCAGCCCGAGAGAAAAGTAGCGCGCCGATGCGTCGGTCGCGATCGACTGCACGGGGCCGATGGCCAGCGTGTAGCATGTTTTTGCCGCCCCGGCGTGGCTCCCGGCGCGCTCGATTGCCGGAGCATAGCTGCCCAGTGGCACCGAAAAAATCACGTCCGCATGGGCGCCTTCAAGTGCGTAGTAAGCTTGCAAGCGGTTGCGCAAGCGGCCCACTTGCACCCGCACGATGGGATCGTCGGCGGGATCGTAGCGCGCCGGATCGCGGTCGAACACGTCGATCCCGATAATGACTTCCTTGAAGCTCTGCGCCGGGCACGCCATGCGACGCTCGACGAGAAACCGCAGCAGGCGGCGCATGCGATGGGCCTTGACGAATTGTGCGCTGGCCAATAGCCGGCCCAGCGCGGCTTCAATTTCCGCGCCCTCGATGGGGCGCTCCATGACGTCACGCTCCTTGTCGTCAAGGTTGAACAAGGGCGCGCCGGGCGCCAACCCGGACATGGTAATTTGCTCGCTGATGATCGCTTCCATGGGTGCCTGCTTTCATGTTGGGGAAATAGCTGGTTCGGGACGGCGCTTTGTTCTGTCATTGGCAGGACAACAATACCGCGCGGCATCGTTATCAACGACCACGCCCGATATCACCCGATCACACCCTATAACGGCATCCCGTGAAGGGACGCGATTGCGTCGCCGCGTCGTCAAACTTGTCCGCCGCCACGGTGTGTTGTCGCAGGCCTGGCCCGGTATCGTGCATGCCAGCCAGATCGATCAGCAACAATTGCCGCTGTAACTGTGCGGAGTCGCCGATGCGTCGTTGCTCGTTCTTGTGTGTTACCTGGCGCAGCAGCGCGCCCAGCGGATGCCCCTCAAGTTGCACCGGTATGGGGATCAGCTCGTCGCTGATTTGCTGTTCAATAATGTGTCGCATGCTGCGGCCGGACACGATGGCCTGGCCACTCAGGCATTCGAGCAGCACCAGGCCCCACGCATAGATGTCGACACTCGGGGTCGGGGCCGCGCCGCGTAATTGTTCCGGTGCGCTGTAGGCCGGCGAGCACGCGGTGCGTGCGTCGGACTGCGAGAAGGGATCGACGGGAAGCCGGACGGCACTGCCAAAATCGATGATTTTTGCGCGCCGTAACGCCGGCGTGAGCGGATCAGCCGGCAGCAACATGATATTGTGCGGCTTGATGTCGCAATGGACGATCCCTTGCGCATGCAGATAGACGAGCGCCGCCAGCACCTGGGCCATTAACGACACCGCGGAGCGGCCATCCATGCCACCGCGCAGCAACAGGCGCTCGCGCAGCGTCTCGCCGGGCAGATATTCGAAGACGGCGAACACTTGGCCGTCGGCGGTCTCGCCCCAATCATGCAAGATGGCGAGGTTGGGGTGGCATAGCCCGGCGCCCAGTGTGATTTCGTGGCGCAGGTGGCGGATTTGCTGCAGTGGCGTGGCGCCATTGCCGGATGGGTATGCTGGTTTGGGCGGGTGGATCAATTTGATGGCCACCGTGTCCAGCGTGTCGAGTCGCAAGGCCTTGAACACGGCGCCGTAGCCGCCACGGCCGAGCAATGTCACTAACCGGTAGCGATGACGCGCACTGTCGAAAGTGGTGGTTTGCAGGCGGCGCTCGCTTGGGATCAATTTTTCCGATATCGGTGCCGTTAAATATATTGACTGTACAAGCGCGGACGCCGCCGCTCAATCACGCAGACTGATCGTCAATCAGCGTGGATGACCAGGTGTGTAGGCCGATGGCAGGGTGGCATGGGGCAAGCGCCGGCCGGCGCGGCAGCGTGCATGGGGACCTGATGCGGCTGCGGAGGCCCGGTGTCGGGCATGGAGCAACAACGCGCATGATGGGGCGGTGGCCTCAACCCGGCAGCACTATGCGCCCTGGCTCGGCGTGCGCAGGAATGGGGCGGCGACGTCAGCGCGCGGCGCTGGCGTGCGTGGCGGACTGCGCATGCGTCCTGCTGGGATCAAAGACGGCTTCCAGGCGAGCTCCCACGCGAATCTCGAAAGCGAAATTTCCAAATCGCAATTCACCACGGCGGCGTTCGATGAAATTGACCAGCGTCGGGTCCGCGCTCACGGCGTCGCTGATCTGGTGTCGGGCGCGGTGCAACTGCATGTTGAGGTGCTTGGTGTCGATGCGCAGCATATCGGCTAATTGCCCGGCGCCGAGCCAGCCCTGGCTGTAGCGATCGAAACCGCGCTGCGCGTCGAACACGCGTTGCCGCGCCAGGATCAACAAGCCGTAATGGTGGCTGCGCTCGCCCAGGTCGACGAGCGATGGGCCGAGCGCGAGCCGCAACTGAACATGCTCTTCATTCTGGCTGACGGTGAACGTGAACTTGATGACGCCCCCCCGGGTGTTGCGCAGCACAGCGAGGGGCGCAGTCGCCTCGATCGGCGTGCAGGCGAAATAGTGCCAGGTCTGCTGATTGACGCACACGGTATCGCCATCGTTGAGCAGATGGCAGCCGTCGGCATCTTCATGCAGCCATTGGCCGTGTTGATCCTGATAGACTGCCGCTTCGGGCGAATGCTGGTCCGGCAATAAATGCAGCCCCGTCAGTGCGATGGCTGGCTGGGCTGGATCGGACGGCAGCAAGAGCGGGAGCGGCGGATCGAGATCGAGCACGCGCCACTGCCTGGCGGCGCCGGCGAAGCGAATGGTGTCGCCGGGCGCCAGCACATGCCCGGCGCGCGCGCCGACGGCTTGTCCATTGATGTAAGTGCCGTTGCGGCTGTGGTCGCACAATAGCCAGTTGCAGCCATCCCAGCGTATCGAAGCGTGCACTTGCGACACGTCCGTGCTGTCGACCAAGGTGTCGACCTTGTTTTGATGACGCCCAAATACATGCAAGGAGCGCAAATGGAGGCACTCTTGGGTGTGTTGTCCTTGTAGTTTAGCCATGCCCGCTTCTGTCAAAGCAATTTGACGTCAAGCAAGTCAAATTGCTAAATCAAAATACTGCGCAAGTCACTATGCACGCATAGCCGCAGCGCCAGCTCACCGAGCAATCTGCAAAATTCCCCGTCGAAATCGACCGCAGCATTACGCAACTTGCAACTACGATTATATCTCCGGGGCGATGATTTGATGTCAAGTATTCATCTTTATCCATTATGCATGCGCGCACGCCAGGCGGACGGTCACGACGAAGGCCCACGGTCCGCGCCGACGTGCGGCATGTAACATGCGCGGCGTTACCGTAGTGATACTTATTTCTTTTCACTCCACATCGTATCGTCTGTTGCGCGCGTGCCGAAACGCCCGTGTCTCCCTGCGCGGCCGATGTTCGTCGCCGCTCCATACCGCCAGCAATGGTGCTTCAACTACGAGGAGTTTTCCATGCCTATCACCACCAGTTCTACCGACCTCATTCTCGCCGGCCACGGCAGTTATGAAGGGGGCGCCGACAATTTCGTCATGCCTCCCAACGTGGATTTTTACTTGTTGCAGCCCGTAGGAACGGGTTTGACCGACGGCCCGGCGCTGGCGCTGGTCGGCAACAAGCCGATCGACCGGCTGGTATTGAGGACCTCGATCACGGCGGTGACGGACTTGCAGCCGATGGGCATGCCGAAGGTCTTCAAAGCAGGCGAAATGGCGCCCAACCTGGTGCTGCACGACTTGGCCGACTTGAAGACACTGATACAGGCCGCCATACCCAAGGGCGCGACCAACGTCATCATGGTCGGCAAGGATACCAAACTGCAGGACTTGCTCAAAACCGACGCGGTGCAGAAACTGATCAAAGCCAATACGGCCAGGCAGCCGGGTAGCAAGACGCGTGTTTTTTGGGCTGCGTGCGCCAACCAGGGCACCAATCCCGATGCCGGCTCGTTTGTATGGAGTAACGCTAACGCCGTGGCCCATGCGGCAGTCGCTTACGTCAAGAGCCTGAAGCCAACTGCACCCAATTATGACAAGGCAATCAAGGCGGCCGGTGCGGCGCTGGATGCTGCGAAAAAAGATCCACTCAACAGTGCCGCAGCGGTCAAGGCGGCCAAGGTCTTTGACGCGGCAACGGCGGACGTCCTGAAAGCGCTGTGAAGCCGGTCTTGGCGCACGTTGCGCCAGGCGCTGGCAGTAGGGCAGGGAACGCCCGCTCAGCGGGCGCTTCCTGCCCGCCATTGCGCGCTACACCTGGCGTGTGCTGATCGAGTAGCCCAGGTTCTCGCCGATGAAGTCGACGGCATTGAACATGTTGAGCTGGTTGTCCAGCGGTGAACCACGTACCACGACGATATCCTGCTGCGCGATGAGCGCGCCGTTTTGGCTGGCTATCAGTTTGAAGCCGTTGAGGTAAATGTCGCTGTCGTTGCCGTAGTCTTGCCACTGCGATTCAGAGGGCGCGAGCGTAAATTGCTTGGTGCCAGCCAGATTGTTCGGGTTGTCACTGTGGCGGATCTGCAGTGTGACCGCCAGTGCGTAGGCGCTTTGATTGGTGAACAGCTTTCTTCCTGCCATGATTACTCTCCTTTACTGTCGTTGGTGTGTCCGGGCCGGCGCTTACGCGTCATCTGTGCACGCATCGATCATGCTTTGCTTGATCCACAAGCTCGGCACAGTGCAATCGGTCGAAAAATTGCCGTGACGTTCGGTGCCATCGTCGTGCACGACGCGCATCTGGTAGGGGTGCTCATTGGCCGCACCCTGGCCCAGGATGATGTCGCGGATCGGGCGTTCCAGGCGGACGGTCGCCTTTGGCGTGGCGGGGTCGAGCAGCACCGGTTTGTTGCCGGCAAATGTCAATGCGATTTCAAGCAGCTCCGGATGGTCCTTGAACACGGCAGGCACGGTATTGATGTTGAAGTCGGTGGCATAGGTGTTGCTGGTGGAGACATCCAGAATATCATCGAGGAAGCTGGTTCGATTGCCCGCCGCCAAGCGGCCGTTGAAGTCGATCCGGTCGGCATACCTGCCGGCCGACAGTTCGATGTCGGCCCAGCCGCGAAACAGTGTCTTCTCGGGAGCGTCGCTACAGATCGCCGCCCACAGGGCGCGGAACTGGGTCAGGTTCAAGTCAAGCTGATTGCTCAATCCCTGGGCCAGATTGACGTCGGCCTGCGGCTGCACCATCAGATTGCCGCGGTCGCTGCTCGCTTCACTATTGGGCAGGTACTGGCTGAACGTCTTTTTGACATCGTGGCCATCCTCGATACTGATCATCTGCACCGGCACGCCCAGCCTCTCTTGCAGCGCGCGCGCGGCCTGGTCTATCCTGGTGGGCTCGACCACGGGATTGCCGAAATAGCGGAAGCTGGCGCGGGTTTGCTCGATCGACGTCGCGCCTTCGGGCACGGAAAATTGCAGCAGTGAGATGGTGGGTTCGCCGGTGGGGCCGCGCGCGAATTCAAACCGGTCCGGCAGGAAAAACACGTGCGTGTGCTCGCGGTTGTCCTGGTAATAGTTATACGCCCGTCCATTCCAGCTCACTTGCCACTGCAGGTAGCCGGGCAGCGGCGGCACCCCCACCGATGCGCTGTAGACGCAGGCCAACAGCAGATACTGGCGCGGAAAATCGGGATCGGTGTCGCTGGCCATCTGAAAATAGGTGGACGCCGCGTCGAATGGAATACCGCCAAACAGGTCCAGCAAACCCGTTCGCACCGCGTCGTCAGCCCAATTGCGCTCGATGAAAGCGCTGCTTTGCGGCGCGGCCACGAGCACGGTGTGCAGCACTTCGACGGCCACGTTCGGCGTGGCGTCGAACAGGGCGGTGCGCACCAGGTCGCGCTGTGCACCGGCCAGTTGCACCGATAACTGCAGCATGGCGCCCTGGGGCGTGACGCGCAGCGGGAAGCGCGCCCCACTGGCCGGCAGCACCAGCGTGAAGGCGGCGCCGTCCATGAGCGGCGCGGCGCCATTGCGCTCGCCGGTGAGGTCGTCGGGCATGCCCGCTTCAAGAAACAGGGTCAGCGTGCCATCCGCGCCCAGGGTGGTCGCAAACGCCTCGTGGCCGCCCTGTTGTTGGGCGGCTGGACGGTAGCTCGGCAGGTAGAAGCTGGCGCCGGCCGCGTCGCTCAGCGTGACGGGCGCGGTGAGGTCGGCCGACAGGTTGGTCAGGGCGGCGCCGAGATCGGATTTCGCCGCGCGTCCCCGTTGTACGGTGATCGATGACATGGTTAACATTTGCACTAGCTCCTTTGGTTAAGTACAGATTGCGGAAAGTGGCGCGCAGCGCGAACCGGCAGCGATGTGTCGCACTGTCGGCCTGCGAGCTTCGCCGCACGGGCCATGCGGTGGCTTGCTTGGGCTGACGCCGGTGCTTGGGATACATGGACATCGGGTGGCGGACTGACGGAAATCTGCCATCCGGGCGGCGCCCGCTCGCCGACGGAAAACGTGATCATGTTGTGGAACCCGGCGCCCGCATGAGGCCGCGCGAGCGGCGCACTGAGCGCGTCGTAGAGGCCCAGGTCCAGCCCGCGCTGGCCGGCCACGGCGAGCACCTGCTGGCGCACCCAGGCTTCGCCGCCGGCCAGGTCGGCGGCAAACGCGAGCAGCGAGAACTCCGCTTCCCGCCCGTCCGGCAAGACCGAGTAGCTGAAACCGTACTGGGCTTGCGGCAAGCCGTCCGCGCTGCGCCCGCGCCGGAAATCGAAGCGCCCCACCAGCGCGGCGAGTTCATCGCGCAAGTGCGCCAGGCCGACGTGCGCGAGCAGCTCACGCAGGCAATCGAAGCTCAGCTCGCGGCTGCCGAGCTCGAAGTAAAATTCGCAGCGCTGCGAGCCGGGGGCCGCGCCGAGCATGACCAGTTGGGCGTGCGGCGCCGCCGCCAACGGCGCCGGCCCCAGATACTGCCGCAGCAAGGTCATGGCGGCGTCGTGCGGACCGGCCGGCACTTCCGCATAAATCTTGTAGCGGGTAGGCTCAGGCTTTCGCTGGCCTGGGGCGCGCGGCTGGCGCGCCGCCAGCCATGCGCCCCAGGCCAAGGTGGCATGGCGCTGCAACGCCGGGAAAGAGCGCGCCACGCCATCCCAGTCCGCATCAAGGCCCAGTTCGGTCAGCAAGGCGTCGACGATGGCCAGCCGTGACCCCGGCGCGCTGGCGCGCCCGCCGACTTCCATGGTGTAGCGCAAGTCGCGGCACGCCGTGCTGAAACTAAAT
Organism: Massilia sp. CCM 8734; assembly: GCF_011682155.1. NCBI lineage: Bacteria > Pseudomonadati > Pseudomonadota > Betaproteobacteria > Burkholderiales > Oxalobacteraceae > Massilia > Massilia sp. CCM 8734. Next base: position 36,698 of record NZ_WHJI01000001.1, read on the forward strand.
TCCAGCGGCGCCTCGTTCTGGTTAAGGCAATCTCCCACCCATGCGCCGCCGCCGCAGGCCGCGGCGGCGGCGCCTGTGACGCGCGCAAATTCGCGCCCCGCGCCGGGGTCGCGCGCGGCAATGATGGCGCGCGCCCGTTGCACCCCGGCGTGTGCCTGGCGGGCCGCCGCCAGGCTCGTCATGAGATCGCACCCGTGGCGGCGCGGATCGTCGCGCTCTGGCCGCCCTTGACGGTGCCGCGGGCCGTGGCGCCCGACGCGTAAACGATTTCGTACTGCGCTTCGAGCGTGCGTTTTTGCGCGATGGACTTCATCGCCGGAACGATGCGCGGGACTCTCGTCTGCCCGGCGTCCAGTGAAAACTGGTCTTCCCATACGACGCCGCCATCGTCATACGTCAAGGTGACATCGACGCTGTCATCGTCGAAACGGGCATTGAAATAGACCGGAATATGTTCGGCGTATTGGTCGAGCACGATGATATGTTTGTCCTGCATCGGCAGCGGCCCGTAGGCGAACAGCGTTTTGTTGCCCTTGGACAGTTCGACCCGGTAGCTGACGGCCTCGGCGCGGAACTTGGCGTCGCTGCGGATGCGCAACACTTGCGGCGCTTCCTTCCCTTTCTGAATGACGACGCGCTTGTCGCCATTCCACTTTTTGCTCGACAGGATGACCAGCGCCTGCTCGGCGTCGTTCCAGACGAAGTCGGCACGCAGTTCGATGTTGATGGTCAGGAATTCCGCCACCGACTCCGCCATGGCGACGACCACGCCCGTTTCAGTGACGCCGGTCAAGGTGTATTGGTAGGTATCGCTGTCCCAGCCGGCGTCGGGCGCGAACACGAAGTCGGCGCTGTATTCGACGCCGGCGCTGCCATTGCCGTCGTATTGGAATGGAAATGGATTGCTTCCGCTGGTCTGGCCGCCATTGATGCTCAGGCTGTATGGCGCCTGCTTGCCCTTCGGGCTACCGACCGGATAGCGCGCCTCCACGTTCAGCGTTTGCAGGCCCAGCCTGGCCTGGCTGTCGGCGCTCGGGACCGACAGGGCGACGTTGTAGCGTCGCCCGAACGGGTCCTGGGCGCGATTGAGCTCGGTGATGTGCTCGCCGGCCTGCTCGTCCGGCCCCAGCCCGACTAGCGCCTGCGGCAACACGACCATGGTTGTCGCGTTTTGTTCTGAGTACAGGAAGTCGATCGAGTTGACCTGGCTGCCGTGGTAGTAAGAGGCGCGGATATTCACTTTCGGTATCATCAGCGTCGCCGCCTTGACGATTTCCTTGACGGCCGCCGCCGACTGCTCGCTCTTTTCCGGACTGTCGGCCTCGCCGGCCGTGTCTTGTTCGACCTTGTCGGCGGCCGCCACCTCGGTCGCTTTCGAACGCTGCACGGCTTCGTCGACCTTCGGTTCGTCTTTCAAGGGACTCCAGGCGTTCGGGTCGTTGCCGAGCTGGACTTCAAAAAAGTTCTTGAGCACGTAGTCGAGCAAGAGCTGGCGCGCCCACTTGAGGCCCTCGAGCTCGGCATCGCCTTTGCCCGTGTAGTTCACGACCTCGATCTTCAGGTCGGTGTTTTGCATGATTTTCTGCCAGCGGGCGTTGATGCCCAGGTCGAGCACGAACGCTTCGAGCGGAATCTGGGTGCCGATGCTGGCCTGGAAATCCTCGATCGTCTTCTTGAACTCGCCCGTGACCTTGAACGACACGGACGGCCGCATGGCAAGAAATTCCAGGCGGTACACTGCGGCGATGTGCTGGCCTTTGCTCTGCAGCGCTGCCTTCATGGCCGCCGCCAGCTTGCCTTCCTTCCTGAAGGTGACCGAGCACACGGCGGCGTTGTCGCCCACCAGCGAGGAGGAGCCCGCACGCCACACCAGTTGCTCCGCGCTTTGATAGACCACGGTGTCGTCCTTGCTGGCATCGGCAGCCTGCGCCGCCATCGGCCCGAGCACGGAAAAATTGACGCTGCCCGTTTGGTAGGGCACGGTGGAGAGGCGGATGCTGGCGCGATCTGTTCCCGCTGGCAAGTCCAGCTGCGCCTTGATCTTGTCCAGCGTGGCTTGCGGCACGCTGGTGTTGACCTCGAAATTGAGGAAGCCGGTGCCGTCGGTGTCGTTTTCAGAGTCGGTGTACCAGAAGTACGACAGCACGCTCTTGCCGGCCCGCTGCGCCAGTGCGATCGTGCCCGGGATATACCAGAACTGGGTCGGCGAGGCGTGGTCCGGGTAGACGTCGACGCCGTCGACGGTGAGCTTGTTCTTGTCAATGTAAATCATGCGCTTCTCCGGTGGGTTAAGGGTTAAGGGACTGCTGGTGCTTGCGGGAAAATCACTTCGAGGGCGCTTGACGTCGTCAATATCTGCGCCGAGGCGGCGTCGGCGGCGTCGCGCAAGCGCCACCGAAAGCTCAGCGTTTTGTCGAACGCGTACCAATAGATAAATTCGCGCTGCGGCTGCGCCGGCGTCAGGGATAGCTTGCCGTCGGCCCACAACTGCGCTTTGTCGGCAGCGCCGGCGATGACCACCTCGATCGCACTCGTGCCTTGCCAGTGGTACCCTGCGGCGACCCGAAAGGTCACCCTGCGCCGGCGCAGGGGATTCAAGAAAATGGCGGCCCCGGCTGGCTGGCCGGGGACGCTGAACTTCGCGCCCAGGCGCGGGGTATAGGTGGCGGTATAGCCCACGGCGTCGAGGTCGACCCTGGTTGGCGCAAACGCATCGATCGCCAGCGCCGCCGTGGTTTTGTCGATGTCCAGCACGGCCGGCGTGCAGACCAGCGCGGCCGGCCCGTTCAGTTCCAGCCGCACCGAGTGCACCAGCTCCCACGGAAAATCGTCGGCCACGCTGGCGAGGTACTGGCGATAGGTGTACCAGAGCGCCGGCACAACGTCGAGATAGGCCTGGCCGGGCACGATGGCGATGGCGCCCGACTGGCATGGCGCGGCGTCGGCCGTCGCACCAGCGCCAAAGTACAGCGTGCAGTCGTAGGTGGTGGGCGCGGTGTTTCCCGGCGCACGCGTGAGCTGCAGCGTCGCCGCGTCGCTCGGCTGGGTAAAGCCGAAAACGTTCGTGTCCCTGGCCGACGGCGCCGGCGTAATGCGCACGTCGGCGCGCTGCAGTGGGCGGCCGCCGAAGCGGTCGTGGCAGCGCACCGTCAATGACTGGATGAAGCTGGCGCTGGTGGACAGTTCGATGTCGGGGCGCTGCGCCAGCGCCTCGGCCAGGCCGCCCGGCGCGCCCTGCAGCACCGCCGTGCGCGCCACCACGCCCGTGACCTGCATATCGGTGTCGAGCCGCCTGGACATGTTTTGCACGTCGTGCACGGTGGCGCAGTCAAAACCGACGAGCCAGTTTCCGCTGCTCGCTTCGGGCGCCGGGGCAAAGCGCGGCAGCGGCGTCAGGATGCTTTGCAGGCTCCTGAGGAAGGCGTCGCGCAAGCCGGGCGGCGCGTCGCCACCGCTCTGGTTGACCGACTCCACGCGCAGCACGCCGTCCTGGCGCAGCTGTTCGAAGGTGTCGGTCTTTTCGACGCTGATGACGACGAAGTTGGCCGAACACTTTTTTTGCACCCAGTCGCGGAATTTCGATTCGTCGAAGTGAATCGTCGCGCCATACATGGGTCGCAAGGCCGCGTACGAAAGCGAGTAGACGATCTGGACGGGCGCCGCCGCCGGCGTGCCGGCGCTCCCCCTGAGCAACACATACTGATCGGTCGTCAAGCCGATCGCCAGCGCGGCCGAATTCTGGCCGAGCAGCGGCGGCGTGGCGCTCACGGCGCCGCCGCCGATGATGGCGGCGGCCACCGTGCCGTCGCTCCAGGCGATGGGCTGGAATTGCAGGTCGGCGCCCGGGTGGCGCGCCGCCAGTTCGCGCTCCATATTGTCCATCTCTACCGGGTCGGGCTGCAGATCGACCACGAACGACAGCATGCCGGCGAGGCCGTCGATAGGCCGGTCGTAATGGACCAGGGTGAGCTGGTAGTTGCCATCGTCGCCGCGTGCGATGGCGGGGCGGGTCGCGGCATAGTAGAACAGCGTGGGGAGCGCGGCATCGCGGTACACCAGCATGCCGCGCGCCGTTTCCAGGTCCACTTTTTGGTCGTCTGCAAGCATCGCTCAGCCTTCCCGCGCGCCGCGCGTGATCAAAACGAATCGACCCGGTCGGAATACACGGTGATGCTCAGTTGCTGCTCGACGGGATCGATCTTGCCTGCGGCCAGATCGGTCAGATCGGTGGTGCCGGTCTTGGTCGTCACGCGCGCTTTGACGATGCGCAAGGCGCATGCCTTGCCGCTGTCGGCCGGCACCTTCCACACCACCTGGCCGCCATCCTTGGCGCTGTCGAGTTGTATCGCCTGGCTGAAGGTGCGATCCGCATCGCTGCTGCGGAAGATGTATTCCACCCGTAGTTGCGCCTTGAGCACATCGGGGGCGAGTTGAAAAGCGATCGGGTTGACCATGTCGCCGAGCGGGGAGGCGAAGGTGATCTCGCCCTGGCCGTTTTTCAGCGTCACCGGCGTGGCCTTGCCCACGACGGATGCCCCGGCCGTCAGGTTCAAGGTCAGTTGATAGCTGAGCTGCTGATCCATGGCCTGGCCGAAGGCCTGGCTGATCAAGGCCGGCGTCTGGTCGCGGCTGAGCGCCACGCTCTTTTGCCAGTCGCCATACGTCAGCACCACGTGGGCGCTGCTGATCACATCCCATGGCAAGTCGACCGCGTTGAGTTTGACGCTGAGCACGCCGATGTCGATGCCCGAGAAGTCAAGATAGTTATTTCCGCTCTGGCTCGCGGCCGATGCCTTGTACGCCGGCGTGCCGTCGGAATACGCCACCAGGTAGCTGTAGCGCACGTGCGTGTCCTTGCTGGTCTTGCCGAACGTGCCTTTGTATTTTTTGCTGACCGGCTGCGGCTCGGACGTCCGGAATTCGATGCTGGAGACATCAGTGCCGGTCTCGTCGCGCAGTTTTTGCCCCGCGTAAGTGAGCTCCGTCACCACAAAACGGTCGACCATGCGGTTTTTCAGGCCGGCCACGTCGGGCGCCGCTACAGCGAGGTCGACCTTGACGTAAGGGACGGCGTTCAGATCGATCACCTGGAACAGCTGCTTAGTGTCGCCCTTCACCAGGCCATTAAGCTTGGGCAACAGCGCCTGCGGATTCTTGGGCAGCGAGATGGCCTGGGTCAGCGTCATCACCCGGTTCTGCTCCATCTGCTGGTTGATCTGGCGCGCGCCGTTCACGTCCAGGTCGTTAAGGCTGACGTCGGGCAGCTTGGCCTTGAGCATGTCCTCAAGTTGCTTGCCGGCCCATTCGGTCAGCAGCTTTTGCACGCTGTCTTTGTCGTCTTTCGAGGCAACGGCAGGCAACACAATGTCGGTGCAACTGTTGACCGCATCGTTGTACTCCTTGCCGCGTACCACGTCCTCGCTGTAAGTCCGGCCCCACGAGCCGTTTCTGACCTGGGTTTCGATGTCGAGCTTGGCGATGACGTCGTGTTTGAGCGTCACGGTGGCCTTGGCCTCCGGCAGCATGCCGTCGAACGCCACCTGGTAGGTCACGCTGATGACGCTGCTGCCGCCTTTGCTTTTGTCGTAGCCGGCCGGTTTCGGGCTGCTGTCGTCGAGTTCCCAGCCGCCGAGCGCCTGCCAGAACAGGGCCGCGCCCGCCTCTTTGAGGTTGAACGTGACCACGGCCGCATTGCTGTTGAACAGCGACGGGGTGGTTTTCAGCAGGCCCGAAGTATAGGCCGGGTCGGATGCGGCATACGCTTGCGGGGTGTTGAATGCCTGCACCAGCACGGTTCCCGAGGTATACGGGACGGGCTTGATCTGGATGTTAATGTCGGGCAAGAACTGCGCCCAATCGTCGCTTTTTTTGTTCCATACGGCCTTTTTCTGGTCCGCCGCAGCAGCGGTCAAACCGAGTTCCACTTTCAGCGCCGCCGCCTTCGCCACGCTTGCCGCGTCCGAAGCGTCCATCGCGACGCACAATTCCAAGGTCTTCCTGGCGATGTTGGAGGTGCTTTGGTCGCCCTTGATGGCATTGAGCAATATTGCCGTCACCTTAGGATCATCCACGTTCGGCATGGGCAGGCCGACCGTCATGCTGCAAATGCCGCCAGTCATGTCGGCGCCAAAAAACCAGGTCAAGTTAAAGCTTGGAGCGCCCTGCCCATCCGGCAAGAACGTCGGTTTCTCGGCCATGGCATAAAACACGTTCTTGTCTTCGCTGTCCGGGTACAGGATATAGTCATTGAAGGTATTCTCGAAATCCCCGGGAACCTGTTTGACTGTGACTGCTGGCGAAATTGTTAACATGCGCTACTCTCCTTCGGTTGGATGTGACATGGGTGAAAAACTGCCTCTTAACGGCGCGGCTCGGGAATCGCACTTGCCGTGTCGGTGATCATGCGGGCGCCGCCGTTGTCGGCAAACCATTGGCCAAGGTCGGCCGAGCCGCCGACCAGGAAGGTGGCGCGTTCCAGTCCCTGTTTGCCGACCTTGACCGGGAACGACTTCATGTAGATGGCGTCGGCGCCCATCTGCAAGACCTTGGCGAGCAGCGTGTCGGCCAGCGTGGCAAACAGCGCCGACGTGGCGTCGTCGCGCGCTTCCTGCGAGACGTTGGGCGTGTCGTGGTTGGCCACGGACAGTTGGCCGGCCGCGACGGCGGCGCGCACGGCGGCGCCGCACGCGGCCAGGGTGGGTGGCGCCGGCGGCGGGCTTTCCTTCTTCTTGCCGAACAAGCCGCCGGACGCTGGCGCCGCCTTCGGCGCCAGCGACTGCAGCGCGGCCGCCAGGTCGCCGCTGATCTCCACGCCGGCTACCTCGTCGAGGGTCAGCGTGCCCTCGTACTTCAGTGTCAGCACGCCCGCTTCGCCGCGAAAGGCACGCAGCGCCGCAGCCTTTTCGCTCGTGGTCAGCGTCTCGCTGAAGACCGCGCGGTTGGCCGCCGTTGCCGACGCCGGCTGCGGGCCGATGGCATGCGCCGCCTGCGCGTCGGCATGCAGCGTGAGCGTGGCCGTCACATCGGACAATTCGGCGCTGGTCAGCGTGACGGCGCCGAGCTTTGGATAGCGCTGTGCGATGCTGGCCAGAACTGCATCCAGATCGCTCGCCTCGGCGCGCCAGACGCTTTGCAGCGACAGCACGGCGCCGTCGGCGCTCGCGAGCAGCGCCGGCTTGGCGCTGTCCTGGCTGGTTTCAATGGTTGGCGCTGGCGGGATGACGGCAAAGCTGCCGCCGCCGTCCGGACCGATGGGAAAGCAATACAGTGCGTCGACATAAAAGCCTTGCGGTAGCTGGTTCATGAGGCGAGTACTCCTTGGGGTGAGGGCATTGCTTCGGCGCGGGCGCCATCGTCATCGATGCCGATGACCAGTGCGCGCTCTGGCGGGAGGAAGGCGGACCATGGCGCCGATGCGTCTTCCCGATCGCTGTACACGCGAAAGCGATAGCGGTTGTTGAACATGCTGCTGGCGAAATAATTCAATTGGCTGGTGGGCGTGGCCGTCGAAAATTCCAGCAGCACGGAATTGGCGTCGGCGTTTTCTGGCAAAAATTCCAGCTGTACGCAGGTGCTGCCGGCGTGAAAGCGTACTTCGACCGGCACCGCCTGCGGTCCGTACTGACTGAACGCCGTCTGTTCCAGCGTCACCGAGTGGCATGGCAGGTCGAGCGTGATGGTGTTCGCGGGGGCGCTTATGTTGTGCGCGACGACGCACAGGCGCGCCGCGTCGGCGGTGGCGCATACGAGGAAGGAGGCACTGGGGCAGTTGCGCTCCAGGGTCGCCGCCAGGCGGCCCGGGTCCGCCGCCGCGCCGCGCAATCCGACTGTCACGACGGCTTCTTCCAGCAGGGCCGCCGCGGCGCTCACCGTCACGATGCGCATCGGCGAGGGGAGCGCGCCGGCGTCGATGAACAGGTAATCGTCGCTGGCATCGCGCCAAGGCCCATCGATGACGTCGTCGTACTGGACCACGGTCAGGCTGACGCGATAGGGTTGCTTCGATTCCACGAGGGCATAACGCAAGTCGAGGCAGGCGGCTTGCGGCTGTGACGGATACAGGTCAAGCGAGTACGGGGTTGACCTGCCGGAAGCGGCTTCGGCGGCGGTCACTTGCAGGTTGACGGTAATCTGTTCGCAGTTGCGCAGTTGCTCGGGCATTCCCGAAGCGACCGTTACCCGCCGTGTCAACAGTTGATCGGGCAGCCGTGGAATGCGCGTAAACGTGCTCACCTTATCGCGCGTCACGCTGCTCTTGAGAACACTGAACGGGTCGTAGCGCAGCGCTACCGGCACGGCGCCGAGGCACGGTGTGCGCAGGTCCCAATTCGTGCAAGCGGCCACGCCGGTGGCGGGCAGGTCAAGGCTGATATACGGCCCGTCGTCGATACGGCGGCAAGGCATGTAGCGGCCGAACGCCAGGCGCAGGCGCGCCGCCAGCGCCAGCGCGAGCTGCGGGGCGGCCGCGCCGCCAACGGTGGCGCTGAAGGTGAACAGGCCACTGGGCGGGGCGGTCAGATACCTGATCAACGCGGCAAACGGCATGCCCGCGCCGTTGCCGTCCAGGGCCTGTCGCAATGCCCGCAGCGTGGCCCCGGTGTCGAAGCGCACCTGGAGATCGAGGCGCGGGAGCATGGCGGCCACTTCGCATTCGATGGCGGCGCGCACCACAGTCAGGTTGCCGTGGTCCAGGGCACCGTAAAACAAGAGCGCGGTGTCCGCCGGGAGGCGGGCATTGAGCGTGGCGCGCCCGGCGTCTTGCCACGCGAATGGGGCCGAGACATGGGTGTCGTTCAGTTCAAAGTGCACATGGCAGCCAGTGGTGAATGTGCACGGCAGCAGCGCCGCGCCGCTGCCGGCCGCCTTGAGCGCCTCGCAGGCAGGGGCCAGGTCGCAGCTCTTTTCCAGGCCCATGGTCAGCATGGCGTACTGGCACTCGTCCGCACTTTCAATATTTTGATCGGAAATGAATTCGAGGTGGAAGTCGGGTGTGCCGTCCAACTTGCTCGCCAGGCGAGCCGCCTTTGGCACGGCAAAACGCAGGCCCGGATCGTCATAGGCGCCCAGCAAATCAAAGTTTTCCGTCTTGATGATGCTTTGCCAGTCGGGCATCCCTTGGGCGGCAGTCATTATTGGTGAGTCCATGGTCGTTCCTGCCGCGTGAGCGGGGTGAGTGACATCAGCGGATGTCGGGCGTGGGTCGGAAGGTCGTTCACTGCTGTGAGTAACTGGTGATGAAGCGGACCCGGCTTATGCCATGGGTGACGTGTTCATTCACTGTACGGAAGCGACACTGGGCGGATAAGTATCAGGCTGTTACATGTCGGGACGGGGCGCGCCGGGCGCATGAGCGGCAACCGCTTCCTGCCGCGGCGCCGCTCGACCCTGACAGATCTGATGCTGGCCACGCGCTGGCCTGGAACGGTCGCGCGCCGGGCCAAAGGGGGCAGTCAGCCGAATTGCCCGTTCCGCATAAATGGCCGTCAATTAGCGCCCGAAGAAAATGTAGCGCCGCCACCCCGATTTTTTAGAAACCCTACTACAACGCTTGGCCATCGAAATATTTTTTAAACAGCCAAGATTTTTATGTTCTAATATTTACAAGGAGACATTCAAAGAACAGGCGCACGTTTCAACGGCGATGCCTGTCGCGGATGTGCTGGATCGTCTATTCAATTTTCCGGGGATCTTATGCATTGTGTATTCATATACTTCATGCCAGGATGCAGCCATGAATAAGATTCTGGGAATATTCTCCGGACCGGCGGTCAAAGTCGCGGTGATCCAGTTATGTATACTTCACAATCAAACTGAAAAGAACCTGGAAGCCGCAGTCAAGCTGATCCACGAAGCCAAACTGGCCTCGCCCGACATCGTCTGCCTGCCGGCCGCCTTCGCCACCGGCTTGAATTTCCCCTCCTTGAAACGCGATGCGCAAACCATCGACGGTCCTATCGTCACCACTCTGCGGGCGCTGGCGGCGTCGCTCGGCATCGCCCTGGTGTTCGGCTTGCTCGAACGCGACGGCAACGATATTTACGATGCTGCCGTGTATATAGACGAATCCGGCACAATTGCCGGACGCTACAGGAGAAACAGCATCTGGGATGGCGAGCGCGATTATATTTCGCGCGGCGATCCGGCCCCGCTTATCGATAGCCGGCATGGCAAGATCGGATTGCTGGTTAGTTATGATGTGCGTTTCCCTGAGGCATCAAGGGGGTATTTCACAGAGAATGTCGATATCATCATCTGTGTTGCCAGCCTGTTCCATATTTATGGTTTTGCAGTCGAATCTTTATGCCGGGCCAGGGCCGCCGATAATGCCTGCTATTTCGTCTTTTGCAGTTGTGTTGGCGAAAATGGTTTTGCCATGCTGGAATATATGGGCGGCAGTCTGGTCGCCGATGGAACGGTCATGAAAGTCGATGAGAATCGCGAACTCGACTTGCTCGCCCGCGCAGGCCAAAGGCAGCAAATCGTGCATGCCGACCTCTTGATCCGCCGCAAAAACAAGATTGGCAAGGAGCTTCCCTACAAAGCCGACTATCTCGACAATTGGCAGCGGCCTGTGCACGGAGAATTGCAGGCATGAACGAGTTCGCGCCGAGCCGCGCCATGTCGTGCCGCTTATGGATGATCGACCTGTACCGCCAGATCTATTGGGACATGGTGCAGTTCTTCCGCTATCGCCTGATCGTCGTCTCCACCATGCTGACCTCGGTCTCCATGGTCCTGTCCTTCGGGTTCGGCACCTCGCACGTGCAGGCCATGGGGCAGGGGGGATCGAGCTACTTCGCCTTTGCCCTGCCCGGCATCGTGGGGGTCGGCATCATGTTCAGCTGCACCTACACCATCGGCTACGCCTTCATCGTCGACCACAACCGCCGCGCGATGGAAGATATCGTCCTCTCGCCGCTGTCGTATGGCGGCTTCCTGCTGGGCCGCCTGATCGGGATGATGCTTAAATGTTCCCTGCAGTTCATCGCGGTCTTGCTGCTGGCGTCATGGATGTTCGGCGTCCACGTGGGCTTGCCGTGGCGCTTGCTGCTCGGCTTTGTCAGCGCCTGCCTGTTTTTCGGGGGCTTCGGCATCGTCGTGGCCTGCTTTACCAACGAAGTCTCGTTTGCCAGCGTGGTCAACCTGGTGCTGATACCGCTGACCTATATGTGCGGCGTGTTCTTCCCGCTCGAAAATTTCGGCTCGGCCCAATCGCTGATTTCGTGGCTGCCGCTCTCGGCCCAGGTCGACGTGCTGCGCTCGGCCATTTCGGGGGCGGCCGCCACCAGTTTCGCGCATAGCGCCAGCTTGTCGCTCGTGTACGCCGTGCTCATGATGGGAGGAGCGCTGTATGTTTTCAAGCACCGTGTCACCCGCCGCTAGCCTGCCAGCCGCCGTCCCGGCAGCGGGCGTGTCGCCTGTGCTGGAAGTGTGCGGCTTGCGCGCGGCGATCAACCAGCGCTTCGCCATCGCGGGTGTCGACTTTAGCCTGGGTCGCGGCGAGACCATCGCCATCATCGGCCGCAACGGTTCGGGAAAATCGTCGCTGCTTCGTTTGCTGTCCGGGCTGGCAAGTCCGGATGCGGGAGCGGTGCGCATCGCCGGCCATGCCAGCACCGACTGGAACAAGACCGCGCGCCATCTGGGACTGGTGCAGCAATCGAAGGAGATGCCGGCCCATACCACGGTAGGCGAGTATGTCTTGCAGCAGATCGATCTGCGCCGCGCGCGGCGCGACAGCGCACCGCGCTTGCTGGCCATGGCTGGCCTGAGCGACTTCCTGAAGCACGATGTGGCGGCTTTGTCAGGCGGCAACCGGCGCAAGCTGCACATCCTGTGCGCGCTGGCGCATGGTCCCGACCTGCTGCTGGCCGACGAGCCTTGCGCCGGTCTCGATGCGCAGTTCCAGAGCGAGGTGATCGACTATTTGAACGAGCTCAAACAGCAACTGGGCATGAGCGTGGTGATCGCCACGCATCAGCTGGAAGAAGTCGAGGCGCTGGCCGACCTGGTCGGCGTGATGGAGGGCGGGCGCCTGGTGCGCCTCGAACGGCGCAACCGGGAACACCGCGCGGACGGCCCCGCGAGCGATACATTGGCGCTCGACTTCGCCGACCGTACGCTGGTGGCGCAGCAGTGGACCCGCCTGGCCAGCCTGTTGCACGCGCTGCCTTACGTGGTCGATGCCACGCGCGAGGGCGAACGGGTGGCGCTACGCTGCCGCAGCGGCGACGCCGCGCTGCTGTCGAGGACGGTCGGCGCGCTCGCCGAGCACGAAATTCATCTTCGCAACATCAAGTGGGCCGAGCCCGGAATGAAGGAATTGATTCAGGGGCGTGGCATGGGCGATCGCTGGCAGAGGGCAGTGCGGTCGGAATAGTGGACGGTCGTGTAGCAAACAACGAGGAGAGACCTGTGATCAGCAATAACCGGGATTTGCCGTTTTGGAAAGAATATCCAGAGCGGGACAGCGAATGGGTTCGGCAATATCCGACCAAGCACGTTGCGGTTTCCGAAGAAGATGTGTTTCGCAAAGAGCCAATGGGCTTTTATGTCCATATCCCGTTTTGCAACCGGCTCTGTTTCAGCTGCCCCTACATCAAGCACCAGACCGACAAGAGCGTCACCCAGCGCTACGTCGATGCCTTGAAAAAGGAAATGTCGAACTATGCCGCGCGGCCGTATGTGAAAGAGCATCAGCTGACGGTCGGCTACATCGGCGGCGGCACCCCGACCGCCCTCAGCACCGAGCAACTGGTCGACTTGCTGACCCATATGAAGGCCGAGTTCGACATGAAGCCGGGCCTGGAAATCTCCACCGAATCGACCCCGCTCGATATCTCGGAACAAAAGGCCAGCGCCCTGCTCGAACATGGCGTGAACCGCATCAGCCTGGGCGTGCAAACCTTCATCGACCAGGAACTCGAAGACCTCGGCAGGGCCGGCAACGCGGCCATGATCATCGATGCGATCAAGATGCTGCAACGGATCGGCGTGCCGCGCATCAATATCGACCTGATGCATGGCCTGAACGGGCAAACCATGGAAAGCTGGCATCAAAGCTTGCAGACCGCGGTCGACCTGGGCGTTTCCAGCGTGTCCTTCTATACGTATATGGAGTTCGCCCAGATCAGCACCAAGCGCCGCAAGCTGCCGCCCGTGCCGCCGCGCGAAACGGTCGACGAGATGTTCATCTACGCCGCCGAATTCCTGACCAGGAATGGCTACGAAGGTTACTTCGGCGACTGCTTCGCCTTGCCGGGCCAGCGCCCGGCCTACGGCAGCGTCACCTGGACCGAGGAATTCCCGATCATCCCGATGGGTCCCACGGCCACCGGGCACTTGAAGGATTACTGGTATTTCAACGAACCGAGCATCGAGCTGTATATCGAGGCCGTGAATGCCGGCCGCCTGCCGATCGCCATGGGCAAGCAGATCAGCGCGGAAGAATCGCTGCGCCGCGCCGTAATGCTGGGCATTAAATCGTCGCGCCTGGACCGCCAGCGCTTTCGCGAACTGCACGGGGTCGACTTCGCCCACCTGTTCCCGGAAGAAATCGCCGACCTGCAAGCGAAGGGCCTGGTGCGCCTGACCGACGAGGCCATGGAAGTGGTGGGGCCGAAGGGCTGGTACTACATGGACAACATTTCCAAGGCGTTCTATTCGAAGGAATTCCGGCGCTACCCGCAACACCTGGGCGCCAATATTTCTCCCTTCATCATCAAGGCCGCCTGATTCCACAAGGAGTACACCAACATGATCAATGCAACCCTCTTTGATTTGGAAAATCGTGTCCCGCAGGTCAAGCCGTTTTCATCGATCGACGAAGTCCGCAGCTACGACCTGGGCATGCGCAAGTCGGCGCTGGTGGCCTACCTCAAGCCGGCCAAGCGCATCCTGAGCTACTGCAATGAAAGCAACCGCGACCTGTTCGAGGTCGGCACCGGCACCGGCCTGCTGTCGCTGTATGTGGGGGGCAAACGGCCCGAGCACATCATCTCGAGCGTCGAAGAAAACGTCACCCTGCTGGAGGTGGCGGAAGAAAACCTGAGCCTGAGCGTCTGGTGTACCGCGCCGAGCAATATCGAGTTCGAGCTGTGCAAACTGCACAAGTTTCCCTTTGCGAATGCCAGCGCCGATATCGTCTACTCGTTTTCTTCCATGCATTTGTGGAAAAAGCCGGTCGAGACCCTCAAGGAGATCAGCCGCATCTGCAAGCCGGGCGGCGTGGTGCTCCTGTTCGACACCAACCGCCATGCGGAAGAGGGGCATATCACCTTCGTGCTGCAATTCGTCAAGGAAGGCGCGAACGAGTTCATGGATTCGCTGCGCGCCTCCTACAGCCCGCGCGAGGTCAAGGACTTGCTGGCCCAGGCCGGGCTGTCCGAGTGGCGCGTGTATGAGGACGAACTGGGCCTGGTGGTGTCCTCGGTGGTGCTGGACGACCTGGAGGAATGCCCGTGAACGACCGCGCCCCGACCGTGGAGCAAGCCATCGTCGCTTGCTTCGAGAAAGTCCTGGCGGCGTTCGGATCGAGCTTCGCCCTGATGTACTTCGGACCGGAATGGTTCTACACCGATGACGACGGGCGCGACCCGCCGCCGCCTGTGGCCCCCGTTCCGCACGACAACCGCCTACACTGAGACCGCCCTATGAAAGTCGGAATCGTACAGCTGGACTGCAAGATCAATCGCAGCGACAGTAATATGCGGCGCGCCGAGCGCTATATCGAACAGGCCATCGAGGCCGGCGTCGACCTCGTTTGCCTGCCTGAAGCCTTCCTTACCTCGGGCAATATCCTGGAAGTGGCCGACGTCGCCGTGGTCATCCCGGGCGCCGCCACCGAGGCCCTGGGGGCGCTGGCGCGCAAGGGGGGCATCAGCATCATCGCCGGCCTGCTCGAAAAGGATGGCGAGGCCTACTACAGCACCGCCGTCTTGATCGGGCCCGACGGCGCCATCGCCGCCAGTTACCGGCGCGTGCACTGCTTCGAGATGGAACGCAAGTACCTCGCCTGCGGCGACCAGTTCGCCTGCATCGATACCCCGCACGGGCGCATCGGCCTGATCCTCGGCTACGACCTGAACTTCCCGGAAACCTGCCGCGCCCTGTACCAGGAAAAGGTGGACATCATCTTTTGCCCGGCCTTGATTCCGGAGCAGTTCTCGTACGTGACCAACCAGCTCCTGACCACCCGCGCCATCGAGAACCAGTGTTTCATCGTGTTCGTCTCCGGGGTCGGCACGAATGTGTATGCGGGCTTTAACTACATGGGCGAGAGCTGCGTCGTGGCCGACCCCCTGTTTCTCGAAGATGAGCTGTTCGACTTCGTCGACGGCGGCGAAACCCTGCTCAGGCTCAACCAGGACGAACAATTCCAGGTCATCGAACTGGACGTCGGGCGCCTGCAGCGCTACCGGGAAACCCGTTCCCTGATCGGCGATACCCAGCCCGACGTCTATCTGAACAGTTGGCAAGGCATCCATAGCCGCGCGGCTCTTTCCGGCAGTAACTCATAACCAGGCCCATCATGCGAATTCTCTTGATCTCAACCAACAAGATCCGTGTGCCGCGGCCTGCGCTCCCGATCGGGGTCGCCTACATCAGCGCGGCGTTGAAGGCGGCCGGCCACGAGGTGCACATGCTCGACTTGCTGTGGGAGCCGCGCGAACTGAAGGCGGTGCTGTCGACCTTGCAGGAAATCAAGCCCGACGTGGTGGGCATCGCCATCCGCAATCTCGACAATCTCACCTTCATCGATCCGGTGTTCTTCGGCCCGATCACGCACAAGATCGTGCAGTGCGTGCGCAAGTACTCGACGGCCTACGTGGTCATGGGCGGCAGCGGCTTTTCGGTCGAGCCGAAAGACATGTTCCAGTACGCGCGCCCCGATTTCGGCATCGCGGGGGAGGGCGAGGATGCGATTGTCGAATTGCTGGACTATCTGCAGACCGGCAAAGGCAGCCTGACCACCATCTCCGGGCTGTGCTACATCGATCCGGCCACCGGCTACTTCCACCAGAACCCGACCCTGGGCAAGGTCAATGTCAAGCTGCTCGTACCCGACCGCAGCATTTACGATCCGCGCTACTTCGAGGAAACGGTGGCCGCCGCCACCGACCTGACCCGCGACTACCAGCCGGCCATTGAAACCTTGCAAACCAAGCGCGGCTGCAAGCTGCATTGCTCGTACTGCATCATCAAGAAGACGGAAGGGCGCGGCAACCGCTTCAAGGACCCGCGCGAAGTGGTGGAAGAAATCCGCATGGCAATGCTGACCAATCCGATGGTGCGCGAATTCGAGATCGTCGACGCCACCTTCAACTATCCGCTCGACTATGCCATGGAAGTGTGCGAAGAAATCGTGCGCGCCGAGCTGAACGTGCCCTGGTACTGCCAGCTCACCCCGAATGCGATCACGCCCGAGTTCGTCAACCTGCTGGAACGGGCCGGCTGCATCCGGGTCGACCTGGGCACCGATTCGTTCTCGGACGCCTCGCTGGAACAGTTGATGAAGGGCTTCGACATGGCCAAGGTGGTCGAAGTCGACCAACTTTTACAGAAAAGCAAGGTTGAATTCACCCATTGCGTGTTCCTCGGCGGCCCCGGCGAGGGTTCGCGCGAATTGCGCGAATCGGTGCTGGCCCCGACCAAGTACCTCAAGCCGAACCAGATCTACGCCAACCTGGGCATCCGCATCCTCAGCGACACCAAGCTGCAGCGCATCGCCGTGAAGAATGGCTTGATCGAAGAAGACCACAATATGTTCATTCCCACCTTCTATGTCGAGCCGGAGCTGCTGGAAGACCCGGCCACCCTCACTTTTGTCCGCGATATGTACTTGCAAAACAAGAACTGGTATCTGTGGTGGGGCTTGAAGGGCCAGGATCTGTACCAGCGCAGCAGGGAAACCATCAAGCGGGTCGACGACATGCACAAGGAATACCGGCATGCGATGCAGGGCGTCGAGCCGCTGATCCTGCCGCCGGTCAAGGCGCCGATCGCGACCCAGGTGCGCTTCATGCCGATGCCCCAGCAGGCGCCGGCGGCATGAGGCACGCGGCCATCATCGCCGAGCTGGAAAGCGCACTGGAGGCGGGCGCGTCGGCGCAGCTGGCGCTCTCCTTGCAGCGCTACTTTCCCGAGCCGATCCGCCTGCTCGGCGTATCGAACACCGAGGTGGTGAAAATCGCCGCCCAGGCGTTCGCGCGCCATGCCGCGCTCTCGCCCGACGAGTGGCTGGCGCTGGCCGATCATTTCGCGCACTCGCATGCGTATCACGAGCACTTCATCCTGGCCTCGGCGCTGGTGGCGAAAGTGGCGCCGGGTTTGGACGACGAAGGGCGGCTGCTGGACCGCTTCCAGGCCTGGCTGGAGGCCGACGTGAGCAACTGGGCGCAATGCGACGACCTGTGCATCAAGCCGCTCTACGTTTACCTCAAGCGCCGTCCGCACTTGCTGGAACGGATTTACGCCTGGGGCCAGTCCGACAGTCCGTGGTGCCGCCGGGCGTCCAACGTGGCCCTGGTCAAATTCGTCGGCCGCAGCGAAAATTTTGATCTTGAACAGATGTTCGCCAACTGCAAGCGCCTGCTCGCCGATGGCGACCCCTACGTGCAAAAAGGGATCGGCTGGATGCTGAAGGTGGCCAGCCAGTACGAATTGCAGCCGGTACTGGCCTTCGTGCGCAAGCACTTGTCGCTGATGGAGCGCCCGACCCTGCGCTACGCCATCGAAAAGCTGCCGGCCGAGATGCGGCGCACCTTCACGCAAGCTTGATCAGTCACAGAATTGAAAGGGTAACAAATGCACATACATGCCTATCAGCACCGGGCCGGTTTGAATTGCGAGACAACGTGCATGCGCAACGTGCTGGCCGTGCACGGGGTGGAATTTTCCGAGGAAGTCTTGCTCGGCCTCGATGGCGGTTTCGGCTTCGGCTACTTCGAGCGGCGCGACAACGGGCCCGATATCGTCATCGGCCGCCAGCAGATCTTTTCCGGGCAGGCGCTGCGCCTGCTCGGCGTGCGGGCCAGGAGTTTGCAGGGCAGCGGCGCGGCCATCCTGCTCGATCAACTCAAGCTGGAGCGCCCGGTCATCGCGCGCGTCGACCTGAGCGAACTGCCGTACTGGAACAGTCACGGCGGTGCGCCGTTCGGCGGCTATTTCATCAACCTGGTGGGCCACGACGACGGCCAGTTCACGGTGTCGGACGCCGGCTTTCCGGAACTGCAAACCATCAGCGAGGACGCATTGAACCGGGCGCGCACCAGCAAGCGTTCGCCGCCGATCAATCCGGAGCGCTGGTGCCACGTCATCGAATCGGTGTGCGGCACGCCCGACCTGGCCCGGGTCGGCTACTTCGCGGTCGAAAATTGCGTGCGCGACGTGCTCAAGCCCAGCATCGGCAATCTCGGCCTGCCAGGCCTGAAGCAGTTCGCCGCCGGGGTGCGCAACTGGTCGCGCACCAAGACTGGCACGGTGAAGATGCAATTGTGGTCCGACGGCGGGGTTCACGAGGTGTCGGCGCTGGCTTGCCAGCTGCAGAGCCTGGGACGGGCGATCGAAGTGTTCGGCACTGGCGGCGGCTTGTTCCGGCCCATGTGGAGCCGCTTCCTGCACACCTTCGGCGACCTGGTCGGCGACGAACGCCTGCTCGACGCCGCCCGGACCATGACGTCCAGCGCCCACCTGTGGACCATGCTCGGCCGCAACCTGCTCGAGGTCGCCCCGGAGAGCAGCCAGGCCGCGCTGGACCAGCAACTGGCCGCACTGGTCGAGACGATCGATCGTATTTACCAGCTCGAGCGCAAGGCCATGGACGGCCTGAGGTCGATCCGGCCGCTGGCCACGCGGGTGCCGCCCGCCGCCGCCCACCTCAACACCACTTCCAACTTCGCCTGAGAAAGCAAGCTGCCATGGCCAAAGACACCATCCGCCTGGACGGCGTGCGCACCCACAACCTGAAAGGGGTGAGCCTGCGGATCCCGAAAAATCAGTTGGTGGTCGTGACCGGCGTGTCGGGCTCCGGCAAGTCCTCGCTGATCTTCGACACCTTGTACAAGTACGCCAAGGCGCTCTACCTGGGCGCGCTCGGCAGCGCCAATATGGACGCCGGCGAGAGCGACTACCAGGTCGAGCAGATCGGTGGGGTGCAGGCGCCGGTGGCGCTGGAACAATCGACCCGGCGCCTGTCCAACCCGCGCTCCACGGTCGGGACCCTGCTCGGCATCGAGCGCTCGCTGCGGGTCCTGTTCGCCCGCTGCGGCGCGCCGGCCTGCCCGGCGTGCCTCGGACCGGTCGATGCGCGCCTGCAGTGCGGCGCCTGCGGCTGCATTGCCGAGCCGCTCACCCCCAGCCACTTCAGCGCCAACCGCAAGGAAGGCATGTGCCTCGAATGCAATGGCATGGGACGGGTGACGGCGTTCAGCGAAGAGAAGGTGGTGCCGGACCGCGCGCGCAGCCTGACCTGGATCTGGGACAATGCGGTCGGCGGCACCTACAGCATTCCCAACGTGCGCAAGGTGTTCGAGGCCATGTGCGCCGACAAGGGCATCGCGCTGGACGTGCCCTACGACAGCTTGAGCGAGGCGCAGCGCGCGATGGTGCTGCATGGCTGCGACGATACCTACTTCGTCTCGGTCGGCAAGGTATCGAACAATATGCGCTTTGACGGCATCCTCGGCTACCTCGACAAGCAGTACCGCAATACCTCGTCCGCCACCCGCCGCGTGGCGCTCGAATCCTACCTGGGCGAATCGCATTGCACGGCCTGCGGCGGCGCCCGCCTGCGGCCGGAGTCGCTGGCCGTCAGGATCGCCGGCTACACCATCGCCGAGCTGCAGCAAGTGTCGGCCCGCCAGTTGGGCGAGACCTTGCAGGCGCTGGCCGGGAGCCTGGCGCTGTCGCCGGCCGCCGCCGAGGTGTTGCGCCTGTGCCTGACACAGTGCCGCAACCTCAGCGATGTGGGCTTGCCGTACCTGACCCTGGCGCGCAAGGTCACCTCCCTGTCCGATGGCGAGCTGCAGCGCATCCTGCTGGCCCAGCATGTCGCCTCCGACCTGAGCGGCGTGATGTATATATTGGATGAGCCGTCCATCGGCCTGCATGAACGCGATACCCGCAAGCTGTTGTCGGTGCTGACCCAACTGCGCGACATGGGCAACAGCGTGATCGTCATCGAGCACGACGAGACCATCATCCGCGCCGCCGACTGGCTGATCGAGATCGGACCGGGCGCGGGGCAGGACGGCGGCCAGGTGGTGTTCGAGGGCAGCTTTGCCGACATGCGCGCCAGCGCCGCCAGCCTCACCGCGCGCTGCCTGGCGCAGCCCCTTGGCCAGCGCCCCCGGCGCGACCTGTCCGGCGCGCCATGGTTTACTGTCGCGCCCAGCAACCGCAACAACCTCAAGGCCGCCAGCGCCAGCTTCCCGTTCAATGCGCTCACCTGCGTGACGGGTGTGTCGGGCGCCGGCAAAAGCAGCCTGGTGCGCAGTGTCTACGAGCAGGCCGTGCGCGCCATGGACGCCGCGCCGGCCGGCGAGTCCAAGCCATCCAAGGCCGCCAGGGGCGCCAGGGGCGCGGCCAGGACGGCCGGGCGCTTCGACAGTGTCGTCAACGTCGAGCAAAAGCCGATCGGCCGCTCCACCCGCAGCACCATCGCGACCTATATCGGCATCAGCGACGATATCCGCGACCTGTTCGCCGCCCATCCGCAAGCG
Source organism: Massilia sp. CCM 8734 (assembly GCF_011682155.1). NCBI lineage: Bacteria > Pseudomonadati > Pseudomonadota > Betaproteobacteria > Burkholderiales > Oxalobacteraceae > Massilia > Massilia sp. CCM 8734. The sequence goes on from NZ_WHJI01000001.1 coordinate 57,418, forward strand.
GCGGCAGCCGACCTCGGGCGCGCGCACTTCAGCACCAATGTCGCGGGCGGGCGCTGCGAAACCTGCAAAGGCCAGGGCGAGGTGGAAGTCGATATGCACTTCCTCAAGAGCGACTATGTGGAATGCCCGGAATGCAATGGCATGCAATTTCATGAGGACGTGCTGGCGATCCGTTGGGAAGGCAAGAATATCCATGAACTGCTGGCCCTGTCGGCCAACGAGGCGCTCGGCTTTTTCGCTGGGCACGACCAGCCCCAGTGCGAGCGCATCGGCAAGGCGCTCGGCCTGTTGAAGCAATTCGGCATCGCCTACCTGACGCTGGGGCAGTCGACCACGAGCTTGTCCGGCGGCGAGGCGCAGCGCATCAACCTGGTCGCCGAACTGGCCGCCAAGAAGGCCGGGCACACGCTGTACATCTTCGACGAACCGACGCGCGGCCTGCACATGGCCGACCTGGCGCACCTGACGCGCATGGTCGATAGCTTGCTGGCCCAGGGACATACGGTACTGATGATCGAACACAATATGGACATGATCTGGCTGGCCGATCACGTCATCGATGTCGGTCCCGAGGGCGGGGAGCAGGGCGGCAACGTGCTCTACAGCGGCAGCATCGATGGCTTGCTCGAATGCGCGGCCAGCTATACGGGACGCTACCTGGCCCAGTACCGGGACCAGCGCAGCGGCGCGGCGTCGGCGCCGACGGCGGCGTCTTCGGCAGCGCGCGACGGCTTGCCGGCCCGCACCAGCGCCACGCTGGCCCAGGCCGGTGCGCTGCATTTCCCCGCGCCGGACCAATTCCAGCACACCTGGGATGCGGTCACGAACCTGGCCGATTCGGTGCGCGACAGCGACAGCGCCGCGCTGCTGACCGAGTTCCTGGGCGAAGCTGCCGGCAGCGAGCAACTCAGCGGCCTGGACCAGGTACACCACGCGGCCATCTATCTCGGCGATTACGAGAACGACCAGGATGTGTTCGCCTGGTTCGCCTTCCTCGACCAGTTGGCCCGCGCCGGCCTGGTGCGCGGCGTCGAGCACGGCCCGTCCTATATCGCGCCCAAGCAATACGGCACCCCGGGCTGGTGGGCATCGCTGGAACGGGCGGACGGCTTCGTGATCGAGATGTTCTGCTGCCGTGCCTTCGGCCCATGGCTGGAACGCACCCCCGTCCAGCGCGCCCGCCTGATGTCGCACGCCGCGCTGGCCGTCAGCGAACGCGAGCAAGTGCTGCCGACCCTGCAAGCGCTGGCGCGCTCCCAGCCGCAGGTGGAACTGATCGCCTTCACCGAAGGCGATGAGCTCGGTCACTGCTATGGACACTTACGCAACAACCACAACAATTTTGTCATTGAGCTGGTCCATAGCCATGGGGCGGCACGGGAGAATATTCATGTCTGAAGTTAAGTTCAAGCCCTTCTCGGGCGTGCATTGCGAATCGACCATGCTGGTCAACCTGCTGGGGCAGCAAGGCATCGCCCTGTCCGAAGACATGGTGTTCGGGCTTGGCATGGGCCTGTCCTACATCCACTGGCAATCGAGCGGCATGCCCTATCCCTTCATCGGGGGGCGGGTCAAGCCCGACCTGCTGGCGGAAAACCTGTCCGCCGTGCTGGGCGTGAAGTTCGATGTGCGCGAGTCGTCCTCGGACTCGCGCGCCATGAACAATGCGCTCGGCGCACTCGAAGAAGGCAAGCTGGTCGGACTCAAGCTCGATCACTACTATCTGGAGTATTTCCAGGAAAAGGCGGTGCATTTCCACGCCCACTACGCCACCATGTACAAGGCCGACGAGCAGGGCGCCTGGCTGGTCGACACCGAGGATGCCAAAGGCGGCGGCTATACCAGTTTCGACAGCCTGACCGAAGCGCGCTCCGCCAAGGGACCGATGAGCTCGAAAAGCCTGTCGGTGACGGTGGCTGACGGCCCGTGGCTGCCCGAACTGCGCGAGCACCTGGCGGCCAGGCTGCCGACCGCCTTCTTCATCGCGCTGGCCGCCAACGCGCATACCTACCTCAATCCACCCATCAAGAACATGGGGTACAAGGGCATCCTGACGACCAGCGAAAAGATCACGAGCTGGCTCGACGAGATCGACAACCCGGGCGAATCGCTGCCGATCATCGCCATGCTGATGGAGCGCGCCGGTACCGGCGGGGGCATGTTCCGGAAAATCTACGCGCGCTTCCTCCAGCAGGGCTGCAAACTGACCGGCGTCAAGGCGCTGGCCCCCGCAGCCAAGGAGTTCGACGCCATCGCCGCCCTGTGGACCGAGGTGGCGCAATTGATCGAGCGCGCAGGCAAGAGCGGCAGCAAGGACGCCCTGGCCAGCGCCAGCAAGCTGCTGGCCGAGATTTCCGCGCGCGAGCAGGCCCAGTTCACGGTGCTCGAAGCGCTGGCGCGCGAGGCCATCGACAAGGCGCCGTCGACTGAAGGAGCGCGGCAATGAACAAGCCGGTCAACAGCACGCCGGCCGATGGCGCGGCCCGCATCCTGGACACGCTGCGCATGCGCGAGCGCATCGCGGCCCAGGTCGATGCGCTATTCACGATGCAGAGCGCGCCCTTTCGCCAGTGGCAGGGCGAGGCCCTGCATGCCGCCGTCGCCCACGCGGCCGACGCCTCGCCGTTCTACCGCAGCCATCTGGCGAGCGGCGCGCCCGCTTTCTTGCGCTCCGGCGAGGTCAAGGACTTCACCGCCTTGCCTTTCACGACCCGCCAGCATTTGCATGAAGCGTATCCCTTCGGCATGCTGGCAGTGAGCCAGGATGCGCTGGTGCGCTTCGGCGAAAGTTCGGGCACCAGCAGCGGCACCTCGATCGCGGCCTTCTTCACCGCCGAGGATTGGTTCACCAACAACTGCACGGTGGCGCACATGCTGCAGCAGGTATTGACGCCGCACGACGTGGTGGCGGTCGCCGTGCCCTATGAACTGGCCGGCGTCGGCCAGGACCTGGACCGCGCCCTGGAACTGATCGGCTGCACCGTGGTGGCGCTGGGCGCGTCGCCCCAGTTCTGCCCGCCCGAGCGCATGGTGCGCATCCTGCGCGACGCCGGCGTGACGGCGCTGATCTGTTCCGGCACGCGCGCGCTGCACCTGTCCGAAGTGGCGCAGCAACTGGGCATCGACCCGCGCCGGGACCTGAAAGTGAGCAAGCTCTTGTGCGCGGGCGAGGGCTCCTCGCCAGCCAAGCAAGTCATCCTGCGCGAAACCTGGGGAGCGGAAACCTTCGCCATGTTCGGCATGACCGAGACCAATACCCTCGGCATGTTTTGCAGCGCCAATCAACTGCACCTGATCGAAAACCGCTCCTACTTCGAACTGGTCGATCCCGCCAGCGGCGTGCCGTGCGCGCCCGGCGTGGCCGGCGAGCTGGTGGTGACGACACTCAGTTCGCGCGCCTTGCCCCTGATCCGCTACCGTACCGGCGACCTGGTGCATATCGAGCAGGCGCCGTGCACCTGCGGCTCGCCCTTCCACACCATGCGCCACATGGGCCGGGTGGCCGACCACATCGTGGTGCAGGGCCGCAGCATGAGCATGCTCGCGCTGGAACAGGATGTGCTGAGCGAGCTGGCCAGCGCCCCGTATCACTTCGGGGTCAAGGTGGTTGACGAGAAACTTCATATTGGCTTGACCGAGAACAATTACGGAGAAGAGGTGCGCGCGCGCGTCGCGGCCCGCTTCGTCGCCCAGCACGGCCTGGAAGTCAATTTCTTGCTGATGGACAAGGACAAAGTCGACAAGGCGGTGCGCAACGCCGTCAAGCCGACGATGCAGAGTATCTATCTCAACTGACGTGACACCCCGATGGAGAGAGCGACATGGCCACGATTGAACTACGTACCGCAATGAACGCCCCCGGCAAATTCTATGTCGACGATTCCTGTATCGACTGCATGGTTTGCAAGGACATGGCGCCGAACAACTTCGCTCTCGACACTGCCAGCGAGACGTATTACGTCTCGCGCCAGCCGGAAACGGAGCAGGAGCTCGACGATGTGACCGACGCCATGGATTCCTGTCCGTGCGCCGCGATCGGGGACGATGGCCCGGCGCCGGCCTGATGGCCGGCGCGGGCAGGGACACGGGTAGCGATGAAGTGGCGCCAGGCGGGCGCGATTGATGTGAAACCGGGAGAGTAGCGATGATGGAAACGAATACCAGCTTTGCCAACGGCGCCGCGCAGGCGAATGCACTCGGGGCGATCGCCGAGAGCTACGATGTGCTGCATAATCTTGCCACCCTGTCACAGGCGCGCCACGTCAGCGACGTCGTGGCCGGTACGCGCAACTCCGCGCTGCATGCGGTGTTCCAGGCGGCCGAGATCGCGCTGCTGAACCTGGTGCGCCTGACCCGGCGCGCCACCAGGGCCTTGCAGGAGGATGATTTACAGCGCGCTACCGAAGTGATGCGCTGGGTGCATGGCTTTCACCTGGTCATGCGCCGCCTGGGCGACGTGCCCAAGCAGATCCATCTGATGTGCCGCGATCCGGCGGCGACGCGCAAGATCGGTATCGCCGAGTCGCCCGCCATGGCCGAGTTCCTGGCGGCGTCCGAAGCGCTGGAGCTGGAAGTGAACCGCTTTTTCGACGAGCGCGGCGCCGCACCGGGCGCACGCGGCATGACGCAAACGGTGGGCCTCGGCCGCCATACCGATCTCGACTATGCTTTGCTGAACCTGGCGCGCTCCTCGGCCCACGAGATGGTGTACTGGGAAGCGAACCTGAACGAGGTCGTGGTCGAGCTCGACGATCGCGACTTCGACCAGTTCGTGGCGTCAGGCTTGCTGGGCAAGGCGGTCATGGAGTCGCAACTGCAGGCCGAAACCTGCTATACCGAGTTCGTCGCCCTGCACCAGGTGCCCGAAATCCTCAGTTGCGAGGCCAACGACCATATCGACCATGCGGTGCGCGACATCCGCGCCGGACGCTATTCGCAGGCGACCGAACGGCTGCAGGTGGCCAGCACGCTGTTGCCGGCCATGGTGCAGGCGCAGCAAGTGATGGGCGATTGCCTGTCGGCCAACGACTACCATATCTTCCGCGACAACCTGGGGCCGGCCAGCGGCATGCATTCGCTGTCGATCCGCTATCACATGCTGCGCGACCTGTTCACCTCGCTCTGGGGCGAGCTGGAAACCCACTTCAGCGGTTCCGGCTTCGCCTCGCTCGAGGCGGCCGTCGAGCATGTGGACCTGGGGCGCCACGAGAATGCCCACAATTGGCAGTTGCACAACCTGCTCAACGCGGCGTTTCGCCTGTACGACCTGATCGAGGCCTGGCGCCATGAGCACCTGCACATGCCGCGCAACTGTCTGGGCGGGGGCGGCACCAAGTCCATGATCGGGGTGCCGGACGGCCTGTTGACGGTCAAGCGCATGCGCGAGGGCGCCAATGCCCTGGCCTCGCTCAACCGCCTGCACCGCGCGCGCGGCGTGGTGGCCGGACCCGGTGCGGGCGGCGTGCTGTCCAGGCATGTCGGCCGCGCCGATTCGCTCGACCAGCGCCTGCTGCGCGCGACCGGGGCCTTTACGCGCGACCAGTTTCCTCATGTACAAGAAAAGGAAACCTGCCCGTTCAGCCGCAAGGACCCCGCGCGCCGTCCTTAGGCCAGGCCAGGCCAGGCCAGGCCAGGAGTCCAAGGCCGCAGTTTCGATGTCAAACAACGCGATCAGCAAAGACAACATGACAGCCAACTTATCGGATTACCGCGTCGGTTACCGCGCCGGCGGCAGCAATATGGAGTACCGGCACAATCTGCACATGCACAAGGCTGCGGGCGTGCACAGCGGCGCGTCCTTCCTTGCCAGCCTGGGCGACGAGCGCGAGGTCTGGTACGACGGCAAACGGGTCGATGTGCGCACCCACCCGGCCTTTGCCGGCGTGTTGCGCGAGCTGGGGCGCCTGTACGACCTGCAGCACAGCGACGCCCATCACAAGGATATGACCTGGACTTCACCCCAGACTGGTCATCCGGTCAGCCTGTCCTACCTGGCGCCGAGCACAGCTGCCCAGTTTGCGGCGAAAACCCGCAACAGCCATCTGTGGATGGAGCACAGCCACGGCCAGTTGCCGCGCATTCCAGACTTCGTCGCCAATGTCGTGGTCGGCTTGTACGATTACCGCCACGAGCTGGGCAAGGTCGATCCGCAATTCGCGCGCAACGCCGAAAACTACTATCTGTACTGCCGCGAGCACGATATCGCGCTCACCCATGCCATTGGCGATCCGCAGATCGACCGTTCGGCCTCGCTGGCCGACCATCCGGACAATGCCTTGCGCATCGTCGAACGGCGCGCCGACGGGGTGGTGGTGCGCGGCGCCAAGCAGCTGGCCACGCTGGCGCCGTACTGCCATGAAGTGATGGTCTACCTGTCGCCCGCCTTCTTCATGCGCAGCGCGCCCGAGTATGTGATCTGGTTCGCGCTGCCGATCGCCACGCCGAACCTGCGCCTGATGTGCCGCGAATCGCAAACCGAGCACCGCAACAGCTTCCGCCACGACCTGTCGTCGCGCTACGACGAGCAGGACGCCATGCTGTTCTTCGACGATGTGTTCATCCCCAACCACCGCATCTTCCTGCTCGACGATTGCCAGGCGGCGGCGGCCGGCTTTGCGCGCATCAGCGCCTGGGCCTTGTACGTGGGGCAGATCCGCTTCTACCATCGGCTGCGCACCTTCCTCGGCGTGGCCGCGCTGGCTGCCAAAGCCATCGGGGTCAAGGATTTCCGCGAGATCGGCGACCAGCTGGGCGAACTGACTTCGTACGTGGAAATGGTCCGGCTGGCCATCGTCGGCCTGCAAAACGAGCTCAGGCCGACCAGTGGCGGCCACCTGGCGCCCGGCGTCACCCTGGCGCTGGACGCCTTTGCCGCCCAGGTGTCGGCGCGCGTGGCCCAGATCGTGCGCGTGGTATGCGGTTCCGGCCTGGTGATGCAGCCGAGCGAGGCCGACCTCGCCAATCCGGTGCTGCGCCCGCTGCTCGAACGCTATATGGGCGGCAAGGATGTCGACGTCGTCTTCAAGTCGCGCCTGTTCCGCCTGGCCACCGAACTGGTGAGCGACCGCTATGGAATGCGCCAGGAATTGTACGAGATGTGGAACCGCGGCGACATCGTGCGCAACCGGATTGCCCTGTTCGAGAGCTATCCCGGGCGCGCCGGCATCGAAGCGAACATCGTCGCGCTGCTCGACGGCGCCAGCGCCGCCCTGCAAGCGGCCAACCCTGTCCCGGAGTCCCCATGACTATTCTCAACGTGCGCGATGTCAGCAAGTGCTACCGTCTCGGCCGGGTGCCGGTGCCAGCGGTGCGCAACGTCAGCTTCAGTATTGCCGACGCCAGCTTCAGCGTGCTGACCGGACCTTCCGGCTCCGGCAAGACCAGCTTGCTCAACCTGATCGGCTGCCTGGACCGGCCCGACAGCGGCAGCATCGAGATTGCCGGCACGCAGGTCGGCAAGCTGGCCGAAAAGGCGCTGACCACTTTCCGGCGCCAGCATCTTGGCTTCGTGTTCCAGAACTTCAACCTGCTGGCGGCCCTGACGGTGGCGGAGAACATCGCCTATCCGCTGCAACTGGCGAAACAGGACGCCGCCGCGCGCAAGGAGCGGGTCGCCTTCCTGCTCGACGCGGTGGGCCTGGCCGGCAAGGAGGGGCGCCGGCCGCACGAACTGTCGGGCGGCGAACGCCAGCGCGTGGCGATCGCGCGCGCCCTGGCGGCGCGCCCGCGCCTGGTGCTGGCGGACGAACCCACCGCCAGCCTGGACCGCGCTACCGGCGCCCAGATCGTCGCGCTCATGCGCAGGCTGCAGCGCGAGCAAGGCGTGTCGTTCCTGTTCGCCTCGCACGACACCTCGCTCATCGCCGGGGCCGATACGGTGATCCATCTGCGCGACGGCGTCTTGCAGACGCGCGCCAGCGGCATCGACCAACTGGTGGAAGCATGAGCGCGCTGGCTTTGGCGGCGCGCAATGTCTGGCGCAACGGGCGGCGCTCGCTGTCGACCTTCCTCACCATGACGGTCGGGGTCTGTGCGCTGCTGTTGCTGGGCGCCTATGTGCAAACGGTGGACCAGGGTTTGCAGACGAACTTCGTGCGCCACGGCGGCCACCTGGAAATCCAGCACCGCGACTTCCTGCTGTACGGCGACGGCAACCCGGCCGCCTATGGACTGGCCGATTACCAGCGCATCATCGATGCGGTGCGGCGCGACCCCCAGTTGCGCGCCCAGGTGCTCGTGATTACGCCATCGCTCAAGCTGGGCGGCATTGCCGGCAATGCCAGCGCCAACGTGTCGCGCACGGTGTTCGGGCGCGGCACCCTGGTGGACGACCAGAACCGCATGCGCGCCTGGAATGCCTACGGCTTGCCGATCAAGCCGGGCAACCTGGCCCTGCAAGGATCGCCGCCGAACGCCGCCGTGATCGGCACCGGCGTGGCGCGCGTGCTGCGCCTGTGCGGACCACTGGCGGTGCCGGACTGTCCGCCCCCGGTCGAGGCGGGCGCGGCCGGCGGCGCGGCGCAGCCGGCCGGGCTGGCCGCACTGAGCGAACTGAGCCAGCCGGCCAAGCGCGCGGCGCTTGATTCCGCAGCTCCCGTCATCCAGTTGCTGACGGCGGGCGAGACGGGCGCGCCGAATGTGGCCGACCTGAACGTGGTCAAGGCGCAGAGCCAGGGCGTCAAGGAGCTCGACGACGGCTGGATCGAACTGCACCTGGCGCGCGCCCAGCGCCTGGTGTACGGCGAGGCCGCGCCACGGGCCACCTCGCTGGTGGTGCAGCTCGACACGACCGCCAACCTGGCAGCGGCGCGCGAACGGATCGCCGCCATCCTCGCACGCGACTTCAAGGGCGAGCAGCTCACCGTGCTTGGCTTCGACACGATCAACCCCTCGTACGGGCAAATACTGGGCATGTTCGGGGCGCTGTTCGGTTTCGTCGCCTTGCTGTTCAGTTGCGTCGTGCTGTTCTCGGTCGCCAATTCGGTCAACATGGCGGTGGCCGAACGCACGGTCGAAATCGGCACCTTGCGCGCCATCGGCATGCAGCGCGGCGCGATTGCCGCCGTCTTCGTGTGGGAGGCACTGCTGTTGGGCCTGGCCTGCGCGGTGGCCGGGCTGCTGCTCGCGCTGGGGATCGCCTATGCGGTCAATCATGCGGGCATGAGCTGGCTGCCGCCGGGCACGGTCGAGCCGCAAGTGATCTCGGTCGGCTTGTGGGGCCAGTACAAGATCATCGCCAACGCGGTACTGACCTTGCTGATCGTGTCGCTGCTGGCCGCGTGGTGGCCCGCGCGCCGTGCCGGGCGCCTGCCCATCGTCGATTCGCTGCGCCATGTGTGAACGACGCACGGTGCTGGCCTGGGCGTTGCTGGCCGCGTGCGCACCGGCGCGGGCGGGCGCGCCGGACGCCAACCTCCTGCTGGCCCAGAGCGACGCGATCCGCAATCCGGTCCAGCCGTTTGCCGTCGATGTGCGCCTGACCGAGTACCGCGCGGGCAAGCAGACCGATGAAAGCAGCCTGAACATCTACGCCAAGATCGATGGCGCAAGCGGCCAGTACCGCAACCTGGTGCGCTTCGCGCGCCCGCTGCGCGACGCCAACAAGCTGATGCTGGTCAATGGCAGCGACATGTGGTTTTTCGACCCGTCGAGCCGGGCCGCGGTGCGCATCTCGCCGCAGCAACGCTTGCTTGGCAGGGCGTCCAGCGGCGATGTGGTCACGGCCAACCTGGCGCGCGACTACCGTGCGGAGCTCGTTGGCGACGAGCAGATCCAGGACGGCGATGTGCAGGCGCGCCAGTGCACCTTGCTGAACCTGGCCGCGCATACCAAACAGGCCAACTATCACCGGGTGCGGCTATGGCTCGACAGTGCCAGCCGCCATCCGGTCAAGGCCGAGTACTACAGCGGCAGCGGGCATTTGCTCAAGACCGTGTTCTACCGGCGTGCGCAGCGCGTGCTCGGCGAGCTGCGCCCGACCGAAGCGGTGATCATCGATGGAACGGATGCCAGCTGGATCACGGTGATGGATTTTTCCGGGTATGTGGGGCGCGAGATTCCCGATTCCTGGTTCCAGCGCGACTACCTGCCGCGTTTCAGGCTGGAGCGCGACACGTGATGCGCCGCGCTTGCGCCCTGGCGAGCGCCATGCTGGCGTGCTGCGCCGCATCGCACGCGGGCCAGGCCGGTGCGCCATGGGCCGCGTCGCTCGAACTCGAAGCGGGCTTGCGCGCGCCGCAGCCCGGCGCCCGGCGCCCTACGCGCCTGTCGGTCGACGTGGGCTGGGAGCACCAGGCCAGCGCCGACTGGCGCTTCAAGCTGGCCGACCGCTTCGAGCACTTTGGGGGCACGCAGCGCCGCACGATCAATACGCTCAAGGATGCCTACCTGAGCTGGAACGCGAGCGCCGAAAGCGCCATCGATCTCGGACGCGTCAACCTGCGCCAGGGTGTCGCCGCCGGCTACAACCCGAGCGACTACTTTCGCGCGCGGGCGGTGCGCTCGGTGGTCTCGGTCGACCCGGAGACGCTGCGCCGCAGCCGCAGCGGCACCTATCTGGTGCAGGGGCAGCGCGTGTGGGATGGCGGCTCGGTGAGCGCGGTGCTGGCGCCGCGCATCGGCGGCGACGACGGCGGCAACACCAACGCCCGTGCGCGCGCGATGCTCGTTGGCAGCGTGCGGCTGGCGCCCGATTTCCAGCCGCAGGCGCTGCTGTTGCTGGAAGAGGGCGAAGCGCCGCAGCTTGGCCTGAATCTGTCGACCCTGCTCGGTGACGCCCTGAGCGCGCACGCGGAGTGGTCGGGCGGGCGGCAGCGCGACTTGTTGTCGCGCGCGCTGGGCTGGCAGGATGGGCGGGGTGGGCGGGCCTGGCGCAACCGCCTGGCGGCGGGCGCTACCTATACCGCCGGCAACCGGATGTCGTTCACGGCCGAGGTCCACTGGTGCGGGGCCGCGCTCGACAAGGAGCAGTGGGCCGGCCTGGCGCGCCAGAGCGCACAGTATTGGGCGTATCGCGATTTCGTGCGGCGCGAGCAGGAGCCGCCGACCCGCAAGGGCCTGTTCGCCATGCTGGTCTGGCCCGATGCCCTGCGCCCGAGGCTGGACCTGAGCGCGGTGGCGAAACACGACTTGCAGGATCGCAGTTCGCTGCTGTGGTCGGAAGCACGCTGGCGGCTCGATGAAGTCGACGTCGCCTTGCAATGGACGCATGTGCGCGGCGGCGCCTGGGACCAGTTTGCGGCCCACGGCGAACGCAATAGCTGGCGCCTGCTGGCGCAATGGTATTTATAGCTGACAAGGGGAAGGTGATGAGCGTAAAACAGTGCCTGGAATACCGGTTGACCGAGGAGCAGCTACCTGCGCAGTGGTACAACTTTCTGTTGGACTTGCCCAAGGCCTTGCCGCCGGTCGAGGATGTGCACGTGCCGCCCTCGGCCGAGATCATGGCCAGGATCCGGCCGGCGGAACTGTTGCGCCAGAATGCGCCAAGCGAGCAGTGGGTGGATATTCCGGCGCCGGTGCGCCAGCGCCTGCTGCAAGTGGGCCGTCCCACGCCGCTGCGGCGCGCCCTGGCCCTGGAAGCGGCCCTGCAGACGCGCGCGCGCATCTACATCAAGCGTGAAGACACCCTGGTGACGGGCAGCTTCAAGGTCGGCACGGCGCTGGCCCAGGCTTACTATGCCAGGGAAGAAGGGCGCGATTGCCTGATCTCGGAGACCGGGGCCGGACAGTGGGGCATGAGCCTGGCCCTGGCAAGCCAGATGTTCGGCCTGAAGTGCAAGATCTTCATGGCGCGTTGTTCGATGGAGCAAAAGCGCTATCGCGAACACTATATGCGCCTGCTGGGAACGGAAGTGGCGCCGTCGCCGTCGCGCGCCACGGCCATCGGCCGGCGCTTGCTGGAACAGCGCGCCGACCACCCGGGCACGATGGGTACCGCGATCAGCGAAGCGATCGAAGCGGCCCTGGCCACCCCCGGTTCGGCCTATCTGTCGGGCAGCAATGTCAATCATGTGCACCTGCACCAGACACTGCTGGGACAGGAAACGCGGGCCCAGCTCGCGCTGGCGGGCGAGCAGGGACCCGATCAAATGATCGCATGCGTCAGCGGCGGCAGCAATCTGTGCGGCTTCATGCTGCCCTTCCTGCGCGACAAGAAAGCGGGGCGCACGATTTCCTTCCTCGGCGCCGAATCCACGGCCGCCCCGCGCCTGACCCAGGGCACCTACGAATACTGTTCGTCCGACCCGGCCGGCTACACGCCACGGGTGCTGGCCTATTCGATGGGGCCGGACTTCATCCCGCTGCCGGTGCATGCGGGTGGTTTGCGTCAGCACAACAGTTCGCCACTGGTCAGCCTGCTGAAAAAGGAAGGCGTTCTCGATGCCGTCGCGATCGAAGAGCATGAAGCGTTCGAAGCGGGGCGCTTGCTGCTGCGCACCGAGGGCTTCCTGGTGGCGCCGGAGTCGGCCCATGCGATGGCGGCGGCGATCCGCGCCGCCGGGCGCGCGCGCGAGGAGGACCGCGAGCCGTGCATTGTGGTGCTGGGCAGCGGCAGCGGCATGCTGGACCTGGAAGGCTATCGCCAGGTGCTGCTATGAGCGCGCTGGCGAACGCGGGCGCCAGCGTGGCCCACGACTTGCTGGTCTTGCAGGATTTTCAAGCCCGGCCGGGCGTGCACTGCGAGTCGGGCACCTTGCGCATGATGCTGGCGCACGCGGGCATCCTGCACAGCGAAGCGATGGTGTTCGGGCTCGGGCAGGGCCTCGACTTCGTGGCCTGGCCGGTGGCCGATGCGCGCCACGAGATGCCGATGCTGTCGGGGCGCGGGGACTCGGGTGAACTGCTGCGCCACTATGCGGCCAACACCGGGGTTGCTTTGCGCATCGAGCAGTCGGCCGACGGGGCGCAGGCGCTCGAGCAGGCGCGCGCCATCCTGGAAGCGGGGCGGGTGGCGGGCTTGAAGCTCGACATCTTCTATTTGCCGTATTTCTCGGCCAAGCGCCATTTCTGCGCCCATTTCGTGGCGCTGCACGCCATCGATGGCCAGCATGCGTGGGTGGTCGACACCGCCCAGCAAGGCGGCAGCCACCGGATCGCGTTGGCCGACCTGGCGCAAGCGCGCGCTTCCCGGCAAGGCCAGCAATCGTCCGACAGCCTGTCGGTGAGCGTCGTCTCGACCGAGGGGATGCGCGATCTGCGGACCGCGCTGGCCGCCGCTATTGGCCGCTGCGCCTGCAATTACCTGGAACCGGCCGACCCTGCGCGCGGCCACCTGGGTTTGCGCACCCTGGCGCGCGAGATGCCGGAGTGGTGGTCGCGCTTCGCCGATCCGGCGGCCATCATGACGGGCATTGCCAACTTCTGGGAATTTGCCGGTACCGGTGGCGCCAATTTCCGCGCGCTGTACCGCCAGTTCCTGCGCGAAAGCCAGGAGCTGCTCGGCCTGGACGGCCTGGCGCCCTTGCTGCCCGATGCGCACGCGGTGGAGCTGGGCTGGGCCGATTGCATCGAAGGCTTGCGCGCGAGCGCCGACACGGGTTCGCAAACGCACTTGCGCGAGGTGGCCGCGCGCTTTGCCGCCACGGTCGAACGCGAGCATGCGCTGATGGCGGCGCTGGCGCGGCTGTTCAAGGACGAGCGCGCATGATCATCGAGCATCCCGATGGCGTGGGCGGCCAGTGCACCGAGCAGCGCAGCGTATGCCGCATGTGCCATGGCGGCTGTGGGGTCATCGTGCAGATGCGCGATGGCATGGTCAGCGAACTTAAAGGCGATCCGGCCAGTCCCGCCAGCGAAGGCTTCTTTTGTACCAAGGGTAAGGCATCGCTCGAACTGTTGACCCATCCGGCGCGCCTGACCGAGCCGCTGCTGCGCCGGGGCGACAAGCACATCGCCATGCCCTGGGACGAGGCGCTGGACATGGCGGCGCACAGGATCGGCGAGCAGATCGCCCGCCATGGCGCCGAATCGGTGGTGCTCAGCCAGGGCACGGACCGCAACTACCAGGAGTGGGTGTTCCGCTTTGCCAATACCCTGGGAACGCCGAACGTGCTGGGACCGGCCCATGTGTGTTTCTATCCGCGCGTGATGGCCTCCATCCTCACCTGCGGCGGCTTCACCTTTTGCGACTACGAGGGCGAGCCGGAGGTGATCATCCTGTGGGGCAGCAACAAGCTGCACACGCATTCCGACGGCTTGATCGGCGTCAAGCTGGCCAAGGCATTGCAGCGCGGTGCGCGCCTGGTGGTGATCGATCCACGCGCCAACGACCAGACCCGGCGCGCCGATCTGTGGCTGCAGATCCGGCCCGGCAGCGATGGCGCCCTGGCGCTCGGCATGCTGCACGTGATGATCAAGGAGGGTTGGTACGACGCGGATTTCGTGGCCGGGCATACCGACGGCTTCGCCGAACTTGCCGAACACGTGCGCGGCTACGATCCGCAACGCGTTGCCGGACTGACCGGCCTGGACGCCGGGCAAGTGGTGGCCCTGGCCAGCGCATACGGGCAGGCCGGGCGCGCCTGCATCGAGGCTGGCACGGGCTTGTCGCAGAACGAGAACGCGTTTTCCACGCTGCGCAGCATCTGCATACTCAGCGCCCTGAGCGGCAACCTGGATGCGCCGGGCGGCGACGTGCTGTGGGATCTGCTGCCGGTTGACGGGCGCCGCAGCTTCCCGCTGGCGGAGCAGCTGGCCCCGGAACAGCAAGCCAAGCGCCTGGGCGGGGGCGCCTATCCGGTGCTGTCGATGGCGGGCTGGGCGCATCCGGACGCGGTCTGGGATGCGATGCTCGACGCCCAGCCGTACGCGGTCAAGACCCTGCTCAATTTCGGCAGCAACTTGCCGATGGTGTATGCCGACGCACAGCGCGTGCACCGCGCCCTGCGCGGGCTCGAGTTCCACATGACGTGCGACCTGTTCATGACGCCGACCGCGCAATTGGCCGACCTGGTGCTGCCGGTGGGGAGCTGGCTGGAACGCGACCAGATCGTCGAGTTCAATGCTTACCTGGCGCCGCGCCGCAAGCTGGCCCAGGTAGGCCAATGCCGCAGCGATGAAGAAATCATCCTGGGGCTGGCCCAGCGCCTCGGACTGGGACAGCACTTCTGGCCCAACCTGGAGGCGGCGCTCGATCACAAACTGGCCGGAATTGGACATACCTGGACCAGTTTCAAGCAGCACGGACCGATCGCCAACACGCCGCACTATCGTAAATATGCTACCGAAGGCTTCCGCACCCGCAGCGGGCGGGTCAACCTGTTGCATCCCGGCCTGCCCAGGATGGGCGGAGATGCCTTGCCGCAGTACCGGCCGGGGGAGGCGTTGCCGGACGGTCACTTCCGCATGTCCAGCGCGCATTCCAAAAATTTCTACAACTCGGAATACCGGCAACTGGACAGCCTGCGCAAGCGCGAGCCGCTGCCGTGCGTGCAAATCCACCCGCAAGCGGCGGCGGCGCTGGGCATCGCCGCTGGCGATTGGGTGCTGGTGCGCAGCGCTAGCGGCAGCGCCCGTTTTTGCGCGGAGCTGTGCGACGGCGTCGCGCCCGACGTGGTGTATGTCGCGCCCTCGTGGTGGTATCCGGAAGAGGGGGGCGCCGACAACTGGCAGCGCTCGAACGCGAACATGCTCACCGGCCGCGCCGCGCGCGCCAGCGAGATGGGGACGTCGAATTTTCGCAATGTCGCTGTTCAACTTGAAAAAATTGAAAAGGATGATTCCCATGCTCAATGAACGTGTTCCAGAAACCGAAGATGGCTTGCAGGGCGCCTATATCGCGACCGTGTACGACGAGATGCAGCGCCATATCCGCGACAGCGGCTGGCTGAGCGAGAAGATCGAGCTCTTGCTCGAATGCGAGGTGCGCAGCGGCAGCGCGCTCGAGATCGGGCCGGGGCCGGGTTACTTCGGCCTGGAGTGGCTCAAGGCGGTGGCGGTGGCCGACCCCGGCGCGCGCCTGACCGCGCTGGATATTTCGCCCGACATGCTGGAGATGGCGCGCAGCAACGCGGCCGCCTACGGTTTGTCGGAGCGCAGCGAGTACCTGCTCGGCGATTGCCAGCGCATGCCCTTTCCCGACAATCACTTCGATGTCTTGATTACCCACAGTTCCCTGCACGAATGGGTCGACCCGGTCGCCGTCCTGCGCGAAACGCACCGCGTGCTCAAGCCGGGCGGGCGCTTCTGCATCATCGACTTGCGGCGCGACCTGAGCAAGGAAGCCATCGCTTTCATGCGCGGCAATATCAACGTCAACATGCGCAAGGGCTTTGCCAATTCGGTGAAGGCAGCCTACACCTCGGCCGAATTGCGGCGCCTGCTGGAGGCCACGCCGCTGGCCGGCGCGAAAGTCGAGGATATCGAGTTGGGCCTGTTCCTGACCGGCGTCAAAGCCGCCCCTGTGCAGTCAATTAACTGATGCCATCCCATGCGCGATCTCTATAACGGGGCAACTAGCCCACAGCAGTTGCTCGCGGCCTTGCTGGAGCCGCAAGCGCCGGGCGAGCGCCTGGCGCGGCTGAACGCGTCCGTGGCCCACGCGGCGGGGGCCAGTCCCTTCTACCGGCGCTGGCCAACCCTGCACGCGCTCGATTCGCTCGAAGACCTGGCCTCGCTTGGCTTCACCCGCAAGGAAGACTTGCGGGCCGAATATCCCTACGGCCTGCTGGCGGTCGCCCCCGAAACCCTGACCCGCTATGCCGAAAGCACGGGCACCACGGGCGGCGTGAATGCCGGCTTCGTGACGGCGCGCGACTGGAAGACCAACAATTTTTGCGTCGCCCTGGCCTGGGCCGGGCTGCTCGGCGAGCACGACATCGTGGCCGTGGCCGTGCCTTACGAACTGTCGTACGTGGGGGCGGACATCGACCGGGTGGCCGAACTGCTCGGCGTGAGCGTGCTGGCGGTGGGCACCAACAACAAGCTGTGCCCGTGGACCCGGCTGCTGGCCTTGCTGCGCTCGCACAAGGTCACGACCCTGGTGTGCGCGCCGATCCGCGCCTTGCGCCTGGCCGCGATGGCGGCCGAGCAGGGCATCGATTTGCAGCGCGACCTGGCGGTGCGGCGCATCGTGTGCATGGGCGAAGCGCT
This sequence comes from Massilia sp. CCM 8734, assembly GCF_011682155.1. Taxonomy (NCBI): domain Bacteria; kingdom Pseudomonadati; phylum Pseudomonadota; class Betaproteobacteria; order Burkholderiales; family Oxalobacteraceae; genus Massilia; species Massilia sp. CCM 8734. The sequence goes on from NZ_WHJI01000001.1 coordinate 74,509, forward strand.
CTCGCCCGCCCGCAAGGCCCGCATCGAGCGCTTGTGGGGGGCCAGCGTGTACAACCACTACGGCATGACCGAAGCCATGTCGGTCGCCCTGCCGTGCCCCCAGGGACAGCTGCACCTGGCCGAACAGCGCTTCGTGTTCGAGGTGATCGACCCCGACAGCGCAGCCGTCCTGGCGCCCGGCTCGACCGGTGAACTGGTGCTGACCACGCTGGCGCAGGAAGCGATGCCGCTGGTGCGCTACCGCAGCGGCGACCTGGTCAAGACCGACACCAGCCCCTGCGCCTGCGGCAACCCACATACCCGTATCGTCCATCTGGGCCGGGTGCAAGACCTGATCGGCGCGCCGGCGCGGCGTTTTCACATCAGCGAACTGGACGACATCCTGCTGGCTGAACCGGGCATCGAGCCCATCTATTCGGTGCAGGGCGACGCCAGCCACGTCGCCATCCACCTGATCCCGGCCGAGGGCGGGCACTGGCACGACACCCGCGCCCGCCTGACCGCCGCGCTGGAGCGCTACTGCGGGATACCGGTGGAACTGGTGCCGATCGACCGCCAGGAGTGGTACCAGCGCATCGACAACCGTTCCAAGCCGGGCACCGTGCCCGCGCCGGCATCACCGCTTTCAACCAAGGAGACTATGCAATGAAGATCGCCCTCGTCCAAAGCGTCTGGCAGCCCGATCCGCGCGACAACCTGCAACACGTGTTGGGCATGATCGACCAGGCTTGCCAGCAGCGCAGCCTCGATTTCGTGTGCCTGGCCGAATTTTTCCTGGGGCCGGCCTGGTACATGCCGGGCCAGGCGCATTTGCGCGGCGTCACAGACACCACCTTGACCAGCGCCGTGTTCGAGCAACTGTCGGCCATGGCCAGGAAGCACCGGGTGCACCTGGTGTGCGGTTCGGTGGTCGAGCAGATGCCGGACGGACGCTATTGCAATACCTCGGTCTTGCTGGACCGCGACGGCAACAACATCGGGCAGGCCAACAAGATCCATCCCTTCGCCAACGAAGCGGTGTCATGCGTGGCGGGCGATACCCTGGCCGTGCACGACACCGAATTCGGCCCGATCGGCATCGCCGTGTGTTCCGATTTCTGGATCCCGGAAACCATCCGCATCCTCGCGCTGAAAGGCGCCACCACCATCTTCCTGCCGGGCGGCTCGCTGCGCCAGAACCTGCCGGCCATGATCAACGCCTTCCGCGCCACCGCCTACCTGAGCGCCGTCAACATGGTGTATTGCGGACCGGTTGGCAAGATCACTGGCGTGCGTGGCAACACCTCGATCACGGTGGAGTTCGCAGGCACCAGCCTGATCGCCACGCCGCAAGGCTTGCTGGCGCAAGCGCCGCCGGATGCCGCCGCCGTGCTCGAAGCGACCCTGTCGGGCGAAGCGATCCTGGCGCTGCGCCAAGCGAACGCGGTGGACGATACCTGGATGGGACTGGGCTTGCGCCAGCCGCAAGCCTATGGCGCCCTGGAACAGGACTACGTTGGCCTGAACCGCGACCTGGGGGCGGAAATCAGCCTGCGCATGCGCCAGATCACCCCCGGCGCCAGCGCGCCCTGAACCGTCAAGGAGAACGAGCATGAAGATTTCCATCATCGCCGGCATCATCGCGTCCAGCCCCGACAGCGCGTGGGCGCACATGCGGCAAGCCGTGGCCGACAGCCCCGCCGCCGATTTCCTGGTATTGCCGGCCCGCTTCCTGGGCGAGGCCGGCGCGCCCGGCGCTGCGCTGCGCGCCGACGTGCAACAGGGCCTGGCGCAACTGGCGCGCGAAAAGCACTGCTACATCGTGGGCGGATCGCTGCTCTCCGAGGATGGCGGGCACGAAGTCACCTGGCTGTTCGACCGCAACGGCGCGCTGGTCCATACCCACTGCACGCCGCTGGACCAGGGGCAGGAGCGCGACGATGCGCTATTCCCCGTCATCGAGACCGACGCCGGCCGCATCGGCATGTTGAACGGCGACGATATCTGGGTGCTCGAATCGACCCGCATCCTGAGCCTGCAGGGGGCCGAGGTGGTGTTCGTGCCGGCCCGCCTGTCGAGCCGGAACGCCGACGCCAAGATCGCCTCGCTGTGGGGCCTGGCGACACTGAACTGCGTCGCGATCGCGTTTGCCAGCGGGCCGCATGCGGGCGGACTGGCCCATGCCTCGGTGATCCTGCCAAGCGGCGTGCTGGCGGCATCAAGCCAGGCGGACGGCGCGCCCCTGCTGGCCGAGATCGCACCCGGGCAGATGGGCAAGCTGCGCGACGCCGACCTGACCTTCGCCAACACGCTGTGGTTCGGCCTGTGGTCGCGCCGCAAGCAGCTGTACGGCCCGCTCCTGGAAACCAGGACGCCGGCGGCGGAGCGTGCGCATGCGTAAGCAGGGGCGTGCGCAATCCGAGGTGCTGGCCGAGCTCGACAATCTGCGCACGCGCGACGTGCCGTGGAACCGGGTGCTCAATTCCATCTGCACCGTGCCGCACGAAGCCGCATTGCGGGCGGGGCAGGCGGCCCTGGACAGCAATCTGGGCGATCTGCGCATCTTCCGCGGCTGCCGCGAGGTAGAGCAGAAAGCGCTGGCGCTGATGGGCGAATTGCTCGGCAAGGCCGACTGCGCGGGCAGCCTGGTGTCGGGCGGAACGGAAGCGAATCTGCTGGCGATGTATGTTGCGCGCAAGCGCAGGCCGGACATCGCGCAGCCCGAGATCGTGGCGGGCGAAACGGTGCACTACTCGTTCGGCAAAGTGTGCGACATGCTCGGCATCACGCTGCGCGTGGTGGCGCTGGACGAGCGCTTCCGGATGCGCCCGGACGCCGCGCTCGAGGCGATCAATGGCAACACGATCGCCCTGGTCGGCACGGCCGGCAGCAGCGAGTTCGGGGCGGTCGACCCGATCGAGGAACTGGCGGCCATCGCGCACAGTCGCGAACTGTACTTCCACGTCGACGCCGCCACCGGCGGCTTCATCATCCCGTTTGCGCGCGCACTCGGGCGCGACTTGCCGCAGTTCGACTTCAGCCTGGCGGGGGTCAGTTCGATCGCGATGGATCCGCATAAATACGGGATGTCGATCATTCCGGCCGGCGCGGTCTTCTTTCGCGACCAGGCCCTGCGCGACAGCATCAAGCTGGAATCGTTCTTCAACGCCACCCCGACCCACCACAGCCTGATCGGCACCCGCAGCGGGGCGGCGGCGGCGGCCACCTACGCGGTGCTGGAAACGCTGGGCTTCGATGGCTATCTCGACGTCACCAGAAAAAACTATCGCGTGATGGATTACCTGATCGGGCAGCTCGTGCAACACGGTTACCGGCTGGTCGCGCGCCCTCAGCTCAATATTGTCAACGTCGACTTGCCGGACGCGGTCGAGGTCATGCGCGCGCTGGAGGAATGCGGCTGGATCATCTCGGTGTCGAAGCGCTTTCGGCATTGTCTGCGGCTGGTTGTCACGCACCACGTCGACGAAGTCATGGTCGACGAATTTGTCGAGCGACTGCGATCCATCGCCACGCCACCGGCACTCTAGGACCAGGGAGACGCAAACCTCCCGGACACCATTTGAAGCGAACTGAAGGAGCATCATGGAAAAGATTCTTGGCTTGCTGTTTCCGCTGACGTACATCGTTTTTCTGATCCTGGAACGCATTTTTCCCGCGCGCGCACTGGTTCCCGTGCCGCACTGGCGCTTGAAGGGCTTCGCCTTCTTCCTCGTGGGCGGGGCCATCGTCAATACCTTGCCGCTGCTGTGGCGCGACTGGGTGAGCGCGCACCGCTTGATCGACCTGGACAGCTGGGGCACGGCGGGCGGCGCCGTGGCCGCCATCGTGTTCAGCAACCTGCTCGACTGGTGCCGCCACCGCTTGCAGCATGCGCTGCCCGTGCTGTGGCGCTTCCACCAGATGCACCACAGTTCCGAGCGCCTGGAGGTGGCAACCGCGTTCTACTTTCATCCGATCGACACGATCGGCTATACGGTGGTGTCGACTTTCCTCGCCGCCTTCGTGGTCGGGGTCAACATGGAGGCGGCGATTTTGAGCGGCTACTTCCTGTTTGCCTCGACCATCTTCACCCATGCGAACATCCGTTCGCCGCACTGGCTCGGCTACATCATCTCGCGCCCCGAAGCGCATGCCGTGCACCACCAGGCCGGCGTGCACCGTTACAACTACGGCAGTTTGCCGCTGTGGGACATGCTGTTCGGTACCTTCCGCAATCCGCGCGAGTGGAATGCGCAGTCCGGGTTCTGGCACGGCGCGTCCAGCCGGCTCGGTGACCTCCTGCTGGGCAAGAATGTCGTGACCCGGTCCGCGCCACAGGCCGGACACGCCAGCGGCGCGCCGCACCAGCCCGAGCACGCGGCCGGCCCGCTTCAGCAGGCCGAGTGACGCGGGCGCCAGCGCACTTTGATGCAGTCCAATGCAGTCCGATTCTTCACTTACGAAAGATGCTATGGCACACGACTATCTCTTTACTTCCGAATCCGTGTCGGAAGGGCACCCCGACAAAGTGGCCGACCAGATTTCCGACGCCATCCTCGATGCCATCCTGGCGCAGGACCCCAAGGCACGGGTCGCGGCGGAAACGCTGTGCAACACCGGCCTGGTGGTGCTGGCCGGCGAAATCACCACGCACGCCAACGTGGACTATATCCAGGTGGCGCGCCAGACGCTCAAGCAGATCGGCTATGACAATACCGACTTCGGCATCGATTATCGGGGCTGCGCGGTCATGGTTTGCTACGACAAGCAGTCGCCCGACATCGCCCAGGGCGTGGACGAGGGCGCCGGGCTCGATCTCGACCAGGGCGCCGGCGACCAGGGGTTGATGTTCGGCTATGCCTGCGACGAAACGCCGGAGCTGATGCCGGCGGCGATCCACTATGCGCACCGGCTGGTGGAATGCCAGTCGCGGCTGCGCAGGGATGGCACCTTGCCCTGGCTGCGTCCCGACGCCAAGTCCCAGGTCACCTTGCGCTACGAGAACGGGCAGCCGGTCGGTGTCGATACGGTGGTCCTGTCGACCCAGCACGCGCCGGACGTGTCGCACCGGCATATCCAGGAAGCGGTCATCGAAGAGATTATCAAGCGCGTGCTGCCGCGCGCCTGGCTGGCCGGGACGCGCTACCTGGTCAACCCGACCGGGCGCTTCGTGATCGGCGGGCCGCAGGGCGACTGCGGCTTAACGGGTCGCAAGATTATCGTGGACACCTATGGGGGCGCGAGCCCGCACGGCGGCGGGGCGTTCTCGGGCAAGGACCCGTCCAAGGTGGATCGTTCGGCAGCCTACGCGGCGCGCTATGTCGCCAAGAATATCGTCGCGGCCGGCATTGCGCGCCAGTGCCAGATCCAGATCAGTTACGCCATCGGCGTCGCCAAACCGATCAATATCACCGTGTACACCGAAGGCACGGGTCTGATTTCGGACCACAAGATCGTCGAACTGGTACGCGAAAATTTCGACCTGCGGCCCAAGGGCATCGTCAAGATGCTCGATCTGTTGCGCCCGATCTACACCAAGACCGCCGCCTACGGTCACTTCGGGCGCACCGAGCCGGACTTTACCTGGGAGCGCACGGACAAGGCGGCGACACTGCACGATCAGGCGGGCCTGGACCGTCGTTGATCAGATGCGATGGGCAATGGCCGGCTGCCAGGGAGCGGGAGCTTTCCGGCATGGACTTGGCCGGCGTACCGGCAGCCATGCCGGTACGCCGGCCAGCGTGCGCCTTCAACCCTATCTGATCCTGCTTGCGAGCCATGTTTTATAGGCATCGACCCTGGTTTCGACCCCGGTTGTGCAATCGGACGATCCGGACGAGGTGATCGCTACCTGGATGATTTTTCCGTTTTCGATCAGGAACGCCGGTCCGCCCGAGTCCCCCTTGCAGGTATTCTTGCCCGGTACGCCGAAGCGCACCCGCCGGTTTTCTACGTGGTTGACATACCATGAACCCTCGCGCTTGACCCCGGAGCCCACCGGCTGGCTGTCGACGACGTCGTAGCCGTAGCCCACAAACGTGAGGCTGGTCTGCTTGTCGACCAAGTCCTTCCAGTTCGGATTGCCGTCGTGCAGCGGCAAAGCGGCGATATCGGCGGGCTGCGCAAGATACACAAGCCCGATGTCGTCCTCCAGGGTTTTGGCGTTGTACTCGAACCCGGAGGCGCTGTCTTTCGGGAAAGCAAGTTCCGAAACGGCTACCGGGCCGAACGTGGGCTGTTGGAGGTTTGCACCGATCAGGAAGGTCATTGCGGCGAGTTGCTTTTCGTATCCATGCAGGCAATGCGCGGCGGTGAGCACGGTACTCTTGCCGATGAGCGTACCGGTGCAATGAAGCTCTCCCTTGAGCAGGAGCGCGCCGACACTCTTGTACGAACTGGTCTGCTTGCCGCCGCCGATGTAGGGTTCCAGTTCCCTTTGAGAGGCCAGTAGTGGCGCCTTCCTCAGGTTCACGTCCAGCCGCGCGGAATTGCCTGACTGGTCGCTGCAGCATGCCCCGGTGTTGGCGGCGTTGCTCGCGAGCGCAGCGGACAGATAAAAAATGGCGCCCGGGCGCGCCTGGATCTTGAACGAGCTGGCGTCCGCCGCCGTGGGGGCAAGCGCTTTCCCGGCCTGGTCCGTCATTTTGACGGCCGGCGCGGCTCCCTGCGCGGCGACGCCCACGTCGACGATATAGAAAGCGTCGGCCGCGTCGGCTGGGAAGGTGATCTCAATGTCGGCCGTCGATTGGGCCACCGAATTGGCGCGCGTGTCGTGGCCGAACACGACGACGCATTTATCGCTGGCGCACATGCCGCAGGTGCGGTAGTGGCCGCCGATCGCGGTGGCGCTGGCCGCCATCTGGATGCTCATGCCGTCCTCGCGCTGGCCGAGCAGCACCACATCGGCGGCGCCGGACGCCGTACTGCGCCGACCATAGACCTCGCACTGGCTTTCTTCTTTGCCCAGCAGCAGTGCGGCGAGCTTCGCGCTGCCGTGGCTGATTTCCGGCTTGGCGCCGAAGGCGGTCAGGGTCAGTTCATTGCGCTGGCTCAAACTGAGCGAATATGGCTCGGCCGCCACGGCATGATGGACCAAGCTGAACAGGAACAGCAGGCCGATGCAGCCATCGATGGCGCAGGTGTGCACGGCCTGGAAGCGGGGAGCGCTGATCATGTCACTTCTCGCTTTCTTTGGCCGCCGCAATCGCTTCCTTGATCGCAGTGGCTTGGGTCAAAAGCGCTTCGGCAATGTCGAGCCCCGACTTGGTGCCCGGGTCCTTGTCCGTGGTCACCGATACGCCGCATTCCGAATGCGCGTTGATCTTGCCTTTGACGGGGAAGTTTACCAGCTGGAAATAGCGAGGATCCGATATCTTGACCGTTTTCGTAAAGTGACCGGCGTCGCCCAGCGACACGTGCACCGTTGCGCTGCGGCAGGCCGCATACACGAAGGCGCTCACCTTGCCCGACAGTGGCAGTGCCGAGATCGCTTGTGCATCCCTGGGCAGTGCGCCGAAGTCGATCGTGGCCCCGGGCACCGCCACGCCTGACCTGGCGTCGCGTTCGATCCGCTCGGCGACCATGATGGGCAGCGGCCTGACGATCATGGGCAAGTTCGACAGCCCGAGCCCTTTTGCATCGAAGCCGGCCGCTTTGACCGGGATGCCACCGACCTTGGTGATCAGCTCGACCCGGTTGTCGACAACTTCCGTTCCCGCTTCCTGCACCATGTCGGTGTTGTCGAACTTCTTCAGGTTCAGGTTGGTACGCACGCCCCACGCGTCGGCATGCTCGACGCCGAGCTTGAATTCTTCGTACTCGACGGGGATCGATGTCATTGTCAGGCTGGCGGGATCGAGCTTGCCCGATTTGCCTTTCTGGCCGCCGTCGATCCTGATATGCGATTGCTGCAGGGCGAACGAATCGAACATCGTCGCGTGCACATCGCCCGGCGAGGCAATTTTTCGGTACTGGACGCTGGGCGCGACCGCGCATCCGCCCAGCATGAGCGCGCACGCCGCCACGGCTGTTCGGCGCACGGTGTTCAATTGCAGACGGGAAATGGGACGTTGGGACATGATCTTCTCCATGATGAGCTTGGCTGATTGAGGCGAATTCCCTTTGGTGCCTAGCAAGCATAGGAGGCCGCGCCCGTGCTTTCCATCCGGCTGATGGCCTAGCCGAAGTCGGGAACGGTCGCTATGTGTTGTGCTAACATGGACACAAGGCTAAGCCATCTGGACTTGGCGCGGAAATATCAGGTCGGGGGAACGCCGTGCGTGTTTTGCTTATCGATGATCATCATCTTTTCCGCCAAGGGTTGAAATTCCTGCTCGCCGACCTGGAAGCGGGTATCGCGTTTGCCGAAGCGGCCACCTTGCCGTGCGCGCTCGCGCATGCCGGGGAGCATGCGCCCGAATTGGTGCTGGTCGACCTGCATATGCCAGGCGAAGATTCGATGGGCGTGCTCACCGCCATCCGCGCCGCCTTCGATGCGTCGATGGTCGTGGTGCTGTCGAGCGAGGACGATCCCGACGTTATCCTGCGCGCCATCGAGGCCGGTGCTTCCGGCTATGTGCCGAAATCGTCAACGCCCCAGATCCTGATCGCGGCCTTGCGCCTGGTCATGGCTGGCGGCATCTATATACCGCCGCCCGCCTTGCGCGCGTTTGCCGCCCCGGCTGCCCCGCGCCCGCCAAGCTCGCGCGAATGCGAGAGCTTGTCCGGACGGCAGATGGAAGTATTGCTCAAGGCCGTGCAGGGCAAGGCCAACAAGGTCATTGCCCGCGAAATGCAGCTCTCGGAAGGAACGGTGAAGGCCCATCTGTCGGCGGCGTTCAGGACGCTTGGGGTGCAGAACCGGACGGAGGCGGTGTTTGCCGCCGCGCGTATGGGCTTGCAGGCGGACGTGCGCCCGTCTTAGGTGGCGCCCGGTCGAAGTTCAGGTCGAGTTGCCCGTCCGGTCCCACGGTTACCAGCGTAAATCCGGCGTCTTCCTTGTACTCGGTGTAGGCCACGCAGTGGATCAGCCGACAACTGCCCGTCACGTCGTCCACATGCTCGAAGCAGGAGTAGTCGGGGCTTGCGGCAAATTCGTCCTCGCGCGCGTTGGCGAACGGGTAGGGCGCATACAGCGGCGAGGCATGCACCGAGCGCACCTGCACCAGGCGTTCCCCGCACCAGAGCGTGAGCCTGGTGTCGCACGACAGGTGTTCGTCGCCTGACAAGAACACCACATGATCGATCTTGTTCATGACGATATGCGCCAGCAGCTCCGCCATGGAAGCGGGATAGCCTTCCCAGCCGTCGCAGCGCAGGCGGGCCACCTCGCCCGCCCCCAGCAGGGCACGCCGGCGCAGTCCCAGCATGGAGGAGGTGACCACGAATCTGGGACCCTCGTGCGCTTCGAGCAGCCACAGTTTCAGCGCGTCCATCTGCGCCTTGCCCATGATCCGCGCCGCTCGCAGGTTGCGCAGCGAGCGCGCCTCGCGTTCGCTGCGCGTGTCGGCCATGAAGAAGCGCTGGCCCGCGTTCTCGAAGGGGTACCACATCGCGTTGTCCTGCACGTCGTAGGCGCGCTGGTATTTGCGGTAGCCCTCGCAGCCGGCGATTTTCGCGGCGCGCGCCGCGCCGTCGGCGTGCGGAGCCCAGTTGTCGCCGATCTCATGGTCATCGAGCATCATGTAGGCGGGCCGCTGGCGCATCACCTCGCGCACGTGACGATTCGAGAACAGTTTTTCGTAGGGCCGCTTGTAACGGTCGTCGAGCGCGGTAGGGTCGAACAGCCCGGCGCTGGCGTCGCTGTAGATCTGGTCGCCCGCCAGGACCAGGAATGCGGGCGCGTCCGCGGCCTCGGCGCGCAAGCGCGCCGCCAGGCGCGCGTAGGATTGGTAGGCCGGTTCGCTGTCGAGCAGGCCGGCCGGATACTGGCAACTGCCCACGGCGAACGTGATGCGCGGGCCGCTATCGGTTTGCGGCGGGGCCAGCACGCCCGCCTCGAGCTGGGCGGCAGGCGTGTTCTCAAGCAGGCGCTGCAGCTCCTGGCGCAGCGCGTCGGGCAGCTCGCTCCATTCCGAGGGTTCCGCCTGGGCCGGACGCGGCCACCTGCGCCGCTTTTGCAGCCGGCTGCGCGGATCGAGCGAACCGGAGAACCTGGACATCGCGGCGCCGGGCGGGCCGGCCACGACCAGCGCTTCGTCGTACACGATCAGCACCAGCGTTCCATCCGGGCCGGCCAGGCCGGGATCGCGCGCGATGCGCAGCCAGCCGTCATCGTCGGCGTGCGGATCCCATGCGCGGCAGGCGGGCACGAAACCGTCGGCATTGACGAAGTGTTCGTCCATGCGCATCACAGGCACGCACAGCACCTTGGTGGGATTGGGCAGCACCGGGCTGCACATCAGGCTGAACTGGTCGCTCCCCGCAGCGCCGACCGGGTTGCCCTGGCTGGCCGATCCTATCCATACCGGCCCGGCAGCCGGCACCAGCAGCAGGGGAAGCCGCGGGGCCGCCTGCGCCGGCGCCTGGCCGATGCTGTCGTCGCCGGCCAGGAAGGCCGCCACCGGCGCAAACACCTTCACCGCGCGCCTGCCGAGCCAGCTGTCCTGGTGGCCGAAGCCGGGGATTGGCAGCGTCCGGACGGTGCAGTGCGCGTCGCCCAGCACCGCCGCCATGCGCGCCAGGGTCGCCACGCTCGACAAGCCGTTGTGCGTCCCGTGGATGCACAGGGTGGGGAAGCGCCAGCGCGCCAGGCGCGCGCGCGCGACGTACACGTTGCGGCCGGCGCGGTTGGTGATGGTCTTGCGCCGCGCAAAGTGGATCGACTGCGACACCGTCACCAGATTGAGCGGGCCAAAGAAGTCGTCCAGGTTGTCGAGGATGTTGCGGCCGACATTGGCCAATTCGAAATCGCGCCCGTACAGCGCATCCATGCGGTGGCGGGTCCCGGTAAAGCTGGTGTCGGCGAAAGGCCACCACGGGTTCTCGATCGCCAGTTCGTGGCGCGGGTAGGGCATGGACGAGAGCAGGCGGTCCAGCAGTTCGTCGCCCAGCGTGGGCTCGCCCTCGACCCGGAAGGTGTAGGCGATGCGCGGCAGGATACTGCTCACGTAGTGCATCAGGTAAGCCCGGAACACATTGGCCTGGGTAAACACCACCAGCGGCCCGACCTGCGACAGCACCAGGCGCCGGATACGCGAGGGCAGCAATGCGCGCTCACGGTAAAAACGCTCTCCCGTTTTCAGCTCGGCCAGGACGGCCATGCCGGTCATCGCGCCGCCCATGCAGTGGGCCATCAAGTCGACCTGCGCCTGGCCGCTGGCGCGGCACACCAGGTCGATGGCGGCCGGGATGTCGGCCAGCGCCACCTGTTCGAAGCTCCACGGCAGGCGTGCGAACGGCAGGCCGCTGCTGGTGCGCAAGTCCAGCACCCACACATCGCGCCCCGCGTTCCACAGATAGCCGGCCAGGTTGGGATTGACCTTCGGGTGCGAAAAGGCCGTGCCGCTGGTGCTGTAGCCGTGCACCAGCACCACCGGCGGCTGGACCGTATCGGCGCGCTGGTAGCGCGTCAGGCGCGCGCACACCCGGGCGCCGTCGGGCAACTGGTCGACCGGCACGTCCGAGACCTGCGGCGCGGGCAGGCCGGACACGATGCCCGGCATGCGCTGCGGCGTACGGGCGCGCGGCGCGTCCGGCTTGCGGAAGGTCCACATGTGCACATTGAGCACCACGCGCGCCAGCAGTCCCGCCAGGCCGATGAGATCGAGCAGGGCCGAGGGCTGGTCCTGCTGCGTGATGATGCGCAGCAGCGGCGCGTTTTCCTCCACCAGGAAATCGGTATCGAGCGTGAGCCGGGCGCTGCCGGCGAGCCCGGGGAACTCGGTCAGCTCCAGTTCGGTCAGCTGGGTCCAGGGGTTGGACAGGCAGGCGTAGGTCAGGCGCTTGTGCCCGGCGATGCGACCGTGCAGCCGCGGCCCTTGCGCCGCGCCGCCCAAGGACGGCGCGGCAATGTCGAGCTGGTAGTCGAAGCGGCGCACTTCGCCTGCGCGCGAGGCGAGCATGGCCAGGCTGCGCAGCCATTGCCCGAGCCCGTTGCGTGGCGGTTCGCCGGCTTGGCGGCGCCGCAGCAGCGCCCGTGTGCGCCAATCGTTGCGCAGCAGTTGCCAGGTGTCGCGCGCGCCGCGGTTGCGCAGCCAGGCGGCGGCCCCGCGCAGGATGCGGCGCCATGGGCCGCTTGGCTCGCGCTGCATGAAGTCGAGCTTGCCGGCCAGCGGCGCCAAGGCCAGCGCGCCGGGCCGCCTGGCGGCGCCGCCCTCGCGCTGGGTGACCCATTGCTCCCAATCGTTCAAGTCGAATACCGCCACCTCGCTGTGTGCCTGATCCACCAGCAGCGTGCGGCGCAACTGCACCCCGGCGCCGTCTTGCGGCAGGGAGAGCTTGGCCACGTCGCAGCGCGCATAGCGCAGGGTCAGCTGGACCATGTACTGGCGGCGACTGCCATCTTGCGCGCGCAGCCAGGCCGGGCCGCTGAGGCGTTCGACCACGTCCACCTCGGTCGGCGCCGGGCTGGCCGCCGCGCAAGCGGCGCGCATGCGCGGACTGGGCGAGAGCGCCGGCGGCGCGCGGTCGCGCCCGGTCCCGGCTGCTTCATAGTCCCACTCTGTCAGCAGCGCCCGCGTGGCGCGCAAGGCGAGCGCGGCGATGGTCAATGCGGGATTGACGCCGAGCGCGCCCGGCACGATGGCGCCGTCAAGCACCACCAGGGTGCCCGCCCCGGCGTGGGTCGGCCCCAGGTGGACCTGCCCGATCTGGTTGACCACATAGCCCTGGTGCTCGGGACCGATCGCGCACCCGCCCAGCGGATGGGCGGTAGTCAGGGGGCCGCGTTTGGCCACGATCATGTTTTCCATCTCGGCGGGGAGCAGCCGCCATACTGGATTGGGCAGCACGGTCTCGCGCACGGACGGGGCCGACTTGCCGCGCGGCTGGGCGGCGACCGGGATGGCCTCGACCTGTTCGGCGAACAGCGCATGGTCGCGCAGGGCCGGCCAGCGCACCCGGATCGCGCCGTCGCCGCATGCCTGGCCACCCTGGTCCGTCAGTTCCAGTTCGCCGTCGGCGCCGTCGTCGCCCATGATGGCCAGGATGGTGCTGTGAGCAATGGCCTGCGCATTGACGGCGCAGGGATCGACGCCGTCCGCCGCATGCACCGACCAGTCGATGCGCCCGAGGTGGTGCAGGGCGGCGGCGGTGGTACTCATTTCTTCGAAGACGCGGCGTAGCGCGGCCGGCACGGCCAGTTCCTCGAAGCACAGGCGCGAACCCTGCGCGCCGGTGGTCTCGATGCGGGCGGTGATGGTGGGGCCGATCCGGCGCTGGTCCGGCGCGATGCGGCCGTCGGCCACGGCGTTGGCCGGCGCCGGGTAGTCGTAGGCAACGGCGATCATGTCGCCGTTGCTGGAAAAGCCCTGGCCCAGGCGCGGCGGCAAGGGCAGCTCGCCGCTGCGCGAGCGCAACAGGATCTCGGTCGAGCCGAACGTGCCGGCCGCCAGGATGACTTTGCGGGCGCGCACCTTGAATGCTGAAGGATGGCGTCGCCGCAGCGTGGCGTCGGTGTAGACCACGTGCAGGCACCAGGCGCCATCGACCGCTTCGATGTTGAGCACCGTGGCGCCGGTGTAGATGCTGGCGCCGTTGGCCCTGGCCCTGACCAGCAGGTTGGTGTCGAGCGAGAGCTTGGCGTTGTGGTTGCAGCCCGTGGCGCAGTCGCCGCACTGGATGCACGCGTCCATGTGCACCCCTGCCGAGTTCGCGCCGCTGACCATGGCCACCGAAATCGGCACCGCTTCGAAGCGGCTGTCCTTGCCCATCCGCTCGTGCAGGACCTTGAGCGCCTCGAACTTGAGCGGCCGGCTGGCGCCGCCCGCATAGTCCGCATGGCGCAAGATGGTATTGCCGGCCGGGGTGTCGAGCAGGGCGCGGGCCTCGGCGAAGCATTCGGCAAGGCCCGGCAGGGCGATGCCGAGCGCCTCCAGCGTGCGCTCGTCCGGTTCCAGCATGACGCCGGCGTTGATCAGCGAGCCGCCGCCCAAGCCGTTGGCCACGAGCGCATTGAGGTCGGGGCCGAGGCGCATGTCGAACAGGCCTTCCGGCTTGCCTTGCGGCCCGGGCGTGGCGGGCGTGGACCAGCGCAGGTGGCCCGGGATGTCGGCGGCGCCGGCCGGGAATGCGCCGGGAAGGTATTCGCGCCCGCGTTCAAGCACGCACACTGTCACCGGCTGGCCGTCGGCACGCCGGGTTCCGGCCAGCGTGGCGGCGGCGATCGACCCGCCGTAGCCGCTGCCGACGACGACCACATCGAAAGCCGGCGCGGGCGCACTGCCCGAGGGCGGGTGCAGGGAGGCGAGCAGCTCTTCCACGCCGCGCGAGAGCCACTGCGTGCCTTGTTCATTGCCGGTCTCAGTCATGTGAAGGTCCTGGTTCGGGGGAGGTGGCCGGTATCGCGGAGAGCGCGTGGCGCAGCTGGTCCAGGACGACGGGCTTGTGCAGCAGGGGGATATTGGCGGCCTGCGCTTCGCGCAGGCGCTCGGGCGAGGTGTCGCCACTGATGAGCAGGGCGGCGATGTCGGGGGCGAAGGCGCGCACCTTGGCGATGAGGGCGATGCCGGACTGCGCGCCGCGCAGGCGCAGGTCCGACAGGATGAAGTCTGGCCTGCCGGCGTGCACCGCCGCCAGCGCGTCGGCTTCGCCTTCGGCCAGCGTCACGCGCGCGCCCAGGCCTTCGAGCAGCAGGCGCATGCCCTGGCGTACCCCTTCCTCGTCGTCCACCACCAATACATGTCGTCCGGCAAGGTCGGCATGCGCGTGCGCGTGCGCCGGCGCGGCAAGGGCTGCCGGTTCCTCCGGCGCGAGCGCCAGCACCAGGTAAAAGGCGGTGCCGATGCCCGGGCGCGACACCATTTCCATGCGCACCCCCAGCAGCTCGGCCGTGCGGCCCACGATCGACAGGCCCAGTCCCAGGCCCTTGCCGCGGTCGCGCTCGGGGTTGCCGACCTGGTAGAACTCTTCGAACACGCGCGCCTGTTCGTCGTCGGCGATGCCGACCCCGCTGTCCTCGATCGCCAGCACCGCCACGCCGCCCTGGGCACTGACCGACAGCGCGATATCGCCCTGCAGCGTGTACTTGATGGCGTTGTCGACCAGGTTGCCCACCACCCGCGCCAGCAACACCGGGTCGGTGGTGACTGCCGCCTGGCTGGCCTGGCAGCTCACGCGCAAGCCCTTCGCCAGCGCGATGGGCTCGTATTGCTGGCAAATGCGTTCGATCAGCCCGGCCAGCTCCACCCGGCACGGCTGGACCGCCACCACGCCGGCGTCGAGCTTGGAAATGTCGAGCAGGGCGTCGAGCTGGGTGCCCAGGCTCTCCAGGGCCAGGTCGATATGGCGCGAGATGTCGCGGCTGACCGGGTCAAGCGGGCGCATGGCCAGCGACGCGGCAAACAGCGACAGTGTATGGATCGGCTGGCGCAGGTCGTGGCTGGCGGACGCCAGGAAACGTGTCTTGGCCCGGCTGGCTGCCTCCGCGCGCTCGAGAGCGGCGCGTAGTTCGCGGTTCAGGCTGGCCTGCTGCAGCCGGATGGCGAAGGACTCGCAAAACAGGCGGTAGGCGTCGTCGGCCAGCGACAGAAGCACGGCGCCGAACAGGGCCAGGATGAGGGCGATGGCCAGCGCGAACGGCTGCGGCCCCGGCGCTTGCGCCGTCGCCAGCCAGCGCGCGACCAGCGCCCCCATGACCGGCAGCGCATACGCGAGGAACAGCGCCCGGTTGCCGGCCGTGGTCGCCACCGCGCCGGCGCACAGGCCCACCAGCAGCAGGCTGGCAATGGCCAGTGGTAGCATCGCCTCTTGCGGGAAGAACAGCAGGCCGGCGCCATGGGACAGGCCATTCATGGCATTGAGCGCGACGGCGACCCGCATGCGCAGGCGCAGCGGCACGGCGTGCATCGCGGGCAGCCGTCCCAGCAGCGAACGCCGCGCCATGAGCATCGTGCCCAACACGGCGACCCAGGACAGCAGTAAGGGCGACGGCCATCCGGGATACGAGGCCAGCCATGCCATGAGCGCCGCCGCGAGGAAAATCGGCAGCGGCAAACGCCGGCTCTGCTTGGCCAGCAGGCGCAGCAGTTCTTCGTCAAGCAGGTCTTCCGCGCCTTCGGGCTGGGCAGGTCTTGGCATCGAACATCCTCCTGGCGGTGGGCGACGGTAGGGTCAGGTGACGAAAATACACCATTTACACGCCAAAACCAATTGGCCGGATGGCTATCCCGTCCGGATGGCCTACCCATGCGGACGGCGCCGCACTGGGCGCGGGACTAGCCAGTGGGCGAATGGCGCCGTGCGGCCTTCCTTCCTATACTTTCCGTGTCGATTGGAGCGGCGAACGAGGGGACGTCAATGACATACCACATGAACAGGAAACGCATCGGGCGCAGCGCCGTCGTGGCCGTTGCGCTGATGGGCGCGAGCAGCGTGGCGCCGGCTGCGCAGGCCAAGGGCACATGGGGCCGGACGATCGGCACGCTGTGCTTCGAGGGCATACCCGACACGGCCCGCAGGAGCACCGCGACATCCAACGACAATGGCGTGGAGGTGGCCCATTTCAAGGTCGACTATGTCCACAAGGACAACGAGCCGTGGCCGCTCGTGCGGGTGTTCAGGGATCTTCCCGGCGTTCCCCACCCGCTTGCGAGCTGCCGCGAATTGACCGGGCAAGTCGTTTTTGAAGGCAGCGTCAAGCGCATGGCGGTCGACGCGGGGCGCGAAACGGCGGCGGGCGAAGCGAAGGCGGTCTTCTACTTGCCCGAAGGCAGCCTGCGTATCGAACTGGTGCGGGCCAAGGCTGTCATGACATTGTACGGCGGCAGCATGCAGTTGGGGCGGAGCGCGGACAAGGTTACCAGCGGCAGGGCCTGGATCAGCAATGCCGGGCCGATCGTTGCGCAAGCCGGCCAGCCGGCGCAGGGTGGCATTGCGCTCGCATCCTGGGGGCGCGAACTGGCAGGCGCCAGGATCGTCATGCCCGGTACGGAGACGGCGCAAACGCTCGACCTCACGGCGGGAAACAGCAACACCACGGTCTTGCTACCGCTCGCGGGCGGCGCCGCCAGTTTCCTTGACGGCGTATTCAGCGCGAGCAATGTACCGTTCACGGCGGCCAACGTCGCGTTTCCGGGAGTACAGTTCGGCACATTCAAGGGAGCGGCAAACGCGGTGGCGTTGTCGGCAAGCAAGGGCAAGGTCCGGTTCGAGGCAAGGAAACTGGCCTACAGCGCGGCAAGCGCGCGCTTTGCGGCCCCCCATTCGAGCGTGGCGACCGGCGCTGCCAAAGGCGCTATCGCCAGCCTGACGGCCAGCGCCGGCAATGGCGGCGACCACATCGCGCTGGACGATGTCGCCATCGCCGGGCTGCACACCGATGCCGGCGACTGCGATTACCGCTACGATGGCGCGCCCTTGGCCGCCGCCGCCGCGTGCAAGCTGGCCGTGGCGAGCGCCGCAGCCGGCGCGCAGGGCTGGCGCTTCGAGGCGGGCAAGCCGTCCGCGGCGTTCGCGCCCGCCGTCGTACGCTCGGCGGGCGCTGTGGTGTTGACCAGCATGGTCGATGGCGGCGCCGAAACCTTCGACGGTGTGGTCAAGGATGCCTCGGTGCGCCTGGGCGCGCTGGAACTTGACAAGCAACAGGTTTCGCTCGGCAACCCGGCGCAACACGACAAGCGGCTGCGTATGCCGTTCTCGTTCTCCGCCGCGCCCGCGACGGGGGCATGGTCGCTGGTGCTTGCCGACGGCAAGCTATCGGTCGAAGGTACTTTGGAGCAAGCCAGCGCGCGCGGCGCGCTCACGCTCGATCCGGCCGATGCCGGGGCGTGGGCGGTCGATGTCGACAAGGACGGGCTGGCCTTCAGCGGCAAGGCCAGCGTGACGCACCAGCCCTGGCTGTACGGCGCCAGGCCCGCCTTCGGCGCGCTCGGCCTGGCGTTCCGGGCCGCGAGCGGCTTGCATGTGAGCAAGGATGGCGCAAGGGGAACCCTGTACGCCCGCGCCGGCGCGCTGGTGCTGGCCGATCCCGTCCTCACCCTGGGCGAACAGCAGGGCGGCATGGTGCTCACCGGGCCGCACAAGTTCGACGGCGCTGTGGGCCTGCATGTCGACCTGGCCAGCGGCAAGGGCAGTATCCACGACGGCTTGCTGCATGTGAGCCAAGTCAGCCTGGCCACCAGGCCGGGCCTGGCGGGCGACCTCGGCGCCATCCGGATCCATCAAGGGGAAGCGTCGGTCGGCGAACTGAGGGCCAATTTCGACGGCGGCAAAGGCGCCTTGTCGATCAAGGACGTCGCGCTCAAGGCCGAGCGGCTCGAATCGAAACCACTGGCGCCGGACGCCGGCGCCGGCAACCAGCTGGCCTGGTCGGGGGTGCTGCAAGACGGGACCGGCATCGAATCGATCACCGGCGACATTGCCCGGCGCGGCGACGATGGCGCGCTTACGGTCGAGAACGTGGTCATTTCCAACGCCAGGCTCGCGCTGGCCGACATCCGCATGGGGCAGGGCGGCGCGCTGCGGTTTACCGGCGGCAAACTGGCGCTCACGCTCGAGCGCCTGGCCGACAAGGAGCTGCGCGCCAGCTTGCTGCTGACCGACAGTCGCCTGTCGAGCAGTACGCCCAGCGAGCATGGCAAATTTGACGCCAACGTCGGCATCAAGTCGTTCTCCGCGCAGGTGACTGGCGGTACGCCGGCCGCGCCCACCGGCCAGGGCCGGCTCCTGACGACGGCATTGCAGCTGCAAACCGATACCAGCATCGAGATCAGGGAAAGCTGCGACGGCAAGCCCGATTTCCAGGGGGTGCCGGCGCGCGCCGCGATTGCCACCGGTCCTATCGCGCTCGACCTTGTCATCGACGGCGGCGCGCTCAAGGGCCAGGGCGCGGCGCTGGTAACGCTCGCCTCGCTGCGCAGTACCGCAAGTTACGAATGCCGGGCCAAGCTGGTCAACTGGGTCATTTCGAAGGAACGCCGCGCGTATTACGACTACCCCTGCCCCACATGGCGCAAGCCCTTGCGCATGTGCGATGGCTGGACCATGATCGCGCCGGAGATCAGCGTCGGTTTTTCGCGGGTGATCAAGATCCGCTCGCTCGATGTGGCGGGCATGTTCAGCGTGATGTCGCTCAAACTCGACGGAACGGGCCAGATCAAGGCCTGCGGCAAGGCCGGTGCGATCGTCCCCCTGGCCGACATTTCCTACTATATCAAGCCCGACAGCAGCCTGCCCCTCGCGGACAAGGTTATCGACGCCGTGACCGATTTCACCGCGCGTCCGTTTTCGTCGGCGCTGGTGTCCGGGATCGGCGTGTTGGCCGGCGCTATCCTGCCCAACACATCTGATGGCTTGTGCCTGTAGGAGACCTGATGAACACAGTAACGATGATCGCCGGTTTCACGCTCATTGCCAGCCTGGCATGCGGCGTCGGTGACGCCCACGCCGGCGCCGAGCTGGCGGCGGCCAAGGGGACGTTTCCGCAAGTGAAGCTCGCATGCCTTCCTTTCCTGTTGCCGCCCGATGCATCGGATGCCGCCCGCGTGGTCGACCTGGCGCAGGAAAAGTGGTATCGCACGGCCCGCGCCGGCAAGCTCGAGCGTGTGGGCGCGCTCTTTGTCAGCGCCCCCATTTCCCCGCCCGGGCCTGGCGCGGCGGCCCCCGACGGCGCGCCTCTCAATGCCGCCATGTGCGGCGTGATCGACCAGGCGGTCATGTCGGCCCCCGGCTTGACGGTCCAGGTATTGGACGCGGCCGACGGCTTTGCCGGCACCTGCATCAACCGCAAGGTGGACGCCTGCCTGCAAAAGGCGTTTACCGATTCCGGCTTCAGCGACGCCAAACCATGGCCGCGCCTGCCCATCTATGCGCGCCTGCCGGACGCGGCCCCGGTACCGTCCGACGTTGCCGGCGTGCTTGTCCACTTGTCGGCCGCGTCGAGGAGCATTGCTCCCGATATGCGCGGCGAAGGCAGCACGTTCGAGCGCAGCACGGACGGCCTCAAGCCGCTCGTTCCCTGCGCCCCGGAGGGTTGCCCTCGGCAAACCGCCAGTCCGCTGGAACAGCCGCAAGGCATTGCATGGTTCATCCAGGCTTTGCCTCAGCCCCCCAGCGCCAGGCCGGCCGGCGGCGGCAAGCCCGGTCAGTGAACCGTGCCGGCTTTCGGCGCGCGCGGCGAGCGCGTCGGGCGCATGCCGATGCACGTGCTACTTCACCTGCGCTACACGGCGCGCGAAGCGGGCAACCTGGCCGCACCTGCGGCTGCGCATGTCAAGGAAGTGCTGCAAGCGCCCGACGCGCTGTTCCAGCTGTTCTCGCTGAACTCGGACTTCGGCAATGCCTGGTTCATGTTCCGCAATGCCGCAACGGACGCGACCCGCCGGATCGATATCGCCGTCAACAGCGACCAGTTCCCCTACTGGGTGAAGCGGCTCGGCATGGACGATACGATACGCGCCAGGTTCGCGGTGATCGACTGGTCGAAGGACAAGCTCACCCTGGCGCCGACCCCCGTCGACTTCGCCGGCGACGCCGCTGGCGGGTGGACGCTGTCGATCGACCAGGCTTCGCCGGTGTTCGCGTTCGTGAAGACGAACCAGGCGAGGAAGGTGTACATGGCGGTGTCGTATGCGGCGCCGGCATAGGGCAATGCTGCCGTTTCAGCGGCGGGTCGCCGAAGACCCCCGTGCCCGGCGACGCCACCGCACAGGTGCGCGAGATGAAGGCCGGCGCGCGTTAAGGCGCATCCCGCGCCGCACGCAGCTTGCGCCCCAGCCTGCGCCAGCCGATCACCACGCCGGTCACGCTCAGGACGGCCCCGCCCAGGCTGAACGCCAGCATGAGCACGTCCCACAAGGGCCGGCGCTCCAGCAGCGGCAGCCAATCCCAGCTGTGCAGCATGGCGAACAGCCAGCGGCTCTGGCGTTTGTGGCGGTCGCTGCGGCCGACCAGCGCGCCCGTGTGCGGATCGACATACACCCAGCTCTGGTGCGCATCGGCGAAGGCGATGCGCCACACCGGCAGCGGCTTGCCGGCGCCGCCGGTCATGCTGTGGACGTCGCGGCTGTAATAGTACAGATCGTACGAGTCCAGGCGTTCGACCTTGGCCACCGGATGGGGCAGCAGCGCGCGCGCGGCGTCGAGCAGCGCGCCGCCGTCGACCGCCGCCGGGCGGCCGGACTGGCTGTCGAGCACCAGCGGCGCACCGGCGGCGCTCTGGGCCAGCACCACGGTGTCGCCCAGCACCCGTGTCCACTTGAGCTCGCGTATTCCCGGACCTGCGGCGGCCAGCAGCGCCGCCGGCGCGGCATCGCGCGCGGACGGCAGCAGCGCCGTGCCTTCGAGCGCCTGCATGCGCAGCGGCGCCGCGCCGCCGTCGAAGATGCGCCACGGGTTCATCGACATCAGGCCGCTGAAGATCCAGCTTGCCGTCACCACCCCGAACAGCAGGCCGCCGATATGGTGCCAGCGCATCAGCGCGCCCGGATAGGGCGAGCGCGAACCGCTGCGGTACGGCGCCCGCAAGCGCCAGCGCAGGATGCCGACGCTCGCCCCGCCCAGTACCATGAGGGTGCCGGCGATCGCGAGCCAGTTGACGATATCGGCCCAGTAAGGTTCGAACACGGTGCCGCGCAAAGGGTACAGCCAGTGGATCCACGCGCCGGCGTAGTTCCACAGCCGTTCGCTGCGCGGCGCATCGCGCACCACTTCGCCGGTCCGGCCCGACACGTACAGCAGCGTGTGCTCCGGGTCGGCCAATTGCACGCGGTGTAAGGGGCGGTGGCCATCGAGCCCGCGCGAGTGGGTGAACGCATCTTCGTCCACCGGGCCAAGGTAGTGCGCGCCGACACCCGGGCCGGCGAAGGCGGCGGCGCTGGCCATGGCGCGCGCCTGGTCGGTGAGCGCTAACCGGGCGCCGCTGCGCGCATCGACAGCGATGGCCGCCGTGCCCCTGGCGCCGGCGGGCTGGGCCAGATACACCGGCTCGCCGCCGCTGGCGGCCGCCAGCCTGAGCTCCTTGAGCGGCCCTTCGATGCCGGCCATGGCCAGCGCCTGTTGCGGCCCAAGCAGCGGCGCGTCGGGCTGCAAGGCCGGCGAATGCCCCAGGCGCTCGGCCTCGGTCAGTTTCGGATAGCCGACGTACATCATCACCACGCCGGAGACGAACCACATCGCAAAAAAGGCGCACAGGACGATGCCCAGCCAGCGGTGCCCCAGGAACAGCAGGCGTTTGAACGAGATCCCCATCGCCGCCCTCAAAACGCCACGCGCAGCGCAAGGTCGGCCGTGCGCGGCGCGCCCAGATACGCCATGCTGGCCCCCAGATTGACGGCGTGCACCCGGTCCCCCGCGTTGCGCACCCGTCCGACCACGGTCACATCGCGGCTGATCTGGTAACTGAGGCCCAGGTCGAGCAGGGTGTAGGCCGGCCAGTCGATGGTATTGGCTGCGTCCGCATACACGCCGCCCACGTGGCGCAGCCCCATGCTGGCCTTGATGCCAGGGGTGAGGGCGTAGCCCAGCCACAGGTTGGCGACGGTGCGCGGCGTGTTCGTCGGCGTCTTGCCGGCGAGCGAGACGCCACCCTGGCGATATTGCTCGTATTGCGCATCGACCCGGGTCAGATTGCCCTGGATCGACCACTGGCGCGTAGGCTGCAGGCCCAGCGACAGCTCGACGCCCCTGGCCGACTGCTCCCCGACCAGGACGGTCAGGGTGCTGTTGTCCGGGTCCTGGGTGGCGATGTTCTTGCGTTCGATGCGGTACGCCGCCACTGCGGCCGTGCCTTTGCCTTGCCAGAAGTCCAGCTTGGCGCCGACCTCGCGCTGGCGGCCGGTGGTCAGCTCGCTGTTATTGCGCACGTCGGCAAACGAGGCGGTGGACAAGACGCCCGACGGCGGGTCGGCGGCGGTCGCGTACTGGACGTAGGCGGAGGCGCCCGGCGCCAGGTTCCACACCAGGCCGGCGCGGCCGGTAGTCGGGCGGTAGCTGCGCGTAAAGCTGGCCGGGTTGGCGGCGCTGATCTCGCGCCGGTTCACCAGGCCGAGCGCGATGCGCTCGTGGCGCAGCGCGCTGACCACGTTGAGCGACGGCGCGATGGCGGTCCGGTTTTCGAGGTAGATGGCGCGCGTGGTGACCTTGTTGTCGCGGTCCGGCCGCAGCGCCGGGCTCATGCCGGCAATGTCGAAGAAGCGCTCGGTCGTAAAATCGTAGGGATCGACCTCGCCGAGCGAAGCCGGCAGGCTGTTCGGAAAGCGGGTCTGCTTGTTGACGCTGACATCGATGCCGAGCGCCCAGTCGCTGCGCCGGCCCGCGAGCTCGCCCTTGTACGTGGCGTCGAGGCGGTCGCCGAGCATGCGCTGTTCGTGGTGCTGCAACAGGATGCCGGAGCGCGCCACTGCCGTGTTGGACTGGTTGAAGCGGTAGCTCTCGACGTTGCGGTAGTCGCGCAGCGCATCGTAAAGGTAGACCGTATTGGTGAGCGCGACCTGTTGCGTGGGGCGCCATTCGGCGAGCGAACGCAGCCAGTGGACGCGCTGGGCGTAGATGCCGTCGGCGCTGTTGTAGTTCTTCGAGCGCGTGGCCGGGTCGATGCGCGCGCGCCCGGCCACGGGATTGATCAGCGGCGTGCCCCAGTAGGGCCGCGCCACGTCTTCTTGCTGGAACTCGTAGGCCAGGGTATGGCGCAAGCGTTCGCCGAGGTCGGAACGCAGCGACGCGGCCAGCTGGGTCGAGCGGGCTCCGCTGGCGTCGATCCAGCTGCCAGCATCGCGATGGTTGAGGTCGATGCGCAGGTAATGCCCGTCGCCGGCCGCGCCACCGATGCGCCGGTTCAGGCCGATGGACGCTTCTTTCAAGCCGTTCGTGCCCAGGCGCACTTGCGCCGCGCCGGCGTCGCCCGGTTCCGCCACCCTGGTGATGTAATTGATGGAACCGCCGACCGCTCCCGAGCCGAACAGGAAGCTCGACGGGCCGCCGATGGCCTCGACCCGGTCGATGATCCAGCTGTCGACCGGGCGCGCCGCGATCGCGTACTGGACGTTGATGCCGTTAAAGAGCTGGCTGATCGAACCGCTGCCGAAGCCGCGGTAGCTCACGCCGATATTGCCCGGCGCATTGTGGGCGGTGACGCCGGCGATGGCGCGCAGGATCTCCTGAGTGTCCTGGGCGCCCCGTGCGTCGATCATGGCGCGGTCGACCAGGGTGACGGTGGCCGGCGTTTCGCGTGGCGTGAGGCCGAGCCGGCTGCCGGTGGCGGAGGGCGTGTCGAGGTTCAGTTTGCCGTTGGCGCGCGGCGCCGTGCCTGTGATCTCCACCGTGGGCAGAGGCTCGTCGGCCCGCGCCTGGGTGGCCATGGCGCCGCAGGCCAGGGCGATGGCGAAGGGGAGGGCGGCGCGGGAATGCGCCAGCGGCAGCGTAGCCGCGTGGAATGGGTGTGCAGTCATGTTGTGCTCTTGTTCGGTTGCCTGGTGCAGGCGATTGGAAATTGGCGCGGCACGGATCGGATGCGGCAAAGCCGCAGGCGCTGCCGCCTGTTCCTCTGCACTGAGCGATGCGTGCGCGATGTTCTACCGGATCAAGACCACGGCGGGCCGCGCGCGTGCGCCGCCGTCCATGCGAAGCGGGGTTTCGGCGCGTCGGGGAGCGGCGCCGTGGGTGGCGCGTCGGCGATGGCCAGCGCCAGCGGGTGGGGCGCGGGCGGCAACAGCAGCACGCCGTTGCCGTGGTGGCAGTACGGGCAGTGCTGGCGTTTTTCTTCGTGCGACGGCGGCGCAGGCGCGCCGCCGGCTAGCGCTTCGCCGGCGGCCGCCACGCTGCCGGCCCGGCAGATGTCGCCCGGCAGAAAACGCGCCGCGGGGTCGCCGCCGAAGGCGTGCGAGAGCGCCGGCGCGAGGACGGCCATGAGCACGGCCAGCATGGCCATCCAGGCTGCCAGGGCAAACGCCCTGCGGCTCATGCGCATCGCCGGCGCGCCGCGTGTTGCATGGTCGCGCTCAGAAGCGCCACGCCAGGCCGGCGCGCAGGGTGCGCATTTCGCCTGGATGGGTATGGATGTCGGCCACCGGCGCCGCTTCGCCCGGCAACTGCGATTCGTAGTAGTAATCGATGTCGCTGGCGCGGCGGTCCAGCAGGTTGAGCACTTCGAGGGTGAGCTTGAGGCGCGGCGCGATCCGGTAGCCGAGCTTCATGTTGAGCAAGGTGGACGACGGCGAACGCACGGAGTCGTCTTCCAGCAATGCACGCGGGCCGAAATAGCGCAGGCGCACGCCGCCCGACCACGCGCCGGCCACGCCCGAGACACCGAGCGAGGCGGTGCGGCTGATCGAACCGGGAATGAAGGCGCCGGCCGGATCGTGGTCGCGAAAGCGCGCGTGCGACCACGCCAGGTTGGCGTCGATGATCCAGTCCCTGGCGGGCGTGTAGAAATTGGCCAGTTCGATGCCGTGCCGCCGGCTCGGGCGGCCCGCTTCGGTGGTGCCAGCGTCGCCGATGAAGATCAGTTCGGAATCGAGGTCGAGCCGCCAGGCGGCGATGGTGGTCTGCATGCCCGGCACCAGCCCGGCCAGCCGCAAGCCGGCCTCTTTGCCGGTGCCGCGCACCAGCGGCGTGGCGCGCTCGATCGCGGCGCCGTCGGCGTCGACCGCCAGTCCGGTCTTGGGATCGACGGCGCCGGTGACGCCGCGCGCGTCGTTGCTGTGGAAGCCACGTCCCCAGTTCAGGTAGATCTCCGCATGTTTGCCCGCCGTGAAAATGGCGGTGAATTTTGGACTGGTGATACGCGCATCGACCTTGCCGGAGTTGGCGGGCGTGTCGCTGTCCACATCGAACGCGTAACGGTCGGCGCGCAAGCCGGCCACAGTACGCAGCCAGGGCGCCCAGACGGTGCTGTTGGAGAGATACAGCGCGCCGCTGCGCTCCTTGACGTCGTCTTCGCGCACCGTCGACATGCGCTGGCGCGCCTGGCTCAGATACAGGCCGACCGGCGCAAGGTGATCGGCGCGCAGCTGAACGCCGAGCGCGGTCTCGGAAGCGAAAGGCCCCAGCGCATGGCGCCATGTGCGCGCCGCGTTCAAGCCGAGAATGCGGCGCCTTTCGGACTGGTGGAACTGGTCGCCGTGCTCGGGGTCGCCGAGCATATAGGTAAAATCGCTGAACAGGTCGAGCCGCGATGCGATGACGTAGGCATTGACCTTGCTGGCGCCGTCGCCGTACTGGCGGCTCCACTCGCCGGACACGCTGTAGCGCGCGGTCTCGCCGCCGTCGGTCGGGGCCAGGGTGCCGTAGCGGCCGATCAAACCGGCCGCGAGCGCGCGCTGCGGCACCTGGTCGGTCGAGGTCCAGGACGAACGCATCGCCATCGCCGTCACCCGGATCTCGTCATCGCCGGTCGCGCGGTGGTACGACAGCACGCCGTTGATGCGCTTGTAGTGTTCCGGCGTTTCCCAGGGACCATCCTGGCCCGCGCGTTCGAGGGCGTACAGCAGCGTGCCGCCGGCCAGCGCGCTCGAGTTGGCCACCAGCGCGCGCTGGAAGCGATGCTGGCCCGCCTCCACGCTCAGCAAGCCTTGTTCCATCTGCCGCACGTAGTCGAACGCGGCTGCGCCGGCGGCCGAAAAGTCGCCTTCCTCGGCATAGTAAGTGCCTTTTTTGTACTGAATGGTGCTGACCAGCTCCGGAATCAGGAAATTCAGGTCCGAATAGCCCTGGCCGTGCGCGTTGGTCGGCAGGTTGACCGGCATCCCCATCACGCTGGTGCGGAAATCGGTGCCGTGATCGAGATTGAATCCGCGCGCAAAATATTGGTTGGCCTTGCCGTCGCCGGCGTGCTGGGTCACGATCAGGCCGGGCACCGCTTCGAGCAGCTCGCCGGTGCGCAGCAAGGGACGGTTTTCGAGCTGCCTGGCGGTCACCGTGCCCTGGTTGGCCGAATCGGCGACACCGAGCGGGATCAGGCTGGCGGACACGCGCACTTGCTGGACGGGAGCAGGCGCATCGTCATCGACGGCGGCGTTGGCGAAGGCGGGCAAGGCCGCCAGCAGCAGCGGCGACAGCAGGCGCAGCCCGCGTTGCGACGGGGCAGGGGTGGTGTTTTTCACGGGTACTCTCTGTAAAGACCGGACCGGCCGGCCTGTTTTTTGTACGGCGCACATCCCCGTGCACCGAGAAAAAAGAAGCGGCGGCCGACGCAGGCGTGAGAGTCGATGGCGAGGCGGGAGCGACGCCACTGCGCGCGCTCCCGGGCGATCCACAAACACGGCAATTCCCGGCCGCTTGCTTCCATGCGTCCTGGCCGGTATCCGGGCTGACAGGTCAGATTGCCTCGCCTTCCCATGCCGGCGGCACAGTGGACCATGGAGACAACCGGCCGCGCATCGTTGGACGACATGCGGCGCCTGCTTTACCGTTGCGGGGACAGCACACGTTTGCCGCTGATATCAGCGCGTGTTTCCCGTTTAACTGCCGCCTTCAGAGCAAGGCCGCGAGCACCAAAACGTGGCAATCATACGGACTGCTGAGACGTTTGGCAATATTTCCATGTGCTACGGTCCGGGTCGCCAAATGGCATGGCGCGCTCCCTTACGGCTGAATCTGACGAACAAGCAGATAGACGACCTGTGGCTGGCGATGCATTGGCGAGGGTAAGCGCACGCGCAAGGACTTGCGCCGCCGGGCGGGGGTTCAAAAGTAGCATATCGGCAAAATTTCATTGTTTCCGGCGCGCATAATCATTTATCATTCCACTATTGAGAATACGTCTCATTCACGAGGTGGTAAATGATCTGGATGTCCATCGGCGCGGCCTTGTTGGCCGCGCTTGCATTTTACCTGGCCTCGCCGCATCAGTCCCTGTGGGCGGCGGCCCCGCGGCGTCCGCTGCGCTGGCTGGCGCTGCCCTTGTGCGCGGCGTCGGTGCTGGCCGCCAGCCATGGCTACGGCTTCTGGTGCGGCGTCTTTATTGCGCTGTCCGCCCTGATGCTGGCGCTGGTGGCGCTGCCTTACGTGAATGCCTGGAGCCGGGGGCGCCATGTGGGGTAAATCGTTGGCCGCCGTATTCCTCGCGCCACCGCTCGGCGTGGCGCTGGTGGGCTTGCTGGCCCTGCTGAGTGGCAACCAGCAGCGCGACACCTTGCCGATCCTGCTGATGTTCTTCCCGACGTGGGTGGGGGCGATGGCGCTGGCCTATCATTTCAAGACCGCCCTGCGCGCCTGGCTGTGGATGGGTGGCGCCACCCTGGCCGGGTTCGGCTTGATCCATGGACTGAAGGCTGCCGGCCTGCTGAGGATTGCGGCATGAAGTCGTCCACGCTGAAAACCTACATCGCGCTGCATACCTGGGTTGGCCTGGTGGCCGGCTTTGCCCTGTTCATTGCCTTTTACGCCGGTGCGATCACCGTCTTCACCAAGCAATTGCATACCTGGGAGACGCCGTCGTCGGCGCGCGCGCCGATCGCCTCCGAGGCCGGCGCGCAAGCGCTGATCGACGCCGTGCTGCACCGGCACCCGTCGGCAGAAGCATCGTTCACGCTGCTTCTGCCCAGCGTGAATGAACCGCATTTGACGCTCGACTGGGACGAGCGCGACGCGAATGGCGGCCAGACCGAGCACCAGTTCCGCCTGGCGCCCGACGGCGCGCTGCTGGACGTCAAGCCGCAATCGGAATTGTCGCATTTCCTGTATCGCCTGCACTACACGGCCGGGCTGCCGGCAAGCTGGGGCATTTATGTGCTGGGCCTGGTCTGCATCCTGTACGGCCTGGCGCTGGCCAGCGGCGTGGTGGCGTACGCGCCGCTGTTCCTCAAGGATTTGTTCGCACTGCGCATCGGCAAAAACCTCAAGCGCATGTGGCAGGATGCGCATAATGTGATCGGCATCCTGTCGCTGCCGTTCCATATCGTGTTCGCCTGGAGCGGCGCGGTGCTGGCGCTGGGCGTGCTGCTGCTGGCCCCATTCCAGTTCCTGGTTTTCGACGGCAAGCTGCTGCAATTGATCGAGCCCGATATTGCGGCCACGGCGCCGCTAAAGGCGGCCGGCGTGGCGGGTCCGCTGCTGCCCGCGGACCAGTTGCTGGCACGCGTACGCCAGGCGGCGCCGGGCATGCTGGTGACGCACGTGTACTATCAGCACGCGGGCGACGCCAATGCCCATGTCATCGCGTACGGCGATATCGGACAGCGCACGCTGACCAGTTCCGCCGCCGTGGTGCTCAAGGCGGGCAGCGGCGCCGTGGTGCGCGTGATGACGCCGCAGCAATATAGCCCTGGGACGACCTTCCTGCGCGGCCTGCAAACGCTGCATTATGGGAATTTTGGTCATGTGGCGGTGCAGTGGATGTATTTCGTGCTTGGACTGGCGGGCGCCTTCCTGTTCTACAGCGGAAACTTGCTGTGGATCGAAGCGCGCCGCAAGCGCCAGGCGCAGCGCCAGCCGCTAAGCGGGCGGCTGATGGCCCAGGCCACCTTGGGCGTGTGCCTGGGCTGCGTGGCGGGGGTGTCGGCGGTCTTCCTGGTCAATAAATTGTTCCCCGCCGCGCCGGGCGAGCTGCCGCTGTGGGAAGAGCGCGGCTATTACGCGGTGTTCCTGGCGTCCCTCGCATGGGCCTTCATCCGGCCGCCGGCGCGCGCCGCATGGGAACTGCTGGCCTTGTGCGCCACGCTGACCCTGGCCATTCCGCTGGCACAGTGGGCGGCGAGCGGCGTCCATCCGCTGTTGTCGTTGTGGCGCGGGCAATGGGTGGTGGCGGGCGTGAACGCGGTGGCGCTGGTCGCCGGCTGCGCATTCTGGAAAATGGGGCGCGCGGCCCTCAGGCGCGGCCGCGATGGCGACCTGCACAGCGTGTGGTCGCTGCGCGCCGTCGATGCGCCTGGCGCCGCCTGACGGTGTTTCTATCATGTCGGACGTGTCCCGCATCGTTAACGAGACCGGCGCGCGCGGCGTGGTCGGCGGGGTCGGCAACGGGCCGGCGGCATTGCTGGGGGTTTAGCTGGCCGACGGCAAGGCGCTGCTGGCGGGGCGCCGCATGGCCGCTTTCACCAACGAAGAAGAGCTCTTCCTGGTGAAGGATGCGCGCACGCGCTTTGGCTTCCTGCTCGAAGAGCGCGCCACGGCTGAAGGGGCGCGCTTTGTGGCCGGCTCCAAGTACCTCGACAACACCATCGTCGACGGCCGCCTGGTCATGGGGCAGAACGCCTGGCCGCTGTCGAACTGAATAAGTTCGGTGGCCAGGTCCAGCGCGAAGTCGCCGATGAATTGGGTGTATCGGCCACCTTGGTGAACTGCATGATGCGCGATGCCACGCTGCCCTGCGGCGCAGCGGGAATCGAACCCTTCACTTTTTGCATGTTTTCATAGCAGAGAGTGTTGATTAAGAATCCCCGCGTGTCGTCCGCGTATCGTTCGTTTTCGGCGTGTCGTTCCAGTCGTACACGGGTTTGTACTGGCCCGGCTCCTTGTTCGGCATCCATTTCCCGTAATGGCGGAACACCATCTCAACGTCGACGTGGCCCACCCGCTTTGTAGCCCATCACGGATTCTCGCCAGCGAACAGCATGCGTGAGGCATAGGTGTGCCGGTTCTGGTGTTCGTGCAGCATTGAAACGGAATTGCCTACGTTCGGCGGGGGGCGACATGATCGAGACCGCAGACTCCACAGCAAGCGGAACGGACGAGGAGTTTTGACTGTGGCGATTCAGGCACCGTGCGATCGCCCAGCTGCAGGAAGTCACAGCCGGCCGGCGCTTCGACGTGGCGCTGGCTAATGTCGCCGGCGCGTGCGCAACGACCTGCGACGAGGCCATGCCGACCGTGAACGTTATCCTGGAGTCGATCCGATGAGATACCTGCTGCCGATCCTGCTGACCCTGGTGCTGCTCACCGCCTGCGCCGCCGCGCCGCCGGCCGTGCAAGAGGTCAAGGTGCCAGTCTGCTGTCCATGCGTCACGTCGGCGCCGGCCCGGCCCGCCTTCGCCAGGCGCACCCTGGCGTCGGATATCAGTGACGGCGAGAAGGTGCTGGCCCTGGCGCGCGACCTGCCGGTGCATATCAAGTACGAGGCGCTGCTGGAAGCCGTGATCGCGGGGTGTTTGTGAGCGATGCCGGGATTCCGGCATCGCCAGTTCGATATCGCGATAACGATAACGATGTCGGGCCGCTGATCCTGGAGATGCACCGGATCGATAGCCCGGACAAGTCGCCCATGCAGATGATCAGTGCGGGCCTCCTGGCGCACTACCGGCGCCAAGTAGCCGGCCGGGTAAGAGTGATCTGGAACTGGTCGGTGCGGTTAATCGTTTGCGACAAGGCAATGTTCGAATTATTGAAATGGATATTCTTGATTTTCCTGATGGCAATTGCCGCCGGCATTTTCTCGTAGAGGACAGGAAAACCATGATCATGCCGAGTGCACGCCTGTTTCCATCGCTTACTCATCTTGCACGTTCCGCGTTGATATTGCTACCGCTGGTTCACGGAACTGCCCGTGCAGAGAGTGCCCTGCCAGAGGGAACGCTGGGTTGGACGTATTACGTCAGTCTCTATAAGGAAGCTGTTGCTGCGGACCCGGTTACTGCGTGCCAAAAGACAGCGATAAATCACATGGGACACCCCTTGGTTGCCGTGCGGCCCTATGAAGGCCGTCGCGACTTTTTTAAATGCTACTATCCACATTTTTTGCAGGTCGGCGGAGTCAAGTGGTTTGGAGATTCTCTCCTGCAGTGTAAGCCGGGATACGACGCTTACCCGTCCGGCGTTTGTCGCAAAACCAAGCCGGAAATTCCGGTACCCACAAAATGCGGGGAGGCAGCGGGAAACCCGGTTCAATTCGCCAGCGGCGCCAAAGTCCAGCACGAAGTCGACCTAACGGGAGGCATTAATGACGCATTGTCCGTTCGGCGAGTCTACCGAAGTGTTCGCGAAAACGGGCTTGCGCAATCAGCGGGCATGGGCTGGTCGTTTTCGTTCGAGCGCGCATTGTTTGCGCCATTTTTATGGGGCACTAGAGCCAAAATCGTTGGCACCCTCAGCGACGGCAGCCATTTCCAGTTCCTGCAACAGGCCGACCGCACATACAAGTCTACTTACGACAAGGGCTTGACCTTGGAAGTGCAAGGCCCCAATGAAAGTGTCTGGCTTCTGACAACGCCAGACGGCACGGTCGACCGTTTTCTCCGGGATGGCGACAGCTTCAAACTTAGCAGTGTTCATACGCGCACCGGCATAGCCACGCATTACACGTACGATGCAAAAAAGCAGCTCAGCAAAATTGTCGGCACCAGCGGTCGCAGCCTAGCGATCGCATGGGAGGGCGATGTCATCGCGTCGATCTCCAATGCTACCGGCAGCGTGCGCTACGAGTATGAACATGCTGCGATACCCGGTGGTGGGCCCATTGAAGGCATGGACCGCCTGATTGGTGTGCACTACCTCGACCGTTCCGGTGCCGAGCTGTCATCGCGCGCGTACCACTACGAAGACCCCTACGATCGCTTCCTTCTCACCGGAATTACCGATGAACACGGGAAACGCTTTGCCACGTATGCATATAACGGCGACGGGCAAGCCGTGCTGTCGGAGCACGCCGGCGGTGCGCAGCGCTTCACATTTGCTTATCCCAGTCGGACCAGCCGGATCGTCACAGATCCGCTCGGCAGCAGCCGCACCATCGCCATTGCGTACAGCTCCA
The DNA here is from genome assembly GCF_011682155.1 of Massilia sp. CCM 8734. Taxonomy (NCBI): domain Bacteria; kingdom Pseudomonadati; phylum Pseudomonadota; class Betaproteobacteria; order Burkholderiales; family Oxalobacteraceae; genus Massilia; species Massilia sp. CCM 8734. Next base: position 107,264 of record NZ_WHJI01000001.1, read on the forward strand.
ATAATCTGAGCCAGATTACTGCCGAAAGCCAGCCTGCCGGCGCTGGCTGCGCCGCCAGTGCCAAGGCAACCACCTACACTAAAAAAGGCGACGTGGAGAGTCGCACCGACTTCAACGGAAACAAGACCTGCTTCATCAGTGACCCCATCCGTGGAACCGAACTGGCGCGCACGACCGGATTGGCCAAAGATGCTACCTGCCCTGCGAGCATCAATGGCGCAATTCCGGCCGGCGCACGCAAGACCAGCACGCGCTGGCATCCGGACTGGCCTTTAGCCATGATGATCGCCACGCCAGGGCGCATGGACACGAAGATCTATAACGGCCAGCGCGATGCTGCGGGCAAGTTGGTGGAGTGCGCTGGCGGCGCAGTGCTGCCCAATGGAAAACCTATAGCCGTCGTTTGTCGTGCGAGCGTCCAGGCGACCAATGACAACAATGGCGCACTTGGATTCGCGGCGGTGGGAACTGGCCCGGTTCAGGAATGGCGCTACACCTACAATCCCAACGGGCAGCTGCTGACGAGTACCGGACCGGCCGGTGCGAATGGCAAGGCCGAATCGACCAGCATGACTTACTACGCGGACACCACCGCAAGTCACTCCCCTGGGGACCTTGCTAGTGTGCGCAACAGCGTCGGCGAGGTCACCAGTTACCTCGAATACAGCGAGGACGGCTTACCGACCAAAATTCAGCGTCCCAATGGACAGGTGGTCGGATTCGAATATGATTCACGCCAGCGCTTGATGTCCAGCACCGTCCGCGCGACAAGTGGGCAAGCTGAAACCACGCGTTATGAATACGATATTGCGGGACAACTGATCCGTACGACAGCACCCGACGGCTCCTCGCTGAGCTACACGTACGACGACGCGCACCGCATGACCGGCATACGCGACCGTGCCGGCAACAGCATCAGCTTCACCCTCGATGCGATGGGCAATACTGTACGCCAGGAGGTGAAAGACCCGAACGGCAAACTGGTGGCGCAAACCACGCGCGCCTTCGACGCACTCAGCCGCCTGCAGCGGGAGCAGCGCAGTGCCAAAGAGCCGGGCGCGCGTTTTGAATACGATGCGGCCGGCAACCTGACGTCGAGCACCGATCCCCTGGCGCGCGTCAGCAAGGGAACTTACGACACGTTTAATCGTCTGATCCAACAGACGCTTCCTGCTGCCGATGCCACCGGCAAGCCGGCGACGATTGACTACGCCTACACGCCGCAGGATCAGCTTGCGTCCGTGCTCGATCCGCGCCGCTTGCAGACGCGCTACGTCTTCAACGGACTGGGGCAGCAAACGGCGTTGATCAGCCCCGATACCGGCACCACGAGTACCCAGTCCGACGGGGCAGGGAACACGATATCGAGCCTGGACGCGGCTGGACGAAAAACTGCCTATCGATACGACGCGGCGGGTCGCGTGACCGGTATCGGCGCCAGCACGTTTGAGTACGGCGCGATTGGCACGCCCGCAGCAGGCCGTGTCACGGCGATGACGGATGAGGCTGGAAAAACAGTGTATGTCTACGACAGTATGGGAAGGCTGTTGAGGAAGGAACAAACGAACGGAGCAGCTTCCCGGCGCTTTGCGACTGCCTACACCTATGGCAGCACGGGCAGCGCCGTGGGCCACGTGACCTCGATGACCTACCCCAGCGGCAATCGGATCGATATCACCTACGACAGCAATGGGAAACCGTCGGCCCTGCGCCTGACGCGCCCAAATGCTGCGCGCACGACGATTCTGAGCGACATCACGTACCAGCCCTTCGGCGCTGCGCGCTCCTGGTTGTGGGGTAATCACAGCGCGGGCAGTCCCAACAAATACGAGCGCCAGTTCGACATTGAGAACCGGCTGGTCAGTTATCCGCTGGGACACCCGGCTGCTGGCGGTGCGCTACGCACGCTTAATTACGATGCCGCCGGGCGCATCGTTTCCAGCACACACAAAGGTGGCGCCACGCCGGGCAAGCTGGACCAGCGCTATTACTACGATGGACGTGATCGCCTGGTCGGTTTTGATAGCGCCATCGGGGGCCAGAGTTTCGAATACGATGCCAGTGGTAACCGCACCAGATTGAAAGTCGGTCCCAACAGCTACCTCAACACGATCTATCCGGGCAGCAACCGGCTGGCCGCGACCTCCGGACCGTTGCCAGCGAAACGCAATACATACGACGCAACGGGCAACCTCATCAGTGATGGGACGATACGCTATGTCTACGGCAACAACGGGCGCCTGAGCAGCACTACAGGCATCAATGGCGCGTCCACGCAATACCGCTACAACGGGCTTGGACAGCGGGCTATCAAGTCTGATGCGACCGGTGCATCGACTTACTTTGTCTACAACCAGGCGGGACAGGTGGTGGGCGAGTACGACAGTGCCGGGACGCCGATACAGGAAACCATCTACCTGGAGGGGATGCCGGTCACCGTAGTCAAACTGCGCACAAGTGGGGCGCAAGAAAATACATACTACGTCTATGCCGACCATCTGGCGACACCACGGGTCATTTCGCGCGCCAGCGACAACAAGATGGTGTGGCGCTGGGATGGGGCAAATCCGTTCGGCGAGGACCAGCCCGACGAAAATCCGAACCGCATGGGAAACTTCGCCTACAACCTGCGCTTCCCAGGACAATATTATGATCGGGAGACGAATCTCTACTACAACTACTATCGCGATTACGATCCGCAGACCGGAAGGTATGTGCAGAGCGATCCAATTGGGCTCGACGGCGGCATCAACACTTACGGATACGTAAGCGGAAATCCGTTGCTGTACAGCGATCCTTTTGGACTTTTCGAATGGCCATCACTTTCTCAGGGTGTCGTAGATTTCTCGGCCGGGATGGGGGATGTCATTCTTTTTGGACAGGGGCAGCACTTGCGTGATTTCTTTGATGTCAGCGGAGCGATCAATATGTGTTCGCCAGCATATAGTAATGGTGAATGGGCCGGAATGGCCGTCAGTGCGTCGACTGGCCTCGCTGGCGGCGTTAAAGCGGCCGGAACTGCGGGAGTCGGCAAGGAGTTTTCGCACTGGATAGCTGCTCGTATGGGCGGCCCAAGAACAATTTTCAACGGAAATTACGTTTCTATTGCAACGCATGCGCGGTCTGATCCTTACCGACGTCAGTTTATGCCTGCGGCATGGAAGATGGCAAATGACCCGATGGGAACGGTTATGGCGCAATGGACTCGTTTTCCAAATGTATATAAAGGCGCGGCAGCAGGCGCAGGAGTTGGCGCAATGGGAGCGGGACTGGCGGGGTGCGAATGTCCTCGCTAATTGGATTGCTGAAAGAGCTATTTCGTACCAAGGCAGTTTTTTCACAAGTGGAGACTGCAATTTTCGATGCGATACGATTGCAGCTTTCCCCCAACGATACCGAACGCTGGACGAAGCAGCTCCAAGCAGTTAATAAGATTTACCGCAGCCCTGACGGTCGGGAAGTGAACTTGTTTGTAAAGCGTAACGGCAAAGTAGATTGGCCGCGCGAATTATGCTTTGCAAAAAACGGTGAGTTTAAGATTGCGGTGGTTGATCTAATACCAAGGCAAGGTGCAAAAAAATTGCGAGCCCGTGTGTGGTGTGTAGGTGGTCACGTGTTCTTAATCGCATATACGATGTCGCCGAAAATGTTCGAGAACGCTGCGCAAGGCAAATGGCGAACGGAATGCAAAATTCTGAATTCGCCATCGTGATCAAGAGTGGATAATAGCACCACGGCTTCGGGCGTACTATAGGTAAGCGGAAATCCGTTGCTGTAAAAGGATAAGAAGTGTAAAGCGGACTGGGAGGAGGAGTATCGTGCTTGCGATTAATATTGGCACTTGGGGGCGATGCCGTACGTGCGTGCAGAGCGCGCGCTAACGACAGACTTACTGTTTGCATGAAGAGCCAAGCAGGTGGCACGCCGGTTTGGGCGCCAAACAAAAAGGTGATTAGCGCTGATCTTCAGCTAACCGAGACCACGCTTCGGTTCGGTTGCCCGTGGCGACAGCAGCGTACAAGAGGCGCGTCAAGATGGTCGACAAATCGAAGCGCCGGTTAAATCGATACTGAGCCTCGGCCAAATAGAGAAAACCTTATTTATCGAAATCGAAAGCATGGTAGGTTCCGCCGGTGGCGGTTTTCAGGTTACTCAGAACGGTATTTATCCATCTGAAACACGGCATTGCGCTGCTCTTGCGGGCCGTGCCCACGACCGATGGCTCATGCTTTGCACCGGCCGCCTGCACTGCGGTGAAGCAGTTCAAACCATCGGAGACGACGATACTCGCTGCTGCCAGATGTTTCAATGCCCATTGCGCCACATCGGCTTTTCCGAACGTTTTCACCCTGGAGAATATGGCATATACCGGATGGCCTTCCGGCGAGATTTGCACCGCCGCGATGAATGGCACCTTGTTCTCCGACCCGCGCCCCCGTTTTCCACCGGGGTGTGCACCGCCAAAGCAGGCGTCATCGGCCTCTACATGGCCTACCAGCTGGCGTTCGGACTCGCGCTCGGCCATCACCTCCAGTATCTTGTGAGCCTCTTGCAAAACGTCGTGAGGCGACGCTAACGAGCCGAAACGGGCGCCTTGATGAGCACTTTTTTCAAAGATTCGGGCCAGCCTGACGGCCTCGGCAAAGGCTATTCCTTCATTTAAAATCAGCGTCTTGCGTTGTCTTTTGCCGTCTATCTATCAACTACTAAATGTGTAGTAGATGCGGCGGGAATCGAACCCGCCGACGTGCTTCGATCCGATGACTGCCTCCCAGGGGCTGTTTCACGCTGTGGCGACGGCCGACTGTGGCGCCCATGTGGTTGGCCGATACCTCGACGGGGCCAAGGATGCGCGCGCTGCTGGAGAGCTATCGCCAGCGTCCGGGCCAGACCTATGCGGCAGTGAGCGCTTCTGGCTGCGCCGGGTCCCGGGCGGCGGACTTGTCTCCTGATAAGTTGTGGCTGAGCCGCTTGTGGACGGATGGCGGTCAGCTTGAGGTTCGAAGTAGCAAATGGGGCCGGCGGCCCTCGGGCGCGGCCGTCATGGCGATCCGCGCGGCGTGTGCTCGCTGCGTGCCGTCGATGCACCTGCCGCCGCTTGACGGGTTTCTGTCTTGTTGAGGCAGCCTCACAAGGGCGCCCGGGCTGCTGGCGGCGCAGGCGCTGGCTCGGTCTCAGCTGGTCGCCGCATGCGTACCGGGCAAGCCATTCACATCCGGTTCACATGGCGCGCGCTATCGTGCAAGCCATTCGATAACGGAGCTGGCAATGATCAAGACAATCTTACGCGGCGGGGCATGGCTGGCCGCCACCCTGGTGTTACTCGCCGCTGCCGGTTATGTTTACTACCGCAGCCTGGCGCTGGACGAGCTGCCCAAGGCCAATCCGCAGGCCAGCGCGGCCGACCTGGCTTACCTGAAGCAGGCGGTGGCGCAGAAACGCGGGCGCATCCTGGCCGTGGTCAGCAGCGCCGAGCGCGGCGGCCCCGCCATGAAGCGGGCCGGCTACGAGCTGACCGAACTGGCGCGCGCCTACTATGTGTTCCAGGTCAATGGCTACGAGGTCGATATCGCTTCGCCCCAAGGCGGCAAGCCGCCCGAAAGAATCGACCCCGACGACATGGGCGAGACCGACTACGCCTTTCTCAACGACCCAGTCGCGCAGGCCAAAGTCGTCAATTCGATGGCGCTGGCGGACGTCGATGCGCGCCGCTATGCGGCCGTGTACTTCGTCGGCGGCAAGGGCGCGATGCACGACTTGCCCGACAATCCGGACGTGGCCCGCATCGTCAACGAAGTCGCCGCGCGCGGGGTGGTCGGCGCGGTCTGCCACGGGCCGGCGGCATTGTTGGGCGTTAAGCTGACCGACGGCAAGGCGCTGCTGGCGGGGCGCCGCATGACCGCTTTCAGCAACGAGGAAGAACTGTTCCTGATGAAGGATGCGCGTACGCGCTTTGGCTTCCTGCTCGAAGAGCGCGCCACGGCGGAAGGGGCGCGCTTCGTGGCCGGCCCCAAGTACCTCGACAACACCATCGTGGACGGCCGCCTGGTCACGGGGCAGAACGCCTGGTCCACCTGGTCGGTGGCCGAAGCGATGGTCGCCGCGCTGGGGTATCGCCCGGTGCCGCGCGCACGCACCGCCGAGGAGATCAGCGTGCGCCTGCTGGCCACGTACTACCGCGCCGGCCTGGACGCGGCGCGCGCCGAACAGGCCGCGCTGCCGCGCTTTGATAAGATGCTGGTGCTGATGCATTCGGTGGTCGCCGCCATGCAGTGGCGCGCGGCCGATGCCGTCAACCTGCAACGCCTCGCCAACGGATAAGGACCCGCATGCCCCTGCATATTCTCGTCGTCGAAGACCATGCGATGCTCGCGCAAAACCTGGCGGACGGGCTGGCGCTGCACGGCCACAGCGCCGATTTCGCGCACAACGGCGAACTGGGCTTGCAGCTGGCGCTGGAGAACCACTACGACCTGATGATCCTCGACCTCGGCTTGCCCGGCATTGACGGCCTGGAAGTATGCAGGCGCCTGCGCGCCCGCCTGACGCGCCGCATGCCGGTGCTGATGCTGACCGCGCGCGACGCCCTGCACGACAAGCTCAGTGGCTTCGACAGCGGCGCCGACGATTACCTGGTCAAGCCGTTCGCGCTGGAAGAACTGCTGGCGCGCTGCAACGTGCTGGCGCGCAGGCATACCCTGCACCAGGAGCACACGCTGGCCATCGGCAGCTTGCGCATCGACCGCCAGGCGCAGGCGGTGAGCCGGGAAGGGCGCTCGCTCAAGGTCAATCCGGTCGGCTACCAGATCTTGCTGGCGCTGGCCGAGGCGCATCCGCGCGTGCTGACCCGCTCGGAACTGACCCGGACCTTGTGGCGCGACGCGCCGCCCGACTCCGACGCCCTGCGCACGCATCTGTACCAGCTGCGCCAAAGCCTGGACAAACCTTTCGGCAGCGCCATGTTGCTGACCGTGCACGGGGTCGGGTTCAAGCTCGACGCGCTGGCGTGAAGACCGGGCACTCGCTGCGCAGCAGGATGATGCTGGCGTTCGCGCTGTTCGCGCTGGCCACGGCCGTGTGTTTCAGCGTGTTCAGCGTGCTGTTCGTGTATTCGGTCGAGGACAGCTTTTTCGACAAGCTGCTGCGCCAGGAGGCCGCGCACCAGCAGCGGCACTGGCAAGCGTCGGGCAAGCTGGCCGCGCCGCTGCGCGAGAACGTCAGCGTGTACCGCCGCCCGGACACGTTTCCGGCCGACCTGGCGCGCCAACTGGCGGGGCCGGCCCGCAGCGGCGAATTTTTCGGCGAGCAGGGCCGGCATTATCATGTACGCAAGGTCGACCTCGGCGCCGACCCGGCCTACCTGGTGGCCGAAGTGAGCCGCGACCTGGTGGTGCGCCCGCGCCTGCCGTTCCTTCTCGGCTTCCTGGGCGTGTCGACCCTCGCCATCCTGGTCGTGACGCTGGCGGTCGGCTACTGGCTGGCGCGGCGCGCCACGGCGCCCTTGACGCGCCTGGCGCTGCTGGTCGCCGCCGCGCAGCCGGGCCGGCTGCCGCAGCGCTTCGCGCAGGATTTTCCGGATAACGAAATCGGCGCGCTGGCGCGCAAGCTGGACGAGGCGATGGCGCGTATCGCCGCGTTCATCGAGCGCGAGCAGCAGTTCACGCGCGACGCCAGCCACGAATTGCGCACGCCGCTGGCGGTGATCGAAGGCGCGGCGCAGTTGCTGGCGCAGCAGCCGATGCCGGCGCAGGCGGCCGACCAGTTGCAACGCGTGCGCGGCGCGGCGGCGCACATGGCCCAGACGGTGGCGACCTTGCTGTCGCTGGCGCGCGAGGAACTCGGCGCCTCGGTGGCCGAACCGGTGGCCTTGCTGCCGCTGGTCGAAAGCGCGGTCGTGCAGTTTGCCCATCTGCTCGACGGCAAGGCGGTCGAGGTCAGCGTCGAGGTGGCGCCCGGCACGGTCGTCGAGAGCCACCGCGCGGCGCTGGCGATCCTGCTCTCGAACCTAGTCAGCAACGCGTTCGGCCATACCGGCCAGGGCGAGATCCGGATTTACATGGACGGCGCCAGCCTGGTGGTGGCCGATAGCGGGCCCGGCATCGCGCCCGCCCTGCGCGAGCGCCTGTTCGAGGTGGGCGCCAAAGGCGAGGCCAGCGCCGGTGTGGGGCTGGGCCTGTCGATCGCACGCCGGCTCGGCGCGCGCGTCGGCATCGACGTGGCGATCGACAGCGCCGCCGGCGGCGGCACCCGCGCCCGCCTTTCGTGGCCGGGCCCGGCCGGCAGCGGGGATCCGATGGGCTGACGGCCATGCTGATCGCGCCGGGGCTCCCGCTAAGGTCGCGCTCGCTTGCATGCGTCCGAGCAAGGCGACAGGCGCGCGTATCGCATGTTTCCAACAGCAAGACACATTTCGCACGCACCCAGTTCGCATTTTCTTGTGTGTTTCCCCCAGCCGCCGTACACTGGTTTTTCAGTTGGTGCATGGAAACTATTCCAGCTGACCTTGCCGTTCCATGTGATCGACCCACATAAAGGATACACAATGAAAGCGCCTGCCTTCGTACTGCTCTCCCTCATCATCGCCAGCCTGGCCGGCGGCGCCGGCGCTGCGGAGGTGCTGGAAATTTCCGGTGGCACCACCCCGCAGAAAGATGTGCTCGAGCCGCGCGCGGCGGAAATCCTCAAGGCCACCGGCGTTGAGATCAAGGTCAACGGCGTGGGCACCGGCAACGGCATGGTCGCCCTGGTCGACGGCAAGGTGAGCGTGGCGGCGGTCGGCGACACCCTGGCCGACTCGATCGAGGCGGGCAAAAAGGCCGCCAAGGCCGCCAGCAAGGAGATCAAGGTTCCGGACAACCTGGTGTTCACGCAAATCGGAACGGACGAGCTGGTCGTCATCGTGCATAAATCGAATGGCGTCACGGCGCTCACCAAGGCCCAGCTCAAGGATATGGCGACCGGCAAAATCACCAACTGGAAAGAAGTCGGCGGCGCCGACCTGCCGGTCAAGGTGGTGGTGACCAAGGCGGGCATGATCCCGAGCCTGGTGTTCCAGAAAACCATCATGGATGGCGCCGAGTACGTCAAGGGGGCGCTGGAAGCGCAGTCGCCACGCGAAGTGATCACCTGGGTCTCGCGCACGCCGGGCGGCTTCGGGCCGGCGGCCGACGTGCACGTCAAGGCCGGGGCGGGCGACAGCAAGACCATCGGCGCGCCTGCCATGTCGCGTCCGCTCGGGCTGGTCACCATCGGCGCGCCCACGGGCGCGGCCAAGAAGCTGGCCGACTACCTCAAAGTGAAGTAATTCCCCAACCTTGCCGAGCCTCCGCCCATGTTACATAACGTCAATATCAGCACCCGCCTGATGATCCTGACCGGCACCTTGCTCACCGCGCTGGCCGTGGTGGGCCTGGTCGCCCTGCGCGGATTATCCGCCAGCAACGAGAGCATGCGCACCATTTATGAAGACAGCACCGTGCCCCTGGTCAGCCTGGGCGAGGTGCTGGGCGATATGTATCGCTCGCGCACGCTGGTGATCGGCGGCATGGGGGCGGAAAATTCGGAGGCGGCCGAACTGTCCTACCGCGAGGTGGTGACCGTCAACGCCAAGTTGAAGGCGAGCCTGAACAGCTACAAGCGCTCGCTGCAGTCGAGCGACGCGAAAGCCCAGGCCGACGTCTTCGAAACGGCCTGGGAACAGTATGCCGCCGCCGGCGACAAGGTCATCGCCCTGGCCAAGAGCGGCGACTACGAGGCGGCCAGCGCCCAGCTCAAGGTCGATTCCGAAAAGAAGTTCGAAGCGGCCCGTTCAGCCCTGCTGACCCGCATGGTGCGGCAAAAAGGCGAAGCACAGGCCGCCTTTGCGGCCGCCGACAAGTCGAGCGCGACCACGCGTACGCTGATGCTGGCGACCCTGGGCCTGGGCCTGGTGCTCGGTGCGTTTCTGTCGTACATCGTGATCGATTCCATCAAGAAACCTTTGCGGCGCGCGGTCGAAGTGGCCAACCGGGTCGCCACGGGCGACCTGAGCGAACATATCGAAGTGACCTCCACCGATGAAACCGGCCAGTTGCTGGCAGCCCTGCGCGACATGGACGCCAGCCTGGAAAAAACCATCGGCAAGGTGCGCGAGGGCTCGGACCGGATCGTCACCGCCTCGCTCGAGATCGCCAGGGGCAATATGGACCTGTCCGGCCGCACCGAACAGCAGGCCAGTTCGATTGAAGAGACCAGCGCTTCGATCATGGAATTGACCGACACCGTCAGGCGCAACGGCGACAATGCGCGCCAAGCCAACCAGCTGGCGCTGAGCGCCTCCGAGGTGGCGGAAAAAGGCGGCGCCGTGGTGTCGGAAGTGGTCTCGACCATGCGTTCGATCAACACGTCCTCGCGCCGCATCGTCGACATCATCAGCGTCATCGACGGCATTGCCTTCCAGACCAATATCCTGGCCCTGAACGCGGCGGTCGAAGCGGCGCGCGCCGGCGAACAGGGGCGCGGTTTCGCGGTGGTGGCCTCCGAGGTGCGCAACCTGGCGCAGCGCTCGGCGGCGGCGGCCAAGGAAATCAAGACCCTGATCGAAGATTCGGTCGACATGGTCGAAGCCGGCACCCGCCTGGTCGACCAGGCCGGCACCACCATGAACAATGTGGTGGCCAGTGTGCAGAAAGTGACCGATATCATGAAAGACATCGTGTCGGCCAGCCAGGAGCAGACCGCCGGGATCGAGCAGATCAACCAGGCCATCATCGAGATGGACCAGGTGACCCAGCAAAATGCCGCGCTGGTCGAGCAGGCCGCCGCCGCCGCCCAGTCCATGCAGGAAGACGCGGCCGCGCTGGCCCAGGTGGCGCAAGCGTTCAAGCTCAGCGCGATCGCGGCGCCGCCGGTGGCGGGGCGGGGCGTGCTGACGTTGGCGCGCTAAGAGCCTGCCGAGGCAGGCTCTTGCGAGGGCGCTCTGGCGCGCGCCGACAGCACGATGGCGCTGACGATCAGCGCCGCGCCGGCCAGCATGCGCGCTGACGGCTGTTGCGCGAACAGCCACCAGGCGCAGGCGATCGCGTACACCGGTTCGAGCGCGATGATCATGCCCGCGCTACGGGCATGCAAGCGTTCCAGGCTCTTGACGAACAGGTAGTGCGCCAGGCCCGTGCAAAATACCCCCAGTAAGCCCAGGTAAAGCCAGTCCAGCCGGGTCGGCGCGCCCAGGCTGGCGGCCGCGAAGGGCGCCACGGCCAGCGCGACCACGAGGTTTTGCCAGAACGCGAGCCCGAGCGCGTCCATCCCGCGCGCGGCGCGCCGGTTGGCTACCGCCAGCAGCGCGAACATCAAGCCCGACAGCACGCCCCACAACAGGCCGGCGGTGCCGGCCTCGCCCACATCGAACGAGGGCGTGACCAGTACCAGCCCCAGGGTGACCAGGGTCAGCAGGATTGCTTCGGCGCTGCCGATGCGCTCGCGGAACACCAGCATGTCGAGCAGCGCGATGAATGCCGGAAAGCTGGCGAAACCCAGGGTGGCCATCGCCACGCCGCCGACTTTCACGGCGACGAAAAAGCTCACCCAATGGGCGGCCAGCAGCATGCCGCTGGCGACCAGCATGCACAACTTGTAGCGGTCCAGGCCGCGCAGCAGCGGGCGCTGTCGGGCCAGTGCGAACAGGGCCAGTGCGACCAGCGCGAACGCCGCCCGTCCGAACGTGATGACGGTGGCGTCGGCGCGGATCAGCGCGCCGAAGACGCCGGTCAGGCCGAACAGGAGCGCGGCGCTATGCGCCATCGCCAGCGCGCTGCGATGGGCGCTCAAGAACGCGGGCCGGCTCTGAGCAGCGTCCACGCGAAAGGCGTGTCGGCCACGGTGGGAATGGCGCTGCGCACGTTCAGCTGCGGCAGGTCGCCATCGAGGCGTTCGGCGCACAGGGCGAGCAGGTAGCCGGGCGCCGGCCGGAACTGCCAGAAATGCCAGCGTGCGGCATCGTCGCCCAGATCGGCTTCGATGGACAGGCGCACCTGGCGCTCGTCGGGAAAGTGGAAGCTGAAGCGGTCGAGCGGAATCGACAGGCCCATGCCGCGCGCCTTGATGTACGCCTCCTTGAAGGTCCAGTACTCGAAGAAACGGTCCTGGCGGCGTTCGGGCGGCACCGTGGCCAGTTCCGCCACTTCCACCGGCGAGAAAAAATGCTCGGCAATGCCGTCCGAGACCTGGCGCGTGGTCAGGTTCTCGACATCGACCCCCAGCACCCGCTCGCGCGTGACGGCCATGGCGATCAGGCCGCGCGTGTGCGAGAGGTTGAAGCTGAGCGTGCCCGCCTGCGCGTGCGCGTTGGTGATGGCGGGCCGGCCGTAGGCATTTGGCGTGAAGATCCAGTCGGCCGGCGCCAGCGGGGCGTAGCGCGAGAGCACGGTGCGCACCAGGGCGCGCGTGGCGAGGTAGCGCAGGCGGTCGTCCGCGAAGTGAAAGCGCAACTGCTGCGCGCGCTCCTGCTCGTTCAGCAGGGCCAGCAAGGCCGCCAGCAGGGCAGGGTCGGCAATATGCTGGTAGAAGACCAGCCAGATATCGATCTGCCCGGCGTCGAGCGGCAGGGCGGCGTCAGGCGCGCCACCGGGAGGGCTTAAGCTGTCTTGTGTCATCAGTTGCGCATGCGTTATGGGGCTGGGAGAACTGGCGCGAGCCCGGCCATTGGAGAGGCCCCAAGTCTAGCAGAAGCGGGTTGGGTGCAAGCAGCCGGCAGCGCGCAAGCGCATCCATCGCGCGCGCCAGGAAGTCCGCCTCGTTGTGCGATCTTGCCACCCGCGACCTCCATTCCTACTGGAAAGTTGGCGCAATGAAACGAGTCAATGTAGATGTAATGAATCAACAGAATGGGCTTTATCTGTACGATGGAACGACTTTCTGGAGAAACGTTTGCTAAAACCGCTGGTGAGCACGAAATGTCGTAAAATTATTACAACATGCCAACGTAAAAAGAAATTTACATTTGCAATATTGACACGACTCTATAATTGCCAGTAGCCGAAACGGGTTCCGACGTGTAAGCCGCGCCGTTCTCGCCGCCGCACCCGACGCCAGCCTGAGGAAGAGACAATATGAAGCCGATGCTCAGAGTGAGCACCTTGCGCCGTTCTGTCGCGTTGATGATCGGAAAGCGAAATTTTCCCGAAATAGCACGACGCCCCTCAAGACGGTCGCTAATGCGACAGAACCGACAGAAACACTCCGCGATTCCCTGTCCGCCCAGTTCCGCGCTGGAAGAGCAGTTCAAGAAAATCAGTTCTGGCGACATTTCAATGGAATTGAGCGCTGAATAACGCGTGCAGTCGTGTTTTTCATTAATTACGAACAGTTTATCAACGGGGCAGCGCCGTTCCGCTGCATTGAGCACGCATCTCCATGCGCAGGCTGGCCATTGGCCGTTAGTCATTCAATGCGTAGATTCCGTGCTTTTCAGATAGTCTGGAGGCAGTCATGTCAAAAACCAGCAAGTCGGTCAATAATCTTCACCATGTCCAAAATCAATGGGGTGGCCAGGGCGCCGCGTGGAACGAAGGCGGCATGTGGGTGGTCGGCTCCCGTAGCGGCCAAAATGTCGTGGCGTTGAACATCAACTCGGCCGACGGCGGCAAAACCTTCACTGGCAGCGTGAAGTACGCCGGCGAGGGATCGATCGGTTTTAAGGCGACGTTGACCCAGAATAATACCTACGTGGTCGAAAACCAATGGGGTGGCGATGCCGCTCCGTGGCAACCGGGCGGCACGTGGGTCATCGGCTGCCGCGTCGGCCAAAGCGTGGTGGCTGTCAACGCGGAGTCCAGCGATGGCGGCAATACACTTGCAGGCAGCATGACCTACAGCGGCGAGGGCGCGATAGCATTCAAGAGTGAACTGGCGGACGGCGGCGTGTTCGCCGTCGAAAATCAATGGGGCGGGCCATCCGCTGCGTGGCAGCAGGGCGGCGTATGGGTCATTGGCTCGCGCGACCAGGGCGTGGCAGCGGTCACGATCAGCTCGGCCGACAACGGGCAGACGTTCACCGGCAGCATGACCTATGTCGGCGAAGGGCCGATCGCCTTCCGCGCCACTGCAGTGGTTGGCAATAACTATGTGGTAGAGAACCAATGGGGCGGCGCTTCAGCGCCATGGACTGCGGGTGGCGTGTGGCTTATCGGCTCCCGCGGGGGCCAGAACGTTTCGGCGCTCAATATCACTTCCGGCGACGGCGGCAACTCCTTCAATGGCAGCATGACGTATAGCGGCGAAGGGGAGATCGGATTCCGTTCGCTTATCCAGCCACAATAGATAGAGACTATGTAAATCAAGCGTCCGCCGGGGGCTAATGCCGTCCAGTGAAGACTGGACGGTATTTCATGAGATGGGAACCCGCCAATCTACAGCTTATTGAGCTTGAAGCCGGCTTGATAACTCCAGAGCAACGCGCGTCATGGGAGACAAGAAAGATCATGAAGACCACGTCGTTTGATTTCGAGATGGGATCGCACACCATGCCGACGGATCCTGTCGAATTGCGGGGCAGGGAGAGGACGGACGGCCGAATGATCGTGCTCGATCGCGGCAAGAACGCCATCGAGCACCGGATATTTTCCGACATCTATGACTATTTCCGGGCCGGGGACTTGCTGGTATTGAATGACAGCTATATGTTGTCCAACACCCTGCAATTCACCTGCGGCGGCCAAGCGGCCACCGTCATTGTCTATGGCCACGAATCGGATCACAGCTGCATGGTCGAGGTTCGCCCACGGGAGTTGGCAAAAGCCGGCTTGGAATTACGATCGGTCGATGACGAACAACTCAGCTGCACCTTGCTGGCGTCTTATCCGGATCATATCTGGAAGGCGAAGTTCGAACCGACCGCGCGGCTCATTCGCACGCTTGAAGGCCACGGTACGCGCTCCGACGAGACCGTGCCGCTCAACCCCAGCCACTGGCAGGAAAATCCCGCCGCCTATCGATCGGTGTACGCTAAATCGCCGGGCTCATTGGAGATACCTTCCGCAGGCCTGCATTTCTCCACCGGCTTACTCGACCGGATTGCCGCCAAGGGGGTGGAGTTCGCCTACGTTACCTTGCACGTCGGCAGCACCGAGGTGCTGGCCGTGCGCCACATCGACGCGGAACATGTCGAGGACCACCGGGTCAGGGAAGAGTTTTTCGACGTCCAGGGCGAGTCGGCCGCCAAGATCAGCCGCGCCCTGGCCGAGGGGCGGCGCATCGTTGCCGTTGGGACGACCGTCGTGCGGACACTCGAATCGCTGGCGGCGAGCGGCCCGACCAATCAGGTGATCATGCCTCAATCGGGCTGGACCGGTCTGTACATCTACCCCGGCTATCACTTCAAGATCGTCGACGCCCTGCTGACCAATCTGCACCGGCCGCGCTCGAGCCACATCGTGCTCACCGCCGCATTCGCAGGCCAGGAACTGCTCATGCGCGGCTACGATGAACTGTTGAGCGTCGGCGGCTATGAATTCGACATGTTCGGCGACTCCATGCTGATCGTTTAGTCGCGCAATCAACGCTGCCGGGAGGATGGGATTTGAATAAGGAGATTCATCATATCGATACTGTCGTGATCGGCGCGGGCCAGGCCGGCCTGTGCATGAGCTACGTCCTGCAACGCGCGGGGCGTGAGCACGTCGTCCTGGAACAGGCGCAAGCGCTGGAGCAATGGCGTTCCGCGCGCTGGGACAGCTTCAAAATCAATTCGCCGTTGGCCTTTTCGCGCCTGATGGGCCAGCGCGACGGCCTTCCGGACCGCCAGCGCGGCCTGGCCTTGCGCACTATCCTGGGCCTGTGGGACGACTGTATCGCACAACGTGCTTTCCCGATTCATGAGAAGAGCAAGGTGATCGCCGTCGAACAGGCGCCCGATGGGGGCTTCCGGGTGCACGTCGAGAGGGAGGCGGGGTCGCACGTCTATCTTGCCAGGAATGTGATCGCGGCGCCCGGGAACTATCAACTTCCCAGGATCCCCGCCTGCGCCGCCCGGATCGGCCCTCAGATCGAGCAGTATCGGGTCGGGACCTATACCAATCCTTCCACGCTGCGGGCCGGTTCGGTCCTGGTCGTCGGCGCAGGGCAGACAGGGGTGCAGCTCAGCGAGGAGCTGGCGCAGGCCGGCAGGCGCGTGTATCTGGCCACCTCCATGGTGAAGGGAACACCGCGCAGCCATCGCGGCGAGGACATCATGTTCTGGCTGGAGAGAACCGGCTTGCTCGCTACGCCCAAGGAGGAGCTCATCGATCCCGGCGAGCGCTTTGACCGCCTCCCCATCGTCGGGAGCGACCACCCGATTTCCCACCATTCTCTTGCGCGCATGGGCGTGACGCTGCTGGGCACGCTACGCGGCATGTCGGCCGACGGTGAGCTGGCCCTGTTCGACAATAATCTGGATGAGCATATTCTCTTTGCCCAAAAAGGCTACGATGAGCTGATCGGCCACATCGAGGATTGGATTGCGCGGCAAGATGACGTCGTGCGCCTGGGCTTTGCCGCGCCCGTTGCCGAACCCGAATGGCGGGCGCATCAGCCATTGTCGGCATTGTCGCCGCCAACAGAGTTGAATCTGCGGCAAGCAGGCATCCACACCGTTATCTGGGCGACCGGCTGGCGCGCCGATTTGAGCTGGTTATTGATTGACGATGTGGTTCGGGCCTTGGACACGCATGGCTTGCCCCAGGCTTGCGATACCCCGGTCGACGGCTTCTTCTGGTTGGGCTTTCATTGGTTGCGCACGCGAGCCTCCGGCAGCGGCGCCGGTTTCCATCTCGATGCGCCCTACATCGCATCACGCCTGCGCTAGGGAGGCCGCATGACAGAGACGTTCGAGCATCTGGTGGTGGGCAAGGGCATGATCGGCGCCGCCGCCTTGCGCTATCTGAGCTGCGGTTCGCAGCGCGTTGCCGCCATCGGCCCCGATGAACCGGTGGACTCGGAGGCGCACGACGGTGTGTTCTCCAGCCACTACGATCAGGGCCGCATCTGCACGCAGCTGAGCCGCGACCGGCTGTGGGGAGAGCTCACCCGGCAATCGATGTCGCGCTTTGGCGCCCTGGAAGCGGCCAGCGCCACGCATTTCTACCGTCCTGCAGGGATGCTCTATATCGCGCCTGCCGCCGACGTGCGGGCCATCGCGGCACTGGCGCACGCGACGGCGGTTGAACACGTCTGGCCCGCGCGCCCGGACATGGCGGCGCTGTGCCCATCCGTCGCCGTTCCGGCTGGCCACGAGGCGCTGCTGGAGATGGCGCCGGCCGGCATCATCGACCCTCGCGCCCTGATCCGGAGCCAGCTGTCCATCGCCATGCGGCAGGGGGCCAGCGTCATCCGCGAAACGGTCGTCGCCGCTGAAAAGACCCCGGCGCACTGGACATTGACGACCGACCAGGGGCGGCAATTCACAGCGAAGAACATCTTGATCTGCGCAGGAGCGTATTCCAATTGCTTTGGGTTCTTCCGGCGGCAAATAGCCATCCGGGTCAAATCGGAAACCACCATACTCGTCAAGGTCTCCGGCGCCGATGCGCAACGCTTGAGCGGCATGCCGGCAATCGCTTACCAGATCGATGCGCCACGGATCTCCGATGTCTATCTCACCCCGCCGCTGGTGTATCCCGATGGGAATATCTACATCAAACTTGGCGCCAATACCGATGAAGACGTGATTTTACAAACCTTGGACCAGATGCAGCATTGGATGAAGCATGGATGCCAGCATCCAAGACAGGATATGGTGCAGGCCCTGTGCGCATTGATTCCCGGCCTTGACGTGAGCGCGGTTCAGGTCAAGCGCTGCCTGGTCACGTACAGCGATCACGGCAAGCCATATATCGATGCCCTGGGCAATGGCCTGTTTGTCGCAACGGCTGGCAATGGTTCCAGCGCCGCCTGTTCCGATACGCTCGGCTCCCTGGCTGCCGACCTCATGCTGGAGCGGCCTTGGCCCGCCGCATTCAAGCCCGCCGATTTTGGCGTCCGCCTGATGCCGGACTCCCCCGGCTAACCCACGACGCTAGCCAGGGCCGCGGCTCACTGGCGCACGGTATTCTCAAGTCGGTTTCCTAAGCGCGGAAGATGGTCAGCAGCAGCCACGCCGGCAGGCCGAGAAACAGCGCAAGGTGGCCGCCGCGTTCGAGCCGCTGGCGGATATCGACCGCGCGTGCGGGCCGCAGCCATGCCGCCAGCAGGGTCGCGCTTTCAATTGCCGAGCGCAGTAGCGCGCCGCTCAGCACCACGCCGATCGCCCAGGCCGCCCACCACAGCGCAAAGGCGGTCAGGTAAGCCTTCAGTCCAAAACTGTAGTATTCCCCGAACGGGCCGCCGTACGAAATTTGCTGGTGCAGGTGGAAAGCCGGAATCGCCAGCGCCAGCGGCAGCAGCACGAACTTGGCGACCGGATGATCGAGCCGCGAGCGCCGCATCGCCAGCGCCGCTTGCGCGTAGGCTTGCATCACCGTGCGCGAATGCGTGCGCTGCTGGATGGCCGGGCCGCCGGCGCCAGCCAGGTGCGCGGCCAGCGCGCCCGGATCGGTCAGCGCCAGCGCGTAACGCTGCCCGCCGGCGAGCCGCACCGAGATCCCGGGACAGGGCAGCGGCAGGCGCCAGCACCGCACCGTGGCGATGTCGGCCAGCGCGATCTGAAGGCGGCGCGCGTCGCGTGCCAGCACCAGGCTGCCATCGGCGAGCGACAGCTTTGCGGAAAACAGGAACAGCACGCACCACGCGGCCGCTTCCGGCGCCAGGAAGAACGCGGAAAACATGCGCATTTGCGCCAGCGTGTTGGTGCGCAAGGCCTCGTCAAGCAGCAGCGTCATGCACATCCAGAGCAGGCTGCCGCGCGCGAACACGCGCAACAGGCCCGCCGCCATGCGTGCGGCGGGCGACAGCACGGCCACATCGACCGGCCCCGGCATGCTCAGGTCCACAGGCGCCGGCGCGTGCGCGGCGCGCGGGCGCCACGCTGGCCACGCCGAGCATGCCGCCAGTACCAGCAGGAAGGCGCCGGCCGCCAGTCCGACCCAGTCGCCCCAGATCACCATCAAGGTGCGCGGCGGGACGCGCACCGGTACATCGGCGATGACCAGGATGCGTTCGCCCATGCGCGTGCCGGCCAGCACACCGCCGGTCGCGTCGATCGCCGCGCTGTAACCGTTGGTGGTGGCGCGGAACTGCGGCAGGCGCGTTTCGATGCTGCGAAACGCCGCCGCCACCTGGTGCATTTCCGCCCCCAGCGGACTGGCGCTGAACCAGGAGTCGTTCGACATCGTGAGAATGGCTTGCGCACCCAGGCGCGCGCCGTCGATGGCCAGGGCGGGATCGACATCGTCGAGGCAGATCAGGGGCAGCACCGGAATCTCGCGGCCGTCGGCCAGGCGCAATGGAAACACGCGTGCGCCGTTGCCGGGCCGCCAGTCGCCGGTCCAGGGCAGGGCGCGCCGCAAGCGCGGCCCGTCCAGCCAGGCCGGCACGTACTCGGTCAGTGGAAACAGGTGCGTCTTGCGATAAAAACCCGTCAGGCCGGCGCCTGGCTGCACGAACGCGGCGGCGTTGTATTCGCCGGCGCTGTCGCGATCGTAGGTGCCGAACACGAACGGCACGCCGGCGGCATTGACGATGGCCAGGATCTCACGATCGAAGTCGGCCCCCGCCTCGCTCTTCGGATGGCCGAAGGTGGTGGGGTAGGCCGTTTCCGGCCACAGCACCGCATCGGCGCGCTGGCGCACGACAGCGTCGTAGCTCATCGCGAAATGCGTATCGAGAATCTCGCGCACCACCGCGTGGGTTCCCTTTTCCTGGCGCTGGCGGTCGTAGGCGACGATGTTCGACTGGATCAATCCCACCCGCAGCGGCTTGCCGGCGGGAGCGGGGCTGGCCGACAGCGCCACCAGGCCGTAGCCGGCCAGCAGCAGCGGCGCCAGCGCGGCGGCCGCGAGCGGGCGGGCGGCGACGCGCCAGCCATCGGCACGGCGCGCCAGCGCCGCCGCCACGCCTTCGTTGGCCAGCAACAGCAGAACGGTCAGGCCGGCGGTGCCGCCCACGTCGGCGCCCTGGCGCAGCAGGCGCGATGGATACAGCCCGTGGCCGAGCGTGTCGCCAAGCAAGCCGGGCGCGGCGGCCTGGGTCGCCACCCAGGCCGCCGCACCGGCCAGTGCGCCCAGCACGGCGCCATGCCGGCGCAGCGTGATGTGGCGCACCAGGGCGAAGACGATGAATTGCGGCTGGAACAGCGGGGCGGCGAGCAGCAGCAGCGCCACGCCGGTGGCCGCGCCGACCTGCGCATAGATCCCGAGCGCGGAGCCGAACCAGGCGAACGCCGCCGCCGTGTAGGCAAGCGACATGAGCCAGGCGCGCAGCAAGGTCGCCGCCAAGGTGGGGCTGGCGTCCAGGATGCGCAGCCAGGGCGCCAGCAGTACGAACCCGAGCGGCCAGGCGACGCCGCCGCGCGCATACAGCGCCACCATGGCGCCGCTGGCGAGGATGCCCCCGGCAGTGCGCACTGTCGCGTGATTCAATAAGGCCATGGTGGTCAGCGCCCCGACCGTGCCGGTGGAATGACGATGCGCCGGATCGGCAAGCCGGGCGGCGCCAGTTCCGGCGGGACGACCAGGTTCTTGGGCATCTCGATGGGCTTGTTGCTGGCATCGACCAACTG
The DNA here is from genome assembly GCF_011682155.1 of Massilia sp. CCM 8734. Lineage (NCBI taxonomy): Bacteria > Pseudomonadati > Pseudomonadota > Betaproteobacteria > Burkholderiales > Oxalobacteraceae > Massilia > Massilia sp. CCM 8734. The sequence continues at coordinate 127,932 of NZ_WHJI01000001.1, forward strand.
AAAATCGGGTGCAAACATCAGCACCGCTTCGATGCGCTGGCCGTCATCGGTGGCCTGGTGATGGCGCACATAGCCCTTCGGCAAAACGAAATCCTCGGGCACCGCCAGCCCGACCAGCGGCGGACTCGTTCCCGGTGGCGAAAAGGCGCCCAGGCCGGAATGGATGCCGCGCTCGTGCAGGCGTTCGATGACTTGCGCCATGCTGGGATTTTCCCCGCGCGCGACGTAGCTCGACAGGTCGCGCGTGGGGTCGGCGTCACCTTCGGGCGGGCGCGCCGGCGCGGCCGGCCCCGGCACAGGCGCTGGCGCGCGTGCGACGCCCGCAGCCGGCCGATGCGTCGGCTGCGGCGGCGCTGCCGCCATCGGCGCGGCGGCGCCGGCCCCGCTGCGGGTCGGCTTCCATAAAAAGAACAGCGCGGCGCCGCAGGCAAGAGCCAGCAGCATGACGATGACGGCGCGGCCCCGGGAGGGCCGCCAGGCGCGGCTGGCAGCGGACTGCTCGCTGCCAGACTGCGCCGGCCCGGAACGCGGAGGCGTGTCCACGGATCGGCGCCCGCTGCTTACGGCGTGACCGGATTGTAGGTCGACACCGCCCAGCCCATGCGCTCATGGCCGTACTGGTTCCAGATCGGATTCTTGCCGCCGCTGAAGCTCGTGTAACGCGGCGCGCCGCTGCCGGTGGTGCTGCCGAACAGGCCGGAACTGAAGGTGCTGCCATTGTAGGTCGGGTGGGTGTCGTCCGACTGGATGTAGTCGTAGCTGCTGCCCGCCGACACAAAGTGCGTGTTGGCGTCGCGGATGGTCGAGCGCAGTGCCGTGGTCAGGCGGTTGACGTAGCTCGTTTCGCTCTCGCCGCTCACATAGCGCAAGCCCTCGGCGTCGATGCGGCCGTCACCGTTGCTGTCGTAGTCGGCGCCCATGTACTGGGCAAAATTATCCGCGCACTGGAAGCCCTTCTGGCGCGCCACGTCGCACATCATGAAGTTCATCCTGGCCAGCGCGGGCAGGAACTTGTCCTGCATTTTGACGGTGGCGCCGGTGCCCGCATCCTTGCAGGTGCTCTGCACATTGTCCACCGCGTAGCCCGGATAGTGCAGGTTGGAGACGACCTTCAGCTTGACCCCGGCGTAGGCGTTGGCGTTGATGTAGTCCATCGCGGCCGTCACATACTTCTTGCAGCTGGTTTCGGCGGCGGTCAGCACGCTGTAGTTGCAGGTGCCAGTCTGGCTCTTGAAGGCCGAACGCGCCTGCAAGCCATCGTTGCCGCACATTTCGAAGGTGACCACGCGCGTGTTACTTGCTTGCATATACGAGCGCTCGGCCACGATCTTGTTGTTGTACACGTCCTCGGCCACCGCGCCGGACTTGGTGCGGCGCACGCTTTCGACGTCGGCGCCCCACTGGCCCGAGAGATACTCCGCGTTGACCGTCGGCGCCGCGTATTTGGCCGCGCTGGTGACGGAGCCGTTAAAGCCGGCATAGATCGAGTCGCCATAGGCCACCGAGCGGTACTTGGTGCTGGTGCCGGCCCGGTCGATGGTCCACGAGGCGTTCTGGTTCAGGGTGCTGGCGGCTGCCTCGGAAGCCGGGGCGAGTAGTGCAAGGAAGGGTAACAAGGTGTGCAAAGAACGACGAAAGCGAATGCTCATGAAGCGTCTCCTTTTTAGTTGGACCCGTCCGCCAGGCCTGCCATGCCGGCCAACCTGAACGCGGGCATTTCAATGTATTGCAAATATGCACAAGCGTGCTAATTAACCATTCGTCTTGTACAGAAAACATTGAAAATCGGTAGATTTGTTGTAAATGCGCAGTACGGCCAGCGGGCGGTGGATCCCCACGCCATCCCGCTGGCTGGCGCAGGAAAGATGTGACAAAAACGATTTTGCGCACTAAAATGCGCCCAATGTGAATGGTGCCCTCCCGCTTGTCGGCTGGAGGGTGAAACGGGAAGCCGGTGACGCACGAGATTTTCATCTCGCGCCAGTCCGGCGCAGCCCCCGCTGCTGTAAGCCTGACGACTTTGATCGAACGCCACTGTGCAGTGCATGGGAAGGCAAGACCAGGGAAGGATGACGGCGAGCCAGAAGACCGGCCAGTCACGATGCACGCGCAACGCCCGGGGTGTGGGGTTGCCTGTTATTTGTCGTCCTTTTTCTGTTTTGCCAATGCAAGCGCACGCCGCCGTTGTACGTGTTTCCGTTCGCCCTGCGCGAGCGGCGCGTGCCATGGTGGCGGCGCATGCGTTTGCGAACGTAACCATCGGCCGATCCGGTCATTCACTACGTCAGGCGCTTCCATGATGTTTTCCAGCCACGCTTGTTCCACCCCCATCCGCCCCATCGTCGCCGCCATCGCACTGCTGTGCGCCCCGGCCGCCCGGGCCCAGCCACCGGCGCTGATGCCGGTGGTAACCATCCAGGCGGCGTCGGACGACGGCCTTGGCCTCAAGCGCGAGATCGGCGCCGCCAGCCGGAGCGGGCGGGCGGCGCAGGACTTGCCGGCGAGCGTAGAGTCGCTCGGTGCGGCCAGCATCGAAGCGCGCGGCGACGTGCAGCTCAAGGACGCCGTCACCCGCACCACCGGCCTGACCGACATCAGCTCGCCCGGCAACGGCATCGCCTATTCGGCGCGCGGTTTTAGCGGCAACAGCGCCATCGCCATCCTGGAAAACGGCCAGCGCCCGCAGGTCGGCTCGGGCACGGCAAGCTATCCCGCCGATCCGTGGGGCTACGAGTACATCGAAGTGCTGCGCGGCCCGGGCTCGGTGATCCATGGCAGCGGCACCACCGGCGCCACCATCAATGCCGTGCGCAAGGCGCCCACGCGCGCCGCCGCGTTCGAGGCGATGGCCGGCATCGGGGCCGGGCGTGCACTGCGCGCCGGCGTGGGCGCCAGCGGCGCGCTGGGGCAGGGCGGGGCGTTCCGGATCGACGCCTACGCCGACCGCAGCGACGGCTTGATCGAACGCGGCGATGCGCGCCACGGCAAAGTGCTGGCCAGCCTGGCGTATGCGCTGGCGCCCACGCTGGACCTCGAGCTCCAGCTCGATCATCTGGAGCAGAAGCCGCAGCGCTACTTCGGCACCCCGCTGGTCAACGGCGCCCTGGCGCGCGCGCTGCGCAGGCAGAACTACAACGTCGGCGACGCCGATATCGGCCTTGATGATGACAAGGCGCTGGCCCGCCTGACCTGGCGCGTCACGCCGGCCCTGAGCGTCAGCAACGAACTCGTTTACATGAAGGCGCGCCGCCACTGGCGCAATGTGGAGAGCTATTTCTACGACGCCCAGGCGAAGCTGGTCGAACGCAGCGACTACATCGCCATCGCGCACGACCAGGAGCAGGCCGGCAACCGGCTCGAGGCGCGCTGGGACGCCGGCGCCAACCGCCTGGCGGCCGGGTGGGAAGCGGCCACCATCAATTTCACCCACACCAATAACGCCCCCTACGGCGGCGCATCGAGCGTGGCGCCGACCGGTTTTGCGCCGGGTGTGTTCGACAGCCCCGATCCCTTGCGCCCGGACTTCACGACCGATACCGTCACGCATGCGCTGTATGTCGAAGACGCTTATCGATTCAGCGAGACTGTGCTGTTGCTGGCGGGCCTGCGCCACGACCGCTACCAGGTCGAGCGCACCAGCCTGCAGGGGGCGGCCGGCTTCGACGCTACCTTGCAATCGACCGCCGCGCGCCTGGGCCTGACCTGGAGGCTGGCGCCGGATACCTCGCTGTACGGCCAGGTCAGCAGCGGCAGCGATCCGGTGACCAGCCTGTTGTCGCTGAACCTGGCCAACAGCCGCTACAAGCTGACCCGCTCGCGCCAGCTGGAAACGGGCGTCAAGCAATCGCTGGCCGGCGGCAAGGCCGAGTGGACGGCCGCGTTGTACCGCATCCGCAAGGACGACATCATCACGCGCGACCCGGCCAAGCCGGCGCTGTCGATCCAGGGCGGCGCGCAATCGTCGCGCGGGGTGGAGGTGAGCGCCAGCGTGGCCTTGGCGCCGGCCTGGCGCCTGGAAGCGAACGCGGTCTATACCGACGCCCAGTTCGACCAGCTGGTCGAAAGCGGCAACGTCTCGCGCGCCGGCAACCGTCCGGCGGACGCGCCCACGTCCTCGGCCAATCTCTGGCTCGGCTACCGCAGCGGCGACTGGCGCGCCGGCGGCGGCGCGCGCTACGTCGGCGCGCGTTTTATCGACAACGCCAACACCCAGTCTCTGCCGGCCTACACGGTGCTCGATGCGAGCGTCGGCTGGCAGGCCAGCCGCCACGTGCTGGTGCAACTGAACCTGCGCAACCTGGCCGACAAGCTGTACGCCAGCACCTCGTACGGCGGCAGCCAGTACCTGCTGGGTGCGCGGCGCCATGCGGAACTGACGGTCCAGTGGCGTTATTGACGATCGCGGCGGGCCGGCTGATCGCAGTACTCGACCGGAGCCGAGGCATAGCCTGTGCCTTACGTGCGGACTTCGGCGATTCCCGGGAAAGGATGGTGCGCCGCTCTGCCACCACTTGGAGCATGAGGAAGTCTTGCTATTCGTAGAAGATTTTCCACAATGCAATTAATGACTTTGGCAGTGGGATGCGGATCGCAGCCGCCCCTCGGCTTTGCGCGTTGTTCTTCAGCCGGTTCCACAGCGGCCAGGCGCAAGCGCATCCGCACCGGCCGGCGGCCGGACCGGCGCGCAGCGGAATTGAGCCGCCACGCCAGCACGGTTAGATCAAAGCTTCCCCCTCGCCGCAGCCTACAATGAGAGAGCTGGCTGATACCGGCGTAAGACTGTCATCGAGCTCACTTCCGCGTTTCGATGACGGTAAAGCGGGTGACACGTTTCCCTTGCTTCATTGTTATCCTTAAGCATCTACGTGCCACCATTCCTAAAAGGTGGATAAAATGAGTACGATAAACATCAACGCGTTCTCGAAGAACGCGATCGCGGCAATCCTGCTGACCATCGCCTGTGCTGGCGTCGTGTCCGCAGCGAATGTGACGCATTTCCGTAGTTCCGGCGATTATGCATGCGCAAGTGGAATCACCGGTCCAGACCGGGTAGCGCATTTGTGCGTATATTCCAATAAGCAGGAGGGTACAACGACTGTTTTCCTCAATTACGTTTCGTTCAATCTGAGCGATGGAGGCGACTTCATGTTCGGAAACGGTGAGATCCCATCGTCGGCTTTCAGCGCCACGGCCAAGGGCGCTTCCCTCTCGGTGGTGCCATCGGCCGTCCCGGGTTTTGTCATGGAAGGCAGTGAACATACCGGCGCTATCATGGTGGAATGGAAAGCAAATGGGTTTTCCAGCTCACAATTTAGCGGACACAGCACGTACACGTACGCCAACGGCGCTTTCCGCCAGAAATGGAATGGCAGCTCGCGCGATCAGAGCGCGGATACCAGCGGCACCTTTTTTGGACGCAACTTCGCCGGATTCAACAGCAATTTCGGGAGGACGACAAATATGACGATTACCTTTGAACGCCCAGTACCCGCTCCAAAATAGATGTGATTTTTGTCTTCCCTGTCCGGCGCGCTGCTGCGTTGCACGCCGCCGGCAGCCGGTCGGACTTGGGATCGTCGGCTGCGAAAATAGCGGGACGGTCCATATTTCGCCGCTTTCTCGGCCAATAGCTCGCTACTGGCATTGCGACATCGTCCAAATCTGGCCTCGCCCGGCTATTTTTTGCTTCGACTCCCCAAGTCCGACAGGCTGCCAAGAAGAGGCTGTTATGAATGACCGGAACAGAAACCTTTTGGCAGATTCGTTGTCAGAGCGGTATGTGTAGCGACCGGCATTTGAAAGCGCGCCGACCTGCCTTCGGCGGCTTTTTTGACCGGGAGTAACTGCATCTATCGCCCCCTGTCAAACCAGCATTAGTTGCAAATGAACCTGCATTCAGCCGCGCCGACCTGCATTTGATCGAGGCCGACCAGCAATAGCTGCAAATGAAACTGGCGCGGGCAGGCGTCATCAAACGACGGTTGACCCTTGCTTGTGCTACTATGTGATTGCGCTGTAACACATTGGAGCAAGGCCATGAGCGAAACAACCTTTACCTTCCGGGTCGATGAGATCCTGAAAGACCAATTCACGACAGCCGCCAAGGGCCGCGACCGTACCGGCGCCCAGCTGCTGCGCGACTTCATGCGTGACTTCGTTCGGCAGCAGCAGGAAGCGGCACAACATGACGCTTGGTTCCAGCGCCAGGTGCAGATCGGCCTAGACTCAGCCAATGCCGGCAACCTGATCCCGGCCGCTGAGGTTGAAGCCAAGTTCGCCGCCAAGCGCGCCGCCACACGTCGCCGTCTGGAAGCCGCCGAGTGATGGAGTTGTGTTGGACATCAGAGGCGATTCAAGACCGCGACGACATCTACGAATACATTGAAGCCGACAACCCGGCCGCCGCGCTCGCCCTCGATGAGCTGTTTGCAGAAAAGGCAGACCGCTTGGTCGATCATCCCGGCCTGGGCAAGCCTGGCCGCACTGCCGGCACTCGTGAGCTGGTAGCGCACCAGAATTACATCCTCGTCTATGACACTGCCGGCGACTTGGTGCGCGTGCTGCGTGTACTGCACGCCGCCCGCCAGTGGCCACCGTCCCGCTTTGGCTCACAGAGCCATTGAATTGACGGTCAGTTGCAGTTATGGTCGGATCGGGCGTAGCTCGATCGCGAGCTGGGGGGCCTCCAAGACAAGCCCGCCTTCTGGCGGGTTTGTTGCATCTAGACCCATCGCGGCCATGGCCGCACTGCAACTGCCGACGGTGACGTCGGCGTAGCGCGTATTCAGTGCGCCGGCCGCTTGTCGTTTTCAGAAGGCGACTGCTCGTATGTCAGGAGTCGGCTGCATCGACTGAAGTGTGTCTTGCCCGTACTCGCATGATGGACTGGCGAGTCGTACCATAGTCACGAGCTGCCCTGGCCACTGACTCGCCAGCCACGAGGTGTACGATCGCCTCGGCTTGCTGCGCTGTCGTCAGTGCTGGTCGACGTCCCAACGTCTTTCCTTCAGCACGCGCACGTGTGAGTCCTGCCTGGGTCCGCTCTACCAGCAGATCACGCTCAAACTCGGCCACCGCACCTAGCACGCTCATGGTCATCTTGCCAGCAGAGCTGGTTAGATCGACGTCGCCGAGCGCTAAGCAATGCACACGGACAGAACCGGCTGCAAGCTGCTCGACCGGGCCCGAACGTCCATAGCGTTACGACCAAGACGGTCCAATTTGGTCGCGATGAGCACGTCGCCAGGCTCAAGGCGGTCAAGCAAGCGAGCAAACTGGGGACGCTTGCCCGCCGCGACGCTACCGCTAATGCTTTCGCGAACGATCCGACGCTTGTCTACGGCGAAACCAGCGGACTCGATTTCGTGGATCTGGTTGTCTGTGTTCTGATCAACGGTACTCACTCTTGCATAAATGAAAGTCCGGGACATTTGGATGTCCGATATTCGTACACGCTGTTTTTCGTACATCAAAAATCCATATGTTCGAAAACGATCGTTTTCGTACGTGAACAGCCATAAAGCACTTCTTCCGCAGCACAAATGTTACGGAAGATGAATGTCCTTCACGCCGCCGGGGAATGAGCTTGCAATCAACGGCGGTCGCTCGTAGATGCCGCTTGCAATCTTTCAGCGGCCTTGCCTTTCGTATACTGGCGGCGTTTGCGCCGTGCAGCGACCAGGCCCAGCAATCCCATGCCGAGCAGGGTGAGCGAGGCAGGTTCCGGGACATCAATCGTATCGATGACGTTTGTCAGCAAGAAGGCGTGTTGCTGGCCATTAATGATGCCGCTGCCGGCGAGTTGCCCCCTGTCATTTAGGAAGATTTCTCGGCTAAGCTTGGTGAATCCCGTGACCAGGTCGCTGACGTCGTACATCGTGCCGTTGTCATAGAAAAATGGGTTAATGCTTTTATTGTTCGCCGTGTAAGAAAAACCAACCACCTGCCCGATTGCATTGATGGCAGTGGGTTGGCTAATGGTGCCGCCGAGGGTGCCAAGGTTGGTCATCTGGCCGGCGGTGCCGTTGGAGAGAAACGCGCGAGCCGGGCCGCCTGCCATGAAGGCAATCCCAACCACCTGCCCGGCTGCATTAATGGATTTGGCTTGGCTATAGTCGCCGCCGAGGGTGCCGAGGTTGGTCATCTGGCCGGCGGCGCCATTGGAGAGGAACGCACGATAGGTTTGTTTTGCAACGGTGGCCCACCCAGCCACCTGCCCGGCTGCATTGATGCCATTGACCTGGAGAGTGGGACCGCCGAGAGCGCCCAGGTCTGTCATCTGACCGGCGCTGCCATTGGAGCGGAACGCGTGCTGCTGGCCTGGCAAGTCGGCGACCCCAGCCACCTGCCCGGCTGCATTGATGGCAGTGGCTCGGCTGGAATAGCCCCCACCGAGGGTGCCAAGGTTGGTCATCTGTCCCGAGCTGCCGTTGGAAAGGAACGCGCGGTCTTGGCCGTTTGCCAAGCGAGACCAGCCAACCACCTGCCCGGCTGCATTGATGGCAGTGGCTTGGCTCATGCCGCCGAGGGTGCCGAGGTCCGTGGTCACCCAAGCGGCGTGGGTGCTGGTGGCGGCGAAGGAGAGGGTAGCGAGCAGGAGGAAAAGGGAATGTTTTTTCGTTTTTACTGCCTTTCTAGAAAGTAGAGCTATGGTTCATCACAGTGGGGGAACTGGCAACTTTACTGGCTGAAAGGTTAATGCCCCGAAATCACCGCCGGGCGTTAGGAAGTACCGCAGACGTCAATGCACCTACGCATTTGGGCGTCAGGAGTGACGCTATTGTGCAGCCGCGCATGTTCTCAGCGTCACTTGCATACCGTGAGCATTTTCGACTTGGTGTCGCCTGCAGCCCCGCAGCGTCACCAAAGGGTCTCGCCACGTCTCTTCGTCCGCCGCGATGCTGTGTACCCCAGCGCCCACGGGGCAGCTCTCAGGAAGGCGGGGCTTCACCTTGCTCAGCAGCGCCTCGCGGCGCGTTTGGTTGACCAATCCCGTGTCAGAGGACTCATGTCGTGTGGAAGTAGTCGGTGGTTCGCACCACGACACCACGAAATGGGAGAAGCGATCCACATCTATAATTTAGCTCTAACAAACTTGTCGTATGGCTACGGTAATCCCGATCAGTTCGCTTATTGTTGACCTGTAAAAAGGCACGATCGTGTCACCGGTCAAAACCAGACTGGAAACCCAAGCAGGTATCGCGCGCGCGGGCCGAAGGAAAGACGCTGGGCGTCCGCTCACGCTGACAAGGATGCAGCAGGCCGATGCCGTCGGCCGTCTCGCATTGGACGAGTCGGTGGCCAAGCGACTACGGCACGACCCGTCAATCAATTATACGGGTGCGCAAAAGGCTCACCTCGGTCGATGCAGCCGGCTCCTGACATTCGTGCAGTCGCCTTCTGAAAACGACAACTCCTTCGCAAAATACTAGACGACCGGTCTAATCTCCGTTATAGTGGATGCATGAACACAAGAACCGCATCCGACAGCACCGATGTTCGCAGGAACATCCTTTCCACCGGCCAGCGCATCATGGCCGCGAAAGGGTTTTCGGCGGTCGGCCTGAACGAGATCCTGCTCGCCGCCGGGGTGCCGAAAGGCTCCTTCTACCATTACTTCGGTTCCAAGGATGCGTTCGGGGAAGCCTTGCTCGAAGCCTATTTTGAGGACTACCTGGCGCAAATCGACGCCACCTTCAGCGAGCCCGGCCTCGACATGGCGCAACGCCTGATGAATTACTGGAAAAGCTGGCAGGCGGCGCAATCGTCCTTCGAATGCCAGGGAAAATGCCTGGCCGTGAAGCTGGGCGCCGAAGTGGCCGACTTGTCCGAGGCGATGCGCCTGTCCCTCAAGCGCGGCACGGCTGGCATCGTCGCCAGGCTGGCCGGCGCAATCGAGGCCGGCGTGGCCGAAGGATCGCTGGCGATCGACAGCGATGTCGAGACCACCGCCAACAGCCTGTACCAGCTGTGGCTGGGCGCGAGCATCATGGTGAAAATTGGCCGCAACACCCAGCCGTTCGACTGGGCGCTGTCGAGCACGCGTCAACTATTACATCTCTCCCCGGAGTAAGGGGAGTTTGCCGGCGGTTCGCCCGCCGATTTTTTTGCCCTGCGAATAGACGACTGGTCTACTCGTTTACATTGATGATCTATTAGGAGAAATAGCATGAAAGTTCTGATCGTACTGACCTCGCACAGCGAACTTGGCAACACTGGCCGCAAGACCGGCTTCTGGCTGGAAGAATTGGCCGCCCCGTATTACATCTTCAAGGATGCCGGCGTCGGGATGGTGCTCGCTTCGCCAGAAGGCGGCCAGCCGCCGCTCGACCCGAAGAGCAAGGAACCGGCTTCCCAGACCGAAGCGACACACCGTTTCGAGGCCGACGTGGAAGCGACTGCCCAACTGGCCGCCACCGTGCGTCTCGACAGTGTGCAGCAAGCCAACTTCGACGCGGTGTTTTATCCAGGCGGCCACGGCCCGCTGTGGGACCTGGCGAACGACAAGCACTCGATCGCCCTGATCGAAGCCTTCATCGCGGCCAACAAGCCGGTCGCGCTGGTCTGCCATGCGCCTGGCGTGCTGCGCGACGTCAAAACCCCGGCCGGCCGTCCGCTGGTCGAAGGCAAGCAGGTCACCGGCTTCACCAATACGGAAGAAGACGGTGTGGGATTGACCGACGTGGTGCCGTTCCTGGTTGAAGACATGCTCAAGGCCAACGGCGGCGTGTATTCCAAGGGCGCCGACTGGGGCTCGTATGTGCTCACCGACGGCCTGCTGATCACCGGCCAGAATCCGGCCTCGTCGGCCGAAGCAGCCGCCGTCTTGCTCAAGCGACTCGCCTGAGCGACAGCGCTGCGGGCCTCGTCGGGACGTCTCGTCGTCTCTAGTCGCTACCGGCGCGCTCGATGACCAGGATGCGCGCCTGTCCCAGCGGGTGCGCGCTGTGGGCGTCGCCCTCGGCGGCGTAGAAGATGTCGCCGGCGCACAAATGCGCCACCAGCTCGCGCCCGTCGTGGCGGTAGTGCATCGCCACTTCGCCGTCGAGCACCGCGAATACCTCCTGGCCGTCGTTGACGTGCCAGGGGTAGGGCTGGTCGCTCCAGTGCAGGCGCACGGTGGCGTTGTTCATGGCCGCGATCAGCTGCGCGTCCCAGGCGCGCGCGCCGAGGTAGTCCTTGCTGCGCACGATTCTCATCGTTGCCCCCTCATCCCTCGTTCCACTCGTATTCCATCAGGTGCGCGGTGCGCAGCGCCAGTTCGCGCCCCGCCAGCCGTTCGACCAGATGCAGCGACATGTCAATGCCGGCCGAAATGCCGCCCGAGGTGACGATGGCGCCATTGTCGATCCAGCGCCGCTGTTCGCGCACGCGCACCAGCGGGAAGGACGCGCGCAACTCCTCCACGTCCGCCCAATGGGTGGTTGCCTCCTGGCCGTCGAGCAGCCCGGCCTGCGCCAGCAGGATGGCGCCGGTGCAGACCGACGCCGTCAGTTCCGACTTGCCGGCGGTGGCGGCGATCCAGGCGATGACGTCGGGCTTTGCCAGTTCTGCCGTGACCACGCCGCCCGGCACGATCAGCACATCGATGTCGCCGGCGCCGGCAAAATCGGCTTCCGGCAGCACGCTCAGGCCGGCCCGTGCGCGCAGCATCGCAGTCGTGGCGCCGATGGTGCGCACCCGGAACGGCGCCTCGCCGCCCCGCGCCAGCTTGGCGGCCATGCGCGTGGCGCAGGTGAACACTTCGTAAGGCCCGGCAAAATCGAGAACTTCAACGTCGTCAAAAACATAGATACCGATGGTACGTGTCATGCTCGCTCCTTGATGAGAAGACCCATCATGTCACGATGGCGATTGACACAAATGACATTGATAGTGGAATATCTGCCATATGAAAACGATCGATATCTGGCTGCTGGTGTTTCCCGGCTTTGCCCTCCTGGACGCGACCGGCCCCGCCCAGGTCTTCGGCAGCGCCAACGACGAGGCACGCGACGCTCTCTTGCCGCAGCCGTACCGGATCCACATGATCGCGCCCGGCGGCGGCCCGGTGGCGTCGAGTTGCGGGGTGACGGTCTTGAGCGCGCCGCTGCCGCCGGCGGGAAGTAAGCTGGCCGGGGCGACCCTGATCGTCTCCGGTGGGCACGGGATCGAAACGGCGGGCGGCGCGCACGACCCGGCCATGGCGCGCTGGGTGGCGCGGGCGGCGGGCCGCGTGGCGCGCTGCTGCGCGGTGTGTACCGGCGCCTTTGTGCTGGCGCGCGCCGGCCTGCTCGACGGCCGCCGCGCCGTCACGCACTGGCGCGATGCGGCCTTGTTGCAGTCGCAGTTTCCCGCCATCGACGTGCACGAGGACGCGATCTATATCAAGGATGGTCCGCTGTACACCTCGGCCGGCATCGCCGCCGGCATGGACCTGGCGCTGAGCCTGGTGGAGGAAGACCAGGGCCGCGCCGTCGGCCTGGCGGTGGCCAAGCGGATGGTGGTGTTCTTCAAGCGGCCGGGCGGCCAGCGCCAGTTCAGCTCCCAATTGCTGGCGCAGGCCGATCCGCAAGACGTGCATGCCCAGCTGACCGACTGGCTGCGCCCGCGCCTGCGCCAGCGGATCGACGTCGAACAGATGGCGGCGGCGTGTGCGCTGTCGGTGCGCACCTTGCACCGCCAGTTGCGCCAGGCGGCCGGCCTGTCGCCGGCCCAGCTGCTGCTGCGGCTGCGCATGGAGGCTGCCTGCGGCCTGCTCGAACGCCCCGGCATGACGGTCAAGCGCGCCGCCAGCCACAGCGGCTTCGGCAGCGAGTACAATCTGCGCCGGGCCTTCGCCGCGCAACTGGGCGTGGTGCCGAGCGACTACCAGGCGCGCTTCGGCTGATTCACGCCACAGCGCGCGCACATTTTTTGGGGACCTTGAAAAACCGTAGCGAGCGGCGCAAGTTTCGTTCGAGAAGCGCAACCGTACGAAGGTACGGTGAGCATCGCAGAGCGAAAATTGCGCTGCGCAGTAGGTTTTTCGAGGTCCCCTTTTGAAAAGGGACTGTTTTGGACTGGGACTATGCAAACCCGTTTGTGCGGGCGATCACGCCGCAGCCAGGCGATATCGACGGACTCGATCACACCAACAATGCCGTGTATGTGCAATGGTGCGAACAGATCGGCTGGGCGCACTCGGAGCAGCTTGGCCTGAACCTGGACGACTACCGCCGCCTCGACCGGGCCATGGCGATCCGGCGCGGCGAGTACGACTATCTGCTGCCGACCGTGGTGGGCGAGTCCCTGGTCCTGGCCACGTGGCTGACCGGTGGCGACGGCAAGATCGCGATGGAACGCCGTTTTCAACTGATCCGCGCGCGCGATGGCGTCACCGTGCTGCGCGGGCGCTGGGACCTGGTATGCATCGAAATTAGCAGCGGCAAGGTGCGCCGCATGCCGGCCGAGTTTTTGAGCGCCTACCTGCCCAGTGTGGCGCCAGCCGGTTCCACGGCGTCGACAGAAGTCCATGCCGGCCGCTAAAAAACATCCCACCACGCCCGACGGGCGCTATTTTGTCGTGTCAGGCCGCCTGTGGCGCACCAGTAATCCGGCTCTTGCGCCGGATGAACGGCAAGCACTGGTCGACCAGCTCATGACGGCGCGCAGGCAAGTCGGCGCCGCAAAAAAATCGGGCGATGCCGATGCCGACCGCAGCGCCCGCGCGGCGGTCGACACGGCCAAGCGCGCCCTGGGCGAACGGGGTCCGGTGTGGTGGACCGATGGCGCACCCGATTTGAACCGGCGCATGGCCGCCAACACGCCTTACGGCCAGTGGTACGCGGACCTGCCCTGAGCGGCCCGCGTTGCGTCACCGGCATCGCATCAGAAGCCGATGGTCAGTCCCAGCTCCACCGAGCGGCCGTAACCGGGCAAGGCTTGCAAGGCCCCGCGCTGCGCGGCCAGGCCCGACAGGTACACGCCGCCCAGCGGGTCGGCATACTGCTTGTCCATCAGGTTGCTCACGCCGGCCGACAGGCGCACGTTCTTGCGCAACTGGTAGCCGGCGCGCGCGTTGAACAGCGCGTAGCCCGCCGTGTGCGGCTCCAGCCGGCGAGCGTCGGCGTGGTCCTTGTGCGCCACCAGCTTGGTCTCGACCTGGCCGCTCCACGGACCGTGGCTGTAGTCGAGCGCCAGCAGGGCGTTGGGCGGCGAGATGTGATACAGGTCGCCGCCATCGGCGCGCTTGCCGCGCGTGTAGGCCGCATTGCCCGTCAATGCCAGCGAGGCTGGCAGCGGCATGCGCCACGACAGGTTGGCGCCGTACAGCCTGGCGTCATGATTGGCGAAGCGCAGCAGGGCGCCTTGCGCGCTCTTGCTCCTGTACGGGTTGAACCGGCCCAGCGTATCGACGTCGATATAGTCGCTGACCCGGTTGTAGTACGGGTTGAGCTTGACGAACCAGCCGTCCGCCCCGCCGCCATGCCAGTGCGCGGTCAAGGCCAGGGTGGTGGCGGTTTCCGGCTTGAGGTCGATGTTGCCAACATAGCCGTTGCCATCGCCGAACCAGTTGGTCATGGTCATCGCCATCGTGCCGCGTCCCCAGGAATAGCGCTCGTACAGGTTGGGCGAGCGCGTCTTGCGCGCCGCCGCCAGCTCGTAGGTGGTATTCGCGTCGGCCTCGAAGCGCGCCAGTGCGGTCAGGTCCAGGTTGCCGTCGCGCTGGCGGCGCGCGCGCGCGTTGAACGCTTGCGCCGCCGCCGCGTCGGCCGCATTCATCATGTTGCTCGAATACGGCTGGACCGCGCCGGCGTCCATGCGCACCGATTCCCAGCGCGCGCCGAAGAGCGAGGTCCAGCGCCCGCCATGGCGGGTTTCGGCTTCGCCGTACAGCGCGATGCGGTCGCGCCGGCCATCGTTGATGTTTACATAGGTTTGCGGTCCCATCATCATCGAACCAGGAACGGCGGGCCAGAAGTCGTCCAGCCTGAACGTGTGCAGTTCGTGCCCCAACCGCACGGTGCCCGCTTCGCCCGCCGGGAGCGTGATCTTGAGCGCATAGCCGGCATTGCGGCCATCGGTCAGCATCGGCATGGTGCCGGGACGCTCGGGCGTGAAGAAGCCCATCTCGTGCCTGGTCGATTGCCAGTAAGCGCTGGCGTCGAGCTCGCCCCAGCCGAAGGTCGACAGCCAGTTCAGGTTGGCGAAGGTGGCGTCGTTGCCGGTCATGTCCATGTACTGGTTGGGGAAACCCTGGTAGGGAATGCGCTGCACGCCGGCGCGCAGCGTCAGGCGCTGGCCGTCGCCGCGCAGGGCCAGCAGCGCCGATTGGTTGGTGCTGCGGTACATGCTGGCAAGGACGCGCCGGCCGTCGCCATCGTCGTAGCTGTGGCCGCGCGCCTGCGCAACGCTGTAGCCGAAGCTCAGGCGCTCGTTCGCCACGTTGGCCGAGACGCCGGCGTTGACGGCCTCGCCGTTGCTGCGCCCGCTCAGGGACAGTTTTCCGCTGGTGACGAGGCGCTCGCCGTCGACGCCGAATACCGGCGCGGCCGATTTGACGGTCAAGGTTCCGCCGATGCTGTCGCCGCCGGCGCTGACCGGCGTGACCCCGGCCAGCACGTCGATGTGACCGATCTGGGTGGGGTCGATGTACGACAGCGGCGCGTTCATGTGATTGGCGCAGGCGGAGGTGATTTCCATGCCGTCGATCCGGATCTTGAGGCGGTCGTCGCCCAGGCCGTTGATCGTTGGCAGGCTGGACACGCCGCCGCCCTGGGCCACCCTATAGCCGGGGGTGGCGCCCAGCAGCGAGGCGGCGTCGCCGGAGCCGTTCTGCGGCGCGCGCCAGCCTTCGCCGATGGCCGAGACGATCACCCGCATGCGCGCCTCGATCGGGCCGTCGGGTGCGGTTTGGGCGCCGGCGTTGAGGGCGGCGCCGGCCAGGGCGAGGAAGGCGGGAATGTGAAGGTGTTTCATGGTGCGTCCTTGCTGGCGGAAAGTGATGGTGTGTTCAATAACGTGGTGGCGGCGGCCGGCACGAGTTGCAGCGCGAAGAAGGGGGCCGCGGGCAGGCAATACGACGCGAAGTAGAAAAAGGCGAGCGCGCTGAAGGCGGCGGCGTTAAAGCAGCGCAGCGTTCGCATCGCGATGGCGAGCGTGGTCGCTGAAGCGACAGGGGTCGGTTTCAAGATAAATCCTCGTCAAACAGGTTCGGAGCCGCGCGGATGGCGGCACAAGGCCCCGGCAAGCCGGTGGCCAAACTGGTACGGACGGTCAGGCGAGGAGGGGAGGGGCGCGCGGGTTGGCCGACGACCAGGCGTGCAGCGCTTGCGGCGCGCGATAGAACAGCGATGGGTAGGAACTGCGGCCGATCTCGACGATCAGCATGCCGGTGGGCGGCGCCGGCGGCAGGGACGAGCCGGCGTGGGTGGTGCAAAACGCGCAGTGCTGCATGGCGTGATGCGCCGAGCCGGAAGCGTCGTCGCTGGCGGCCACGTCGATCAGCCGAACGCCCTCGCTGGTGCACACTTCCATCGTCGCGGACGCCATGGCGGCGCTGCCGATGGCGGGCGCGAAGGCACTGAACAGGATGGCCAGGAAGGCGATCCAGATGTGCAGTGTTTGTCGCTTTGCCAGGGTGCTCATGCGGGCATTATAGTCGCGTTGTTGCCGTTTGAACACACGGCGACGGCGGCCGATCCGCCGGCAGGCTTTTCGATTGCGCTATCATGGCAAGATTGCAATGAACTTTTCAGGAGAAGACAGATGCGCCAATTCGAGCGTGGTGAAGTAAAACTGGGCTGGCCAATGCTGATCGTGCTGTTCGTGGCGATGATCGCTTTCCGCATCTTTTGGATGGGCAACCGCGACATCCCTGCAGATTCGCCCGAGAAAATCGCTGCGGGGCGCAACGGGACGCTCGTGTCGGAATGCGAGAATGGCCACTTCAAGGATCGGCCGGACGCCCCATGCCCGGCCGGCGACGTGCCCGTACCGCCCGAAAAACTCAAGAGCGCCGAGTGGATCAAGATTCCGCGCCCTGGCGAGAGCGGGAAAAATGCGCCGGCGCAAGCGCCGGCGAAATAGAACACCTTAGCCGATGGGGGCAGCTTGCAAAAAAACGTCATTGGATCGACGTCGAAAGCCAAGAATCTTTTGTGATGTAAATCTTCTTTTCGTTGAATAAAATTTTGATAATTATGTATTGCTGCAATATATTATTCTGATCTAAGCTGTTTTACCTGCACCGCTGTGGGGCAGCACAAGAGAGAATGACAAGCATGGATGATTTCGATGAAAACGGCTTTGACGACGTCAATCGCGCCGATTTCGACCCCACGGATTACGAACCGTTTTCCGTGCGCGACTTGCGTGGCCGGCCTGAGAATGGCGGCGTTTATTGGATGCATGAGGACGGCAATGTCATGGAATGCCTCATTTGCGGCCAGCACACCCGGCGAAAATACGATATCGCCAACAAGTTTTGTGACCTCTGTCGCCGTCGGTTGGGGGGCGCTGATGTCGCTGAGTTTCCACGTTGGTCGACGGCGCACGCTTCAGCGCACGGCCATGCGAGGAAGGATGCCTCGATTGCGCAAGAACAGCGCTATGTGCTCGGCCGGTTCGATCTTGCCTGTCGTCGTCTGTTTGCCAGCCCAGCGGATACGGCTGCGCTCGCCTGGAGCCGATTGTGGCTACGTGCCTTAGATGGCGCAACGAAGCGACAGATCCATTAAGCGCAAAAGAGCGCCCGCCGCCTTCCTCAGAAAATCTGGTCGTACAACACACGCAGCAGGTATTTGCCGTACGCGTTATCCTTGATCGGCCGCGCCAGCGCTTCCAGTTCTTCCGCGCCGATGAAGCCCTTGCGGTACGCGACTTCTTCCGGCACCGCGATTTTCAGGCCCTGGCGCTTTTCGATGGTGGCGATGAATTGCGAGGCGTCGAGCAGCGATTCATGCGTCCCTGTATCGAGCCAGGCCATGCCGCGCCCCATCACTTCCACATGCAACTGGCCGGCGGCCAGATAAGCGCGATTGACGTCGGTGATTTCGAGCTCGCCGCGCGCCGACGGACGGATTTCGGCGGCGATGTCGCACACCTGGCGGTCGTAGAAATACAGCCCGGTCACCGCGTAATTCGACTTCGGCACCTTGGGCTTTTCTTCGATCGACAGCGCATTCTGCTCGTCGCCGAATTCGACCACGCCATAGCGTTCCGGGTCGAGCACGTGATAGGCGAACACGGTGGCGCCATCGTGGTGGTCGTTGGCCTTTTTCAGCTTGTTATCGAGTTCGTGGCCGTAATAGATATTGTCGCCCAAGATCAGCGCCGACGGCCGGTTGCCCACAAACTCGCGCCCGATAATGAAGGCCTGCGCCAGGCCATCCGGCGAAGGCTGCACCGCATATTCCAGGTTGATGCCCCAGGCGCTGCCGTCGCCCAGCAATTCGCGAAAACGCGGCGTGTCCTGCGGGGTCGAAATGATCAGGATATCGCGGATCCCGGCCAGCATCAGCGTGGTGAGCGGGTAGTAAATCATCGGCTTGTCGTACACCGGCAGCAATTGCTTGGAGATGCTGGTCGTGACCGGGTACAGGCGCGATCCGGAACCACCGGCCAGGATGATGCCCTTGCGTGCGGCGCTCATGGCGCCACTCCCGTCGTCCAGTGCACATCCCGATACGCGCCCGAGGCAATCGCCGCCGCCCAGTCGCGGTTGGCCAGGTACCAGCGCACCGTGCGCGCCAGCCCGCTGGCAAAATTCTCGGCCGGCGCCCAGCCCAGTTCGCGCTGCAGCTTGCCCGCATCGACCGCATAACGGCGGTCGTGGCCAGCGCGGTCGGTCACATGCGCGATCCGGCCACGGTACGACCCGGCCGCCGGCGCTTCGGCGTCGAGCAGGTCGCACAGCGTGTGCACCACGTCGATATTGCTCATTTCGTTTTGTCCCCCCACGTTATAGACTTCGCCCGGCCGGCCGGCGTCGAGAATGCGGCGCAGCGCCGCGCAATGGTCGCCCACGTACAGCCAGTCGCGGATCTGGCGACCGTCGCCGTACACGGGCAGCGCCTGGCCGGCCAGGGCATTGGCGATCATCAGCGGAATGAGCTTTTCCGGGAACTGGCGCGGCCCGTAATTGTTCGAGCAATTGCTGGTCAGGGTCGGCAAGCCGTAGGTGTGATAACAGGCCCGCACCAGATGGTCGGACGCCGCCTTGGACGCCGCATATGGGCTGTTCGGCGCGTACGCCGATTGCTCGGTAAATGCCGGATCAAGCGGCCCCAGGGTGCCGTACACTTCATCGGTCGAAACGTGCAGGAAGCGAAAGGCGCTTTTGTCACCGCCATCGAGCTCCTGCCAATACGCGCGCGCCGCCTCCAGCAGGGAAAACGTGCCGTTGATATTGGTGGCGATGAATTCGCCGGGCGCGTTGATCGAGCGGTCCACATGGCTTTCGGCGGCAAAATGGATGACTGCGCGCGGGCGGTGCCTGGCGAGCAGTCCCGATACCAGCGCGCGCTCGCCGATATCGCCCCGCACGAAAACATGGCGCGCATCGTTCCTGAGCGGGGCCAGGTTATCCAGGTTGCCCGCATAGGTCAGTTGGTCGAGATTGATCACCGGCTCGTCGCTGTGCGCCAGCCAGTCGAGGATGAAATTGGATCCGATAAAGCCGGCGCCACCGGTGACAAGTATCATGGAGTCTCCCTAAAAGGTCGGCAAGTCGACATGCCGATTTTATGTGAAATGCGGCGCGACTGGAATGGAATTGTTTAACATTCGTGCGATCACAGATGCTCCAGAAAACACAGCTCGCAACTGATCGAGGTGATCGACAGATCGGTCGGCGAGACTTGCTGGCGCGCGCGGATCGCGTCCATCAGCGGCGCCGCGTTGCGCAAATAGGGGTCGCTGCGCACGTTGAACTGCAGCACCAGCGCGCCCACGTCGCGCAGCGCCTGCAAAAAGTCCACCGCCGTCATGCGGTTCAGATTGCTGATATACGCGTGCCAGCGCTCCGGAAACTGCTCCTTGATCTCGTGCGGCGCCATCCACAGGTGCTCCCAGTTGCATTTGCCCAGATGGCCGCCGATGGCCGAAAACCACAGCCCGTCGGCGTAGAGCGCCATCCGCCCGCCGGGCCGCAGCAATGGGCGCAGCGCGTTCAACACGCCTTTCAGGTCCGTCACATGCTCGAACACGCCGTTCGAGACGACCAGGTCGTAGCGGCCCGGATGGTCGAGCGCCAGGTCATGCACATTGCATTCGTGCATGGCGTAACTGAAATCGCCGAAGCCTTCTTCCGCCATCAGCTCGTCGAGCGGCGCATGGGTCCTGATGCCGAGGTCGATGCCGAGCACGGAGCGCGCCCCGCGCCGCGCGCTCCACAGCACTTCGTTACCCAGGCCGCAACCAAACACCAGCACGTCCTTGCCGGCCGGGTCGCCCAGCGGCAGCAGCGCCTTGTCCAGGCCCTTGACGCGCTGGCGGATGTAATCTTTCTTGCTGGCGATGTCGTCGGCGGTCATCGGGGCGAGGCTTTCATGGCTGGTGATGGAATATGTGCACCGGCAGCACTACGCCGGTGCCGGGGTCGGCCGCTTCATGCACATGCAGGTCGACGCGCAGCTCGTCGCAGCGCAAATGCCGGGCCAGGTCGCGTCCGTACCAGCGCCGCACGCTGCCCGGCGGCCCCACCTGGATCGCGGTCCACGGCCGCGCGCGCGGATCGGCGAAGCAGACCTGCAGCACGCCGCGTGGCGATAGCAGGCGCAGCAAGCGGGCAAAGGCCTCGCGGTCCCGGTCCAGGTATTCGAACATGTGGATCATGCCGATGAAATCGATACTGCCGGCGCCGTAGCCGGCCAGCGCGTCCGGCAAGCTGCCGGCGCGAACCGATGGCGCCGCGTCGCAATGGGCGAACCAGCGCGGATCGGCGCCATGCTCGGTTCCCAGCAGCAGGGCGCGCCGCCACTCCAGGTCGCCCCCGTGCAGGTCTTGCAGCACGCGTGCGCCGACGCGCTGCCGTTCCAGCGAACCGCAGGCGAGGCAGTGCGGACCGAGCTGGTCTTTGCCGAGGCGTCCGCCAGGGCCGGGGCCGAACTCCTTGCCGCCGCACAGGTTGCACACGGGTGTGGCCGGGGCCTGCATGCGCTCAAGCGCCAATTGCGTGTCCATGCGCTCCCGTCGGAAAAAATTCGCACCGCGCGTCAGGAAAACCCGCCGCGCAGCCATGGTTTATGTGAATATATCGTCGCTCCAGTTCGCTCACCCCCTCTTGCCGAGTCCCGCCATGCCAACGCCTGCCGCCAGCATCACCCGCGCCGAACGCGCCGTCCAGAACCGCCACCGTGGCGCCGTGTTGTGGCTGACCGGCCTGTCCGGCGCCGGCAAGTCGACCGTGGCCCAGGCGCTGGCGCGGCGCCTGTTCGAGATGGACTGCCGCAGCTACGTGCTCGACGGCGACCAGCTGCGCACCGGCCTGTGCGCCGACCTTGGCTTTTCGGATGCCGCCCGCAGCGAAAACATCCGCCGCGCCGGCGAACTGGCGGCGCTGTTCGCCGACGCCGGCATGATCGTCATCTGCGCCTTCATTTCGCCCTTCGCCGATGACCGCGCACAGGCCCGGGCGCTGGTTCCCGACGGCGCTTTTCTCGAAGTCTTTTGCCAGTGCCCGCTCGCGGTGTGCGAAGAGCGCGACGTCAAGGGCCTGTACCGGCGCGCGCGCGACGGCCAGCTCGCCCAGTTCACCGGTATCTCCTCGCCCTACGAGGCGCCGGCCGCGCCCGACCTGGTGCTCGACACCGCCAGCGGCTCGGTCGACGACGCGCTGGCGTCGCTGCTGCTTCTGCTGCGCGAGCGGCGCGTTACCCACGTAACCCATCAGGCGTAGGCTGCGGCCGGATCGAGCTTGCGCGCATGCGCCACCGCATACACGAAGTCGCCGGCGTCGCTGTACAAATCGTCAATCGCCATTAACGCGGCCAGCAGGCCGTCGTCGCGCTCTTCATCCAGGTTGGCCAGGACATCGTTCAGTGCGAGCATGTAGACAATGCCGCCGGCCGGCACCACCGCCGCATTCGGAAACACCGCCCGCACGCTCGGCAGGATGTTGGCGCTGTCGACGCACTCGCTCGGATCGGCCGCGCGCATGCCGGCGACGGTCGGGCGGCTCCTGCGCGCCGATATCAGGCGCCCCGGCTGGTGCGGATCGTCCAGGTAGCGCGCCGGCAGCATCCGGCGCACGCGTTCAACCAGGTCGAGCTGGTGATCGCTCCATTGCATGTAGCTCGGCGCCACGCACTCGTGCATGTAGAACAGGCCGCCGGTCTGGAGCACACGCCGGCTCCACGCGACCGCATCGAGGGTCGGGTTCATGTGGTGCAGGGCGTCGCGCCAGTAAACCAGGTCGTACTGCCCGGGCGCCACGTTGGCAAAGGCATCCGTGCCGCTGACCGACACGCGCATGCTCAAGCCCAAGGCTTCGGCCCGCGCGTGGATCGCCGCGACCCGGCTGGGGGCGATTTCATACAGGTCGAAGTGCTCGACCACGCCGGCTCTCAGCAATTCGAGCTCATGGTAGGCGGTGCCGCAGCCAACCGAAATGGCGCGCCCGAACGCGGCGCCGCCATTCTGAGCGCGCAGCAGCGCCAGGTCGCCGCCAGCGGTGCCGTCGCTTTCCTCGCCGGCGATGCGGCGGTTGATGTGGCGCACGATGGCCTTCGATTGCCACCAGCGCGTGCGCCGCGGCAAAGGCGGCGGCGCGTTCCAGTGCGCGGCGGTTTGCACGGTGTCGCTCACTGCGTCATTCATTCGATGCTCCCTGGCGGGCCTGGTCGAGCGCCGCCAGCAGCGCGCCCACCAGCGGTGGCTGCGGCGCCATCACCACCGACAGGCTGCAGCCGGCGCCGAGCCGGGCCCGCACGCTGCCCGGCAAGGCCGGATGAAATTGCGGATCGCTGCCTGTGGTGAGCAGCAAGCTGGCGCCATCGACTTCGCAAAAACGCACGGCGCGCCAGTCCTGGCCGGCATGCCCATCGGCGTCCCAGCGCCACATCAGCGCGCCCTTGGGGCCGATCAGTTCGATCGACGCCAGGCGCAGCGCCACAATGCCGTCGGCCGGGTCGAAGCGCAGGCGCTCGATGCCGGCCACGCCAGGCGGAAAGGTAAAGTGCAGCACCTGCTCGCTGCCGTCGAGCACGATCGGCAGGCTGAGCGCCTGCTCTTCGCTGAAGTCTTGCTCCGGCCCGCGCCAGAACAGCTGGCTCGCCATGCGCGGCGCCTGCGCGGGCTGGGGCTGGAAACGCAGCGGCGCGGGCGCCGCCGGCGCGGCGAACAGGGTGGCGATGTCCCCCTCGGCCGTTTTGGCCAGGAATTCGTGGTAGCTGATCAAGCCGGCGTAGGAGACGCGCTGGGCCGCGAATTGCTGGTAGTTGAGATCGGCGAGCGGATAATCGAGTAGCAGGCCATTGTTCCAGATCAGGCCGACCCCGTAATCCTCGTCCACCGTCGCGGTTAGGCCCGGATTGTGGTGGCGCAGCAGGGCGAAGGCCTTGTAGGTTTCGCCGCACCAGGTGCCGGGGCTGCGTTGCGCGCTGGTCCAGGCTTCGTTTTCGGGATTGCAGTCGTGCACCACCAGCACGCCGCCCGGATTGAGCAGCGTCGGCAAGGCGCGCAGCGCCTCGTCCACCGCCGGACGCAGGTGCACCGGATCGTAGAAAATGATGTCGAAGCGCTGCCCGGCGTGCCGTTCCAGCAGTTGCGCGAGGTCCAGGATGTCGTGTGGCGGCACCGTGGCCGCCGTGCGCAGCAGGCGCTCGGTGTTGGCCCCGTCGAGGTAGTTATGTTCGGGAATATAGGCCCGGGTCTTGCTGTCGCAGGCGACTTGCTCGAAACAGCCGGAACCGTCGAACTTTTGGTATTCAAGATAGCGCTTGAAGCCGAATTGGCGGATCAGCCGGTTGACGACGTCCGCCTTGCCCAGACGCATGGGCGTCGCCGGCCCATGCTGGCCGGGCGTGGGCAGCGTGAGCGGCGGTAAATCGAAGAACTGGCGCCGTTCGCGCACCAGGCGCTCGAAATACACCCAGCTGTGCTCGGGGGTGATCAGCGGCGGATCGGCCAGGGTCCAGTCGTCGGCGTAGCCCAGGGCGCGCATCAGCGGGTCGAGCAGCGGCCGGTAATGCGCCACATCGTCCCGGGTGAACCAGTGGCGCCAGTCGCCGGCGCCCTTGGTGCGCGTCACGCGCTGGTAAGTCGGATCGACCTTGGGGTCGGCCCGCACGGCAAGGCCGAGGTAGGCCGACAGGGCGTCCAGCCGGCCCGCCACCAGGTCTTCGTAGCGCAGGATGAACCAGTCGCCGCCATGGGCGGCGGCGAACGCCGCCAGCGCCTGGTTGGCGGCGCAGGTATGTTCCAGCAGTACCGATGGCGGCCGCAGTTGCGGAAACGCTTGCAGCGCCACCGAGGCCGGGTCCTGCTGTTTGCATTGCAGCAGCGTGGCGATGGTGCGCAGCCAGGGGGCATCGTCCATCTGGACGCGGAACGACGCCACCATGTACAGCAGCCGGCTGATGAGGTTATCGCGCGGGTCGCGCACCAGCAGGATGCGGCGCTCGAAGCCGGCGCCGAAGGCGGCGATGTCGTCGGCGCGCTCCTGTTCGAACAGCAGCTTGGCCGCCGTGTGCGGCGCCAGCGGCGGCAGGGTGGCGATGCGTTCCTCGAAATGGATCACCGGCTCGCCGCCCATCGCTTGCGCCACCGCGTACAGCAGCGCCGTGGTGCCGGTCTTGGCGGCGCCGACGATCAGGCAGCGCATTGCGCTTCTTTTTGGATCATGGATGTCGTCTCGTCAAATACTTCGCGCGGGTGCAGCCAGCGCGTGCAGGAAAAATCGGCCGTGACGGCCAGCAGCCGCTCGAGGAAGCGCCAGGTGCCATCAAGCATGACGCGGTGGTGGCTGAGGATGCCGACCGGCTCGCTCAACTGGCCGGTGCGGCGCATTTGCAAAATCGCCACCAGGCGCTCGACCAGCGCCGCCGGCTCGCGCACGCCGGCGCCGCTGCGCCAGTCGACGATGTCGAGGTGGGTATCGACGCGCACCAGCCCATCGACCGGGGTAAACGGCTCGGACAGGTATTGCGACACGCCGTAGAGGCCGAGCGCCGGCAGGCGCGCCGCCAGCGCCGGCGCCAGCTTGTTCCAGGGCGGCACCATGACCGGCATGAAGCGTTCGCCGAACAGATCGCGCATGCGTTCGCTGCCGCGCGCCAGGTCCGCTTCGGCCTCCGCCGGTTCGCGCGCCGCCCCGAATTCGCCGTTGGGCTGGTCCGGCGCCGCATGGTTGGTGTGATTCCAGCCGTGCTGGCAAAAGGCCAGGGTCGGCATCCCGTCTTCGGTGGCGCGCGCCAGGGCGGCGTCGGCCTGGGCGGGAATGACCGCCACCAGCACCGGCGCGGCGTGGCGCTGCGAGAGCGCGGCCAGGCGGCGCAGGGCGGGGCTGTCGGCGACCAGGTCGTCGTCGCGCCACCACAAACTGCACTCCAGTTCTACAGCTTCCCAGCACGCCAGTTCGGCGCGCAGCGGTGCGAACGGGTCCTCGACCACGCGCGCCGCCACGGCGGCTTGTCCGTGCCGCGCCTGCAGATACGGCAGCCAGCGCGCCGCGTCGGCGCCATCGCGCAGCAGCAGGCTGGCGGCCAGGCGCGCCGGGCTGCCCGGGTCGGCCACGTCCATGGCGATCACCGAACAGGGTGCGCAGTGCAAGGCCAGCAACCCAGCCAGGGCGGCGCCATCGCCACTAACGTACACGACGCCGCGCGCCGAGACCCTGTCGAGCGCTTCGACCACGTCCGCCGGCTCGGCGAGCGCCAGGTCGGCCGCCGTGGCGCGCCCGGCGAACCAGCGTTCATCGAGGCCGTGCGGGCCGGGCGCGGGCGCCAGCGTGCGCCAGGCCAGCAAGCCATG
Source organism: Massilia sp. CCM 8734 (assembly GCF_011682155.1). Lineage (NCBI taxonomy): Bacteria > Pseudomonadati > Pseudomonadota > Betaproteobacteria > Burkholderiales > Oxalobacteraceae > Massilia > Massilia sp. CCM 8734. The sequence goes on from NZ_WHJI01000001.1 coordinate 153,864, forward strand.
CGGGAGCGCCTGGAAGACGCTGCGCATCACGCGCTGGCGCGCGCTGCTGGCGCACACCGGGCAAAGCGCGTCGTGCGCCTCGCGCATGCCGGCCCCGCACAGATTGCAGTGCGCGTCGGCGAGTTGGCAGGCCCGCGTCGGCTCGCGCATCATGGCAGCTGTTCGTCGACGATGACCAGGGCCGGGTCCCAGGCCAGCAGCCAGGCGCGCACGCGCGCGATATCGGCCGCATCCTTGGCGAACAGATGGGCCACGTCGGTCGCGCCGGTGACCGGGTCGATGCCTTGCACGGCCAGCATGCCCATGCCCTTGGCGGCGCAGCCGAAGCGCTGGTACACATCGCGCCCGTAGCGGTGCACATTGGCGTAGCGGTCGACCGGAACGTCGAAGTCTTCGGTCACGGCGCGCAGCTGGCTGCCGCCGAAACCGATGTGCAGCAGCCCGCGCGGCGACAGGACGCGGTGCAGCTCGTCGAAGGCGGCCAGGTCGCGCGGAATGCATTCGAGCACGTGGCTGACGGTGAGGTAGTCGTAGCTGCCGTCCGGCCGCGCGATGGCCTGGATATCGAGGCTGCCGGGGCCGTCGTACACCGACACTTCATGGCTGCGGAACCAGGCCGGGTTGTGCGCTTGGTCCGGGCTGAACTGAAGGCTGCGGCGCCAGTCGAGAAAGCCGACCGGCATGGCCTGGAACATGTGGCGCACCACGCGCTGGCGCTCCAGCGAGCCGCAGCTTTGGCAGCAGGGAGGCGCGCCGGTGCTGGCCAGGCGCCCGGACGGGCCGGGGCCGAAGGCGGCGCCGCCGCAGATGTTGCAGGCGGGCGCGGCCGGCGTAGGCGCGGCCGGCGTAGGCGCGGCCGGCGTAGGCGCAGGCGGCGCCAGCGCTTCCGTTTGTGCCGGCGGCTCCGGCTCCTGCGCTGGCGCGCCCTGGCGGCGCAGCACGAACCAGTCCTGGAACTCGCCGTCGTCGGGGTCGCCCAGCCAGCTGCCTGGGTGGTGCGCTGCGACGGTCCAGCCTTCCTCGGCGAACACCTGGCGCAGGAAGGATTCCTTGTAGGCGATTACATGCAGCGGCTCGGCCGGGTTGTGGATGAAGGCGTGCGGGGAAATCTGCTCGGTCAGCCGGTAGCGCATCGCCGGGTGCTGGGTAGTCAGCGAAAAATCGTCCGGCAGGCGGAAAAAGGTGGCAAGCCACTTGCCGTCCGGGCGCACCAGCGGGCCGATGCGGCGCAGGTAGTGGCGGATGTCGTCCTCGTACATGTGCGTGAACACCGAAAACGAGGTGACGCAGTCGAAGCTGGCCTCGGCATAAGGCAGCTTGATGTCTTCGAACGGCAGGCCGCCCGGATTGTAGCGGGCGTTATGCACGTTGGCGAAGTCGAAATCGTAGCGGGCGGCGTCGTGCGCTTGCGCAAAGTTGCGCTTGAGCCAGTCGACTTGCGTGGACAAAATGTCGAAGCCGCGGTAGCTGCCGCGAAATCCGGCGCGCCGCAATCCGTACGCCAGGCGGCCATAGCCGCAGCCGACGTCGAGCAGGTCGCAGTCCAGGTCGACATTGTGACTGAGCACGGTGCGGCACAGGTGGTCGCAGATCGGCAAGAATGACTCGTCGGTCTCGGCCATGAAGCGCAGCTTGGCCGGTGGCAGGGGCGGCTGGAGCGCCGTTTCGGCGTTCAGGACGGCGCTCATGCGGCCTCCACGGCGGTAACTGGCGCGCTGGCGGCGACGGTGTCGGGCGCCAGCCGTGCGACGACCTGCAAGATGTCGTCGACCCGGTGCTGGAAAGTATGATTGGCAATGATCAGTTCACGCAAGCGTTTGCCTCCCCTGTCAGTTTTTGCTTTGCCGCGCTGTAGCCTGGCGACCCCGGCCGCCAGATTTTCCGGCGTGTTGTAGTAATGTACAGCATCGCCGAACAGCGCGCGGCACGCTTGCATGTCGTCGCTGACGATGGTCGCGCCGCAGGCGCCGGCGTCGAACAGGCGGTTCGACACGAATCCCTGGTCGCGCATGTCGCTCCAGTGGTCGTTGAGCACCACCTTGGCGGCCGAATAGTAATGCCGCAGGCGTGCGTTGGGAATGTAGGTCTGGCGCACCATCTGCGGCGGCAGGATGCCTTCCCACAGGCCGCCGTACACGGCCAAGTCGACCCCGCCGGCCAGCGCGTACTGCACCACCTCGCGCAGCTGGCCGCGCGAATTGCCGACGAAAATCACCTCCGGCACATCGAGTTCCTCGTCAAGCTCCGGATAGAACAGCGCCGGGTCGGTGCATTGCAGCAGCGGGCTGACCTGGTCGCCCATGCGCTCGCCCAGCCAGGCCGCAAAGCTGTTCGAGGCCACGAACGCGTGGTCGTATTGCTGCAGTTCGGTCACGGTCACATCGTCCGGATGGCTGATCAGCCAGGCCAGGTTGATGGCGGTCGGCTGCGGCTGGTACTGGGACAGCCCGCGCAGCACGATCACCACGTCGTCGGCGGCGGTCAGGCCGCAGTACCAGTCGGGCAGGATGTCGATCCGGGCCACGTGCCCGCGTTTTTCCAGGGCGCGCTTGATGCCCAGCGCGAAGTGCCAGTCGCCCCATTGCTCGCGCTGGTCCATGGACGGCACCCCGATCTTGATCGCAAAGCGCAAGGTGTGCGCGAGCAGGCCGCGCAGGCCGTCGCGGAAGGTGGCGGCGCGCACGTCGTAGGTGTGCTTTTCCAGCACCTCCCGGTGCAGCCTGGCGGCGAGCGCCTCGCGCTCCTCGTCGTTGTCGAGGTAGTGGCGCAGCAGGGCCTGGAGTTGCTGCTCGTCGTCGAAGGCCGGCAGCAGGCCGGGGAACAGTTCCTCGGCGCCGCCACGGCAGTTGGTCAGCACCAGTTTGCCGGTAGCCAAGGCGTCGAACACGCGCGAATTGAGCGAGTTCCAGTTGCGCGTGACCGGGTGGCTGTCGTCGAGCACGATCTTGGCGGAGTTGTAGATTTCGGGCAGCGCCGCGTACGGCACCGCGCCGCGCCAGTGGGCCTTCCAGTCGGGCCGGTCTTGCCAGCCGTGGCCGTAGATGGCGAATTGGTAGCGCTCGCGCGCCAGGTCTTGCAGGCCGATCGCTTCGCGCTCGGCGCCCCAGTAGCTGCCGGTAAACGTGACGTCGCTGGCGTGTTCGGGCGCAGGCGGCAGCGGCTTGAAGCGGGCCGCGTTGGCCGCGATCGGCAGCAGGGTCGCTTCGATGCCGGTGGCCTCGCGCAGATGGGCGATCGCTTTCTGCGACGACGCAAACACCAGCTGGTAGGCTTGCAGGTGCGGGGCGTCGATCCACTGGTCGACCCGGTTGCGCACCCAGGCCACCGTGACCAGGCCCGGATTGGCTTCGCTGATTTTTTCGATGGCGTAATCGTGGCGCATCACCACCAGCACGTCGGTGCCGGGTAACTGGTGGGTTGGCATGGACGCGAACATGACTTCCCAGCCGTACAGGCGGTGCAGCGCCTCGCCCAGTTCCAGCGCCGTGAAAAAGTCGCCGGCCGGGGTGCTGATGGCGGTGGCGGTGACGGCGATGGTGACCCGCAGCGGGGCCGGGCGCCACATGGTTTCGCCCTCGACCAGCGAGCGCAGGATGGTGCGGGTCAGCCGGCGTCCATAGCGCCCGATGTACAGCTTGCGGTTATTCGCGTGCAGCTTGGCCGAGTACATTTTCTGGTGCGCGCCGGCGCGGATCTTGGAGTCGCGCGTGGCGCTGCGGTTGTGCAGCGCCACGGCGGCGGTATCGCACAGCACGGACTTGCCCAGGTTCAGGCGCAGCGCCAGGCACAGGTCCACGTCTTCCATGCCGTAGACATAGCCTTCGTAAAAGCCGCCGATGGCCTTGAATTCCTCGGCCCGGCACATCAGCAGGGCGGCGGTGGCCACCGGCAGGTCGTAGCAGCCGGCCAGGTCGGCGTGCGGCTGCTCGCCGATTTCCATCGGCGCGTAATAGCGCTGGCCCTTGCCGGCCAGGGTGTCGACCTTGAACTGCACGCCCTGGTGATGGGTAACGTAGCGCCAGGCGTCGGCCCCGCTGGCGAGCGGCTCGAGCAGCTTGAGGCCGACCGCGCCGACCTGCGGATCGTCGAGGTGTTCGCGCATGAGCGCCAGGCAGTCGTGCAGCATCACCAGGTCGTTGTTGGCGAATACCAGGTAGCGCCCGCGCGCCAGGGCGGCGCCGTAGTTGTTCGAGGCCGCGAACGAAAAATTGACGCCGCGCGCCAGGATGCGCAAGGGCAGCCGTTCGGCGTATTCGGCCGCCACGGCCAGGCTGGCGTCGACCGAGCCGTGGTCGATCAGCAGCAGTTCGTAGTCGTGCAGCCAGTCGATGCGCAGCATCGATTCGAGCAGGTCGCGCAGGATGGTGGCGCCGTTCCAGTTCAGGACGATGATCGAGATCAGCGGCGTGCCGGGTTCCGCCAGCGGCGCCGGCAGGCGCGCGCGCCGGCCCTGCCACAGTTGCGGCGGCGCGCGGTGGCTGTAGTGGCCGTCCGGCAGGGGCGCGATCTGGCGTCCGAAAAAGTCGACCAGCGGGAAGCGCAGGCTGTCGTTCTCGATCTTGAGGCCCAGGCCGCCTTCGACGATCACGGCCCGGATCTTGCGCTGGGCGCCGTTCATCAGGTGGGTCGGGAACCTGACCAGGAAGGCATGGTGGCCATGCCGGTGGTCGCTGCGCAGGCGCGCACTGAAGCGGTTGGCCTCGGCCACCGCCAGCAAGGTGTCGTCGACATAGATGGCGACATGGACCGGCACCGCCGGGTTCTTGCGGTCCCACGCCCAGCCCATGATCATGCCGGTATTGAGCTGTTCGACAAACCCCTGGTAGCGCTCGGCCGGGTCGATCTTGGCCAGTTGCTCGGGCGTGAGCAGCAGCGGCACGTCGTGTTCGAGCCGGAAATTGAGCGGCATGCCGTCCACCCGCACGCTGATGCGGCGCGCCTGGCCGTCGTACAGCGCGGCCGGGAACAGCAGTTCGAAGCCGTGATTGCCCTCGGTCTGGAGCGACTTGTTGACGTCGGGCCGGGCCAGCTGGGCCTGGCCCTGGCACAGCAACTGTTCGCCCTCGTACAGGCCGACCGTGAGCACCTGGTTGGTGTCGCGCGTGTCGAGCGCCCAGCCGTGCAGGCCGTTGGAATCGATCCGATCGACCCGACCCACCACCGGATGGCGCCACGCCAGCGAGAGCGCGCCGCCCTGGGTGCGCAGGCGGCAGCGGGTGCCGTGCAGGTTGATGGCGATGGCGTGCTGTGCGCCGTCGTACAGCTTGAACGGCAGCTCGAACTTGAAGTTGAAGGGCGCGCCGGGTTCGGCGCCGGCGTCCACCGGCATTTTGCCCAGGCTGCGCGGACCGTCGTCCACGCGCAGCTCGGCCGCGCCGCCGGGCGCCCCGCGCGGATCGATCCAGCCGTACAGGATGCCGTTGCGGACGTGGTAGTTGCCGGCCTCGATAGCGGCAAACACGCTCAGTTCGCGCGGCAGCGCCAGTTGGGCGCCAAGTTCCGGCACGCGCAGGGTCAGCTGGTGCAACTGGCCGTCGAACAGCGCGTCCGGCACCGGCAGCAGGAAAACCGGGCCGCTCTCCTGCGCCGCCAGCAGCACGCCGTCGGCATGCAGTTCGATGGTCAGCGCCTGGCCCGGCCCGGCGCCGTCGATGGCGCCGCCGATGCCGGCCGCTTCCACCTGTGCGAGCACGATGGCGCCGCTGGCGTGGCGCGCCGGCTGCGCGCCGCCGTCTTGCGCGGGCGCGCGTTCCAGCTTGATGGTGGTGTCGAAGACCCAGGCTTCGAGCGTGTCGAGCGCGACCTGGGGCATGTGGCGCGGCAGCGGCCAGTGGAAGCCGAAGCCGCCGGCATCGTCGCGCTCCACGCTGCAGGTGGTAAAGCCGATCGGCTTGCCGCCGGCGCGAAACTCCAGCGCCAGTTGCTCCTGCGGGCAATTGAGGTCCAGGCACCAGCCGCTGACGCCGTCAGGACCGATGCGCTCGATCAGGCCACGGATGGCGCGCCCGGCCAGTGCGCCGTTGCCGGCGTGCTCGTTCGATACCGCGTTGCTGCTGACATCCATGCTGTCTCCTGAATCGATAAAGGGAGTTGGAAAGACGGTTGCGGCTAGCTGGCCCCCAACCATTGGCGCTGGCGCGCCAGGCACTGCGCCAGGTCGGTGTCGGGCAGGTGGCGCAAGGCGCGCGGGCCTTGCGGTCCGGCCGCGCAGCGTTCGGCCAGGGCGTCGGCAAAGGCGGCGGCGTCGAAGAAGGGCACGGTAGGCACGTCCAGGCGCGCGGCGAATTCGAGCACGGGCGCGGTGGCCGAGGCGATCACCGGCAAGCCGGACAAGGCCGCTTCGAGGAAGGACCATGACAGCACGAACGGCACGCTCCAGTAGGCATGCACGCGGCTGATGCTGAGCAGGTCCAGGTACTGCGCCGGCGCCAGCTGGCCGGTGAAATGCACGCGCCCCAGGTCGATATGCTCGCCCACCTCGGCCAGCATGTGTTCTTTCCAGCTGGCGCCGCCGGGGGCCGCGTGGCCGTAGCCGCACGCCTCGCCGCCGGCCACGATCACGTGCGCCTGCGGGCGCCGTTGCAGCAGGTCCGGCAGGGCGCGCATGAACACCTGGAAGCCGCGCATCGGCTCCAGGTGGCGCGCCACGTAGCTGACCACCTCGTCGCCGGGCTGGAAGCTGCGCATGCCGCCCTGCGCGAGCGGCAGCGCCAGGCGCGCATCGGGCTTGAAGCGCAGCCGTTCGCAGTCGACGCCGTCGTGGATCACGCTGATCTTGTCGCGCGCCCAGGCCGGGTAGGTATTGCGCTGCCAGCGCGTCGGCGAGAGGGCGGCGTCGGCCAGTTCCATGCTGAGCAGGTTGGTGCTGTTACGCAGGCGCAGGCGCCAGCGTTCGGGCAGGCTCAGGGGAGGCAGCGACGGGTCGAAGCCGACATCCTGGCCTTCCAGCGCGTAATAGTATTCGCAGTAGATCAGCAGCCTGGCGTGCGGGAACACGTCCTTGATGAACAAGGCCTCGCCCCAGCCCGGATGGGCATAGATGACGTCCGGTGTAAAACCGTCGCGCTGGAGCTGCATGGCGCAAGCGGCGCAGGCTTCGGCGTAGCGCACATGGGTTTCCTGTTCGGCCAGCAGCGGATGGGTGTCGGCGCCGGCCGTGCGCAGCAGCTGGTAGCGGCGCAGGGTCACCCCGGGCGGCGCCACGCCGGGCGTCGCCACGCCGCCGTTCAGGCCGAGCGCCACCACCTGGTTGCCGGTTTCTTGCGCCAGGTCGGCCGCCAGGTGCTGGAACTGGGCTGGAAAATTCTGGTGGATGAACAGGATCTTCATTGCATCACCCCGGCCAGCTCGTCCCACACGGCGGCGCCGGTGGCGGGCATGCAGGCCAGCGCCCACAGGTCCCAGCGCGTTCCCTCGTGCACGCGCACTTCGGCAAAGCCGGCGCCGAGCAGCTTGCGGCCCAGGCTGGCGGTGGTAAAGCCGGTGCGGTGCGCCATGTGGCGGTGGCCGGCGGCCAGCGCGGCCTGGTGGCCGAACAGCATGTCGAGCGGGCTGATCGCGCCGGCGGCGGACTGGTACAGCGGCGCGTCGAGCTGGCCGGCGGCGATATGCAGGGCGATGGCGCGCAGGTCGGGCAGGGTGATGAGCGCGTAGCCGTCCGGGCGCAGCACGCGCCGGAACTCGGCCAGCGCGCGCGGCACCTCGAAGGCGTCGAGGTGCTCCAGGTTGTGGGCCGAGTAGACCGCGTCGACGCTGGCGTCGGCCAGCATCGACAGGTCGCAGATGCTGGCGACGATGTCGGGCGCGACGCCGGGGTCGATGTCGAGGCGGATTTCGTGCCATGCGGGGCCGTGCCAGCAGGCCGGCAACGCGCGCCCATTGCGCACGCCGCAGCCGACGTGCAGCAGGCGGCGCACGCGCGGGGCGGCGCACGCGTTTGGCGGGGGAGTCGGGCAGGCAGCCGCGCTAGTGCTCATCGGGCGCCGGCCTGGGCGAAGCGGAACGGCGCGGCGGCGGCCGGCGGCACGCCGAGCCAGGCGCTGAACCAGTAACGGGCGTCGAAGGCGGGACCGAGGCGCACCGTGTCGATCCCGGCCGGGACGTCGTCGCCTTCGCACACCAGCACCACGGCGCAGGCGCCGATGGTCAGCAGCTCGGTGTCGCCCAGCAGCGCCTCGCCGTGGCGGGTCGCCGCCGGCAGGGCGTCGACCACGCCGGTGCCCCACAGCAGTTCGCTGACCTCGCCGATGACCAGCAGGCGCACGCTGTCGTCCTTGCGCGCGGCGACCAGGCGCGCCAGGGCCAGCACCTGCGTCGCCTGCGGCGAGCCGATGCGATGGCGCCAGACCGCGATGCGGGTGCACGATGAGGCCACGCTCGTGCCTGGGGCGCAGGCGGGGGTGGCTGGCTGCGCGGCCGGCATGGGCGCCTCGGCGCCGCCCGCGCGCCGGGCCAGGGCGGCGCGCGCCGCAGCCAGCGGATCGGTGCGCAGGAAGCGCTGGTACTGGGGGTAGTAGTCGGGATAGCGCGCCACCAGCACGGCGCGGTTCTGCTGTACCCGCAAGTGTTTTTCGGCGCCGAACGAGACGCCGCCGGCGTGCGCGACGAACACGCCGGTGGCCACGTAATGGCGGTAGCCGGCGGCGCGCGCGCGCAGGCACCAGTCGACCTCCTCGCCGTAGCCGCGTTCGAGCGCGGCGCCGTCGAGCGTGCCGATGGCGGCCAGCGCGCCGGCGCGCATCAGCATGGCGAAGCCGCAGCAGGCCGGCACCTCGACATCGACCGTGGCGCCCTCGCGTTGCAGCGCGGCGGCGCCCTCGTCGAGCTCGCGCAAGCGGGCCGGGTCGGGCACGGGCGCGGCGCGGGCGATGTCGGGAAAACTGCTGATCTCGCCATTGTTCGACCAGGGCGTCACCGACGCGATGTCGGGCGCGCGGTAGAGCGCGGCGCGCAGGCGGTCGAGCCAGTCGCCGTGGACCAGGGTGTCGGCGTTGAGCAGCAGCACGTCGTGCCCGGCGCAATGGCGCAGGCCGCGATTGACGCTTTCGATGAAGCCGAGATTGTAGCGGTTGCGCAGCACGGTGATGCGCGGATCGGCTTGCAGGGTGTCGAGCCAGACCGACAGCGCGCTCTCGCCGCTGGCGTCGTCGATCAGCAACAGGCGCGCCTCGATGCGGTTGGCGGGCAGGTTGGCCAGCACGCTGGCCACGCAGGCCTGCGCCTGTTCCAGGCCGCGATACAGGGGTACCAGCACGGTCAGCGGCGCTGGCGGCGCCGGTGCAGCGCTGGCCGGGCGCGGCGCGGCGAACACCAGGGGCGAGCCGGGCAGGCAGCCGGCAGCGCCCGGCAAGGCCAGCGACCAGACCCCGTCCGGATGCGGCGGCGCGAAGCGGAAGCGCGCGCCCTCCAGGCGTACCTCGTAGTGCTGCCCGCTATGCTCGTCGTGCAGCAGCAGGCTGGCCGCCGGCGTGGCGTCGAACAGCATGCCTTCGATGTCGGCGCCGCTGCGCCAGCAGGCCCCGGCCGGGGCCAGGCCGGCCGACTGCGCGTGCGCCAGCAGGCTGGTTTGGCTGCCGGCCCGGCAGCGGCGCGGCAGCAGGGCCGGCGCCAGCGACGCCACCCGGGCCGGCTCGCCGGCGGCCAGCCAGGCGCCCAGCAGCTTGTCTTGCATATTGGGGTCTTGCGGATCGCGGCGCCAGGCGCGCAGCCACGCCGCCGCGCTCAGGCTTGAGCCAAGCGATTGCAGGATGACGGCGCGCAGCAATGCCGGCGCCACCAGTTCGGCATGGCGCCGGCACAGCGCTTCCGCGCCGAGCAGGGCGTCGGCCGGGAAGCCGGCCTGGAACGCCCCGACCGCGCGCGACAGCAAAAAGTCGTCGCGCAGGCGTGGCGAGCGCCAGGCCGAGGGCAGCGCCGTTGCCGACGCGCTCGCCACCACGTTCAGACGATATTGTGAACGACGGTCACCGATCCGACCACGACCGGTTCGACGTGGGCGGCGGTGCCTTCCAGGCTTTGTCCGGCGTCGGAGACGAAACCGGCCAGCACCGATGCGCGCGAAACGCCGCTGTCGAGCACTTTGGTCCACCATGCGAGGCCTTCGGCATCCGGCGCGCGGTCGAAGGTGTTGCGGTACAGCTTAGTGAGGAATTGCTGGTTGTCCTGCGCCGGCAGGGCCTGGTATTCGGTCGAGTTGAGGAAGCTCTGGGCAATGCTTTCCAGCGTCACCCCGGCGCGCACGGCGTCGAGCCAGAAATCGAGACCCTTGGCGTCCGGCGTGCGACCGAGCGCGGCTTCGTAGATGGTGGCCACCCCGGCCTCCTTGAAATCCTCGGCGAACACCAGCGCCTGGGTGCCGTCGAGCTGGACGAACTGGAGGTTGGTGATATCGGTGGTCTTGAGGTCCTTGAGGTTGGTGACAATGGCGTGGCCATCCTTGACCGTGACCTTGTAATCGGCGGCGTTGCCACTGAGCTGGACGATGGCGTTGCCGGTCCCGCCGACCACGGTGCTGTTGCCCAGTCCGGCAATGACGGTGTCGTTGCCGCCGCCGGTCTGCACCACGCTGTTACCGCTACCCAGGTTGAGCTGGTTGTCGCGCGTATCGGCGAGCACGAACTTGTCGGTGCTGTTGGTGCCGACGATGACGCGGTCGACCTTGTTGTCCGGCACGGAAGCGCTGCTGGTGTCCTCGAACCTGACGTTGACGCCGCCCTTGCCCTGGAACACGATCACCGGGGCATTGGTCGGCGGTGTCATGGCCGCGACGAAATTGTCGGACGAGTTGACCAGCACCACTTCGGCGCCGAACGGGGCCGTAATTTTGCCGTTGGTGTCGGGCGCGACGGTGTCGAAGCGCACGGAGTTGTCGACGGCGGCGGTCAGCTGCAAGATGCGGTCGATGGTGCCCTGGGTGAAGATGAGGGGATTGATGCCACGCAGGGTAGTGGTGGCACTCGCGCTCGGTAATTCATACATAAGTAGTTCTCCTCTTGTCGTTGAGACGCCTGCTCAAGCCGGGCCTGGCGACCGCACGCCGCTCAGGAAGCGAGTTGCTGTGCGGTACCGTTGGACTTGAACACCTTGGTGCTGGCCGATTCCTGCCAGGGATTGCGCTGGGCGCCGACCTGCTCGTCCAATGTTGCGCTCAGGGTGACTGCCGTCAGATGTTCGAGCCCGGATGGCCCGCTCAGCGGTACGGCAGATTGCAGCGGCACCTGATAGCCGCCGCTGAAGTACGCTGTACCATCGAGCCGCCATTGACTGGCGTGCGGGCCGATCAGGGCGAAGGTCACAGCGATGATGCGGCGCGCTTCGCCGCGGGTACCGCAAAATTTTCCGCTCTTGACCATCGGCAGTGCGCCGCCGCCTTCGACGACGATGTTGTAGGCCAGGTCGACGCCGTCGGGGCGGTCCGGCCACACCACCTGGAAGCCTTCCAGGCGCAGCAGGCTGCGCGGGTCGCCGAGCAACTCGCCGGGCGCGGCGATGACGTCGCCGTCGCGCTCCACATGGCCGATCAGGGTGATGCCCTGGGCGCCGATCTGGATGCCGCCGGCCGCTGGCGGCGCGGGCACGATCACCCGCGCGGACGGGGCCGGGGCGGTCGCGCCGGGGCGGTCGAGGCCGATCTGGTCGACGCGCAGCGCGGGGATCGGGTCACCCTTTTGTTCGAGAAATGCGGTCACGAGCAGGCTGACCGGCCCGCCGCTGACATGCACGACGATGCAGTCGCTGCCGTCGCGCAGCACCGCGTTGTGGGTGCCGGGCGTGCCGAGCGTTTCCAGCGTGCCGTCACCAGGCGCGCCGGGGGCGCGTGCAATGGAGAGCGGCGCCATGCCCTGCTTGGGATGGCGCAGGATATACATGCCAGGCTGAAGTAGAACTGTGGAACCAGTAATTTCCATACGGTACACCACCCAGAAGAAATAGTTGATTGGCTAAGTTTCTTATGCAAAAACTATAGCGCAAAGCAAGGGCGCGCACGTCCGGACCCCTATCTATTTTTTTTGGGTGTTGTAAAACGGGGGGACGCGGCGCGTACTGCTGAGCTACCGCGCCGCGTGCAAGCTAAGCTTGACTTTGTCCATTTGTGCGCGGTGGACGAGGGGGACGTAAGCCCGAATGCGTAGTCAATGATCCACTCGTTCAGCTCGTGGTAGGTTGTAGGCACTGACCCTGTGCCCCGGTAGTGACCCTGTGCCCCCGTAGGCCTGATCGCGTGCCCCTGCGAAACTATGCAGAACTGGCTTCTTTTCCCCAATTACTCAACAAAGTCGAAAATTGTTCTCTATCGGGTTGAGAAAATGGGCAGGCGGCCACAGCTTTAGGGCACCTCGAATTACCGGTAAATCCCGCGTAATCGCCGGTCGCAGTGCCGGCAATTGCGTTTTTTGATGCCGAATCGAGCCCTTTCCCGCCCATTTTAAGGGCGTTGAACCTCGTTTTGTGCAGTCCGGACGGACTGCGGGCGTCAGAACGCCTCGACCCGGGCCTCCTTCAAGTAGACCAGGCGCCGCAAGTTGTAAGCGGCCACCTTCCAATTGAGCTGCAACGTGGCGCGCGCCAGCCCGATCGTGCGCAGACCCTTGCCGCCCATCTCGGCCAGACTGGCAAACACATGCTCGATCCGAGCGCGAGTCTTGGCGATGCGCGTATTGCGCCGCTTTTGTGCCTGCGAAATTGGCTTGTCCTTGCTCCCTTTACGCTGGATGTGCATGCGCCAGCCCTGCTGCGTCAACCTGTCCTCGCGCTCGCCATCCACGTAGACTTTATCTGCGAGGACGTTGCGATTGGTATTCGAGGGGTCGAGCACCGCCTCGAAATGAAGGGTGTCATGCTCGCTGGCCGTGCTGACCTTGATCTTGCGTACCAGCTTGTAGCGTTTGTCTGCGTTGCCTGATACCTTATAACCGAAGTAGGACTTGCCATGTTTCTTGGTCCAGCTCGCGTCCATGTCTTTCTGCCGGCGCTTTGCGGGTTTCCACTCGATTGGCATGGCGCCTTCTACAACGAGCGCCTTTTCCTCTTTGTTCATTGACTGCTTCGGCGCCTGCACAATGCTCGCGTCAACCATCTGACCGCCACGCGCAATGTAGCCATGCCTGGAAAGCTGACGGTTGACGGCTTCAAAGATGCTCTCGCTGGCACCGGCCTTGAGCAAGCGCTCCTTGAACGTCCAGATCGTTGTCCGGTCCGGTATCTGACTACTGGAACGCAGTCCGACAAAGCGCTGGAAGCTCAGGCGGTCGAGCAACTGGAATTCCATTTGCTCGTCGCTCAGGTTGAACAACTGCTGGATCAGCAGGACGCGAACCATCAGTTCGGTCGGGAATGGCGGACGCCCGCCGCGTTCGCGGCTGGGACGGGGAGCCGCTTCGTCAACCGCATCGGCAAGCGCGACGAAGTCGACATGCTGCTCCATCACCTTGAGCGCATCACCAAGCTTGTTCAGCTTGGTTTCGCGCTCTTGGTCGGCAAACAGACTCGTCTTGATCATGAAATTAGGTTAGCAACAAGGAGCCGCTATGATGCCATGGCTGGGCGGGTTTTTCGAGGTGCCCATTAGTTATAGAGAGTTGGAAATATTAAATTCATTTTCAATATATACCGCTTTTATGTTGTTATTTGGTACAACCCAGGTAGCGCCCGAGCTTGTTGAAAATCGAGCGTCATTATTTTTAATTTCAACGCTTGTAAATGGATTTGATTCTGTTGAAATTAATATCCAATCTAAATAATCGTGAGTTTTCTTGTAGAAAAAGCCACACGAGCCATGAGATGCCCCTTCGCCGCCTGCATAGATTGATCCTGCAATATCGACGGAAAAATTATTGAATATATAAGTCAAATCGGACATGTCGATTACAATCTTATGATCAAATTCGATCCTATTCCCTTTTATTTCAAATCCAATCAATTCGCAAGAATTTATTGCTATGCAATCCGCATAAAAAAATTCTTCCTGATCTATCAGTTTTTTAACATCCACAGCGATTTATCCTATTTTCTGATATGCGTTTCTTGCCGTCTATTTTACCAATTGCTGGAGTTTCGGACGTACCATATTGTCCAAGGCCATTTTCTCTTAATCGCTTATCAAAGGCTTCACTCCATGTTTTGCCATTTGGTGATTTTGGATAGGGGTCAGAAGCATTGACTATCGTTATAGGAACACTCTTGAGACCAAGTTCCTGTGCCGCAACTAATCTTCGATTGTCAAAGCTAACCAAGGTCCCATTTCGATTTATTACTACGAGTGGATCTCCGATCCATCCTAATTCGCGCATCACAGCAGCATAATCGTTCGCGCTGACCCATGATTGACTAAAATTCAAGGAGTGTGGGTCAATCATTACCGGACTTAGTCCTAGTGGGTCGACCCAACCACTCGGATTGGCAGCATATTGATAGAGGTTGCTCCCCCCGTTCAAGCCAATCGGATCTTGGCTTATATATCGCCCACAATCTGCATCATAATAGCGGAAACGGTTGTAGTTCAAGCCAGTTTCAGTGTCATGATACTGGCCCAAAAAACGAATCGGCTGGAAATCTGCGACATCGTTCGCCGTCTCCGTTGCAACCCGAATGAGACTCTTGCGCTGCGGCGCAGCAGCTTGAACGACACGCAGCACATTCCCCCAAGCCTTGTACTCCGAAGCCCACACGATCTCGCCTTTCTGATCGGTCACCTCGTTCGGCGTGCCGAGGTGATCGGTGTGGATGTGATGGACTTCACTGCGGCGTTCGTTGTCGCCATCGCCTGCAACCGAATCGAGCTGCGCCAGCGGCACGAACGAGTCTGGCTCATACACATAGGTGCGCTCCCACTTCCCGCGCGCCTCGCACAGCAAGCGATTTCCTTCCCACACAAATCGAGTCATGCCAAACCTATCACGCTTGGCTATCCTGCGCCCGAACGGATCGTAAGCGTACTTGATGGTCTGCACCGTCGGATTCGGTTCCTGGGCGTTGCGCGTCACCACTGACTTGACCAGCTGATGCGCCGCATTCCATTCCAGCTTCAGGCGCGTGTGCTTGCCAGTCAGCTTTTCGGTCAGGTTGCCGTGCGCATCGTAGTCATAGCGCTTGTCCTCGAACACGCGCACCCGGTTGCCTTCGACCCGGCCGGCGCTGGCAACCGTCTCATCGAGCAAATTGTGGGCCGGGTCGAACGCAAAGCGCTCCGCCAGATTCGGCTGCACGGCGCTCATGATGCGGCCGATCACGTCATAGCTGTAAGTCTTGCGTCCGTTGCGTTTGTCATCGACCGCGAGCAGGTTGCCGCTCTCGTCGTACTCGTAATGGCGCGCGATCACCGGCTTGGTGCTTGCACCGACGCCCAGATGTCCTGCAACCTGCGCCAGCAGCCGGCCCACCGGGTCGTACTGGAACTGACTGGTCAGCGTGCCTTGGGTGCGGCTGGTGGCCCGGTGCAGCTTGTCGCGCTCGATGTCGGTGATGACATCGCCGTCGATGTTGATCTGGTGCAGGTGTCCCGAACCATAAAACAGGTTGTTGAGAACCCGTCCGTCGGGCAAGACCGTCTTGATCCGGTTGCCCAGTTCATCGTACTCATGGCGCAGCTCGGCGCTGAAGTCGCGGGCCTTCGTATGCTCGCCCACCAGCTGGCCCAGCACATCGTAGCGCAGGCTTACTTCGGCGTCGGCATTGATGGCCTGGGTCATCCGTCCGAGCGAATCGTAGGCATAGCGCAGGCGCACTTGTTCAGCCTGGGTGTCGCCCGTCGCGCGAGAGATGAGCGTTTCGACGAGCTGGCCGGCGCTGTCGCGACTGTAGTGCGTGTCGATGCGCGTGTACGCGTTGCGCGCGCCGCTGCCAAGTTCTTCCTTGGCGGTGATCAGGCCGCTGTCGTCGTAACGGTAGCGCGTCAGGCGCGCATCGAAACCGGTTTCTTCGATCAGGCGGTCGAGCGCGTCGTAGACGAAACGGTGCGCGTCGCCATTTTCGTTGATCAGCTCGGCCACACGGCGGGCGTCGTCGTAGCGATATTCCATCACTCCACCGCGCGCGTCAATGCGTTTGAGCGGCTGTCCATCGGTGTCGAGGACATAGCTGGTGCGATTGCCAAGCGGGTCGATGTGCGCGATCAGGCGTCCCAGCGGATCGTACTCGTAGCTTTCACCGCCATCCGGCTTTTCAGTTGTCAGAGGTCTGCCAACCGCATCATAGGTGTAGATGGTGTTGTTGCCGTTGGCGTCGGTGGTGCGCAGCAGCTGGCCCTTGTCGTTATAGCTGAAGTGGGTCGTGTTGTTCGAGCAATCGGTATAACTGATCAACTGGGCTGCGCTGTTGTAAGCTAGTTTCTTGACGCCACCGGCGGCATCCGTCACCTTGACCGGCAAGCCATTTGCATCATACTGATATGACGTGCGCTGGCCCAGCGCATCGGTCACGCTGGCCAGGTTGCCGAACTCGTCGTAGCGCAGGGCGGTGGTGGCGCCGAGCGCGTCGGTGATCAGCGCCGGCTTGTCGAACCGGTTGTCGTAGACGATGCCGGTTCCCTTGCCGTCGCTTTCAATGCGCGTTACTCGGCCACGCTGGTCGTAACGGTAGCTGACGCTGCGCCCACCGACATCAACGATGGCGAGGATATTGCCGTTGCTGTCGAGACGGCGCCTTGTCACGCCTCCGGCCGCGTCCACCTTGCCGATGAAACGCTTTCTGGCGTCGAAGCGGTAACGCTCTTCGCGTCCCAGATTGTCGGTGACGACGGTCTCCTGTTCCAGGTAGCGTAAGCTCCACGACAAGCCGTTGTTGGTCCAGTTGCGCGTGACCTTGCCGCCGGCGGCGTACTCATCGTATTCATAGCGCGATACCAGTCCGCCAGGCTGGCTGTGTTCGACCATGAGGTGATTGCGATAGGCAAACTGGCGTGTTACGTCGCCTTTGCCGTTGCTGACCTTTGCCAGGTTACCGCTTGCATCGTATTCGTACTCGACCAGCAGCTCGGTATCGGTCTCGGGCTCGGCCGGCTGCATGGCAATGCTGCGCAAGCGTGGGAAACCCCGATGGTCTTCAAACGCCAGCAGGTAGCTGCGCCCGGCGCTGTCCTCGACACGCTCGGGCAGTTGACGCTGATTGTACGTGATGCTGATCCGGTTGCCGTTGGCATCGACCTGGCCGACCAGGCGTGCAATGTTGTTCCCCGTGTCGGACAGGGCGAAAAGATCGCGCTCGCCTTTTTCATCGATTAGCTCGAAATTGCGGTCGTGCGTGCGCACCAGCGTGATTTTTTCGGACGGTGAGTACAGCGATTCACCGATGTCCGATAACGAGAAGGTGATCTCGCGTGCAAAAACGTCGAGCACGACAACACTGTCGACATTGATTTCCAGCGCAATCGATAGTGGTGTGCTCCAGCCGGAGCCCAGCCACCCGACTTGCCGTTGGCCCGAGCTGTAAGTGCGTTGCCAGGCTAGCGGCAGCGCCGCTGGCAACGCAAAGTCCAGGTCGATGAAGTCGGCAAGGATCTTGTTACCAGAAATAGGATTAACGGGACGGGCGACCCACACGCATTTCTCGCATGGTATCTTCGCTTGCCCTTCGCTTTGCTGTTCGTTCTGCTTGGGCTTGGCAGCCTCCGGCTTTGCTGGCGCCGGTTTTCCCACGCTTGGCCCCGTGCCCGGTCCCTCGGCCGCTGCCGAGGTTTTGATCCTTAGTTTTGGGTGGTTCATAACGATCTGCTCGTTCTTTGCTAACCATGCGGCAAATCCCTGTCCTAATTTACCTGAGGAAATTTTTTTAAGCACTGCTGACGTGAGTTTATTGGCGTACACCGCCGCAACCGCCCCAAGCAGTCCGATAATGAGGAAGAATTTGCCTTGTGCAAAGGACTGCGCCGCCTGATTGGTCATTTCGAGGCGTTTTGCACGCTGGCTTTCCGGCAGCATGCCGGCACGGACAGCTAAAGCAAAGCCCTCGATGATGGGCGAGAATAGCTTGCACACCATGGGAACGAAGACGGTTGCCAGGTCGCGCAGCCCGACTAACGTCATGATAGCCATGGCAATATCTATGCCTACCTGCGCGCCGACGACTGCGCCAGGTATCGCGCCGACGCCGCCGGCCAAGGCACCAAGGGAACCACCCACGGCTCCACCCAATACAGCGCCACCGCCAAGGTACATCGCAATTTCTTTGGCTACGTCAATGAGTATCGGTCGGACTACGCTGAAGTCGAGACCCTCGACGGTGGCCGATAACCGCGCTAAGACAAGGTAATTCGAGGTTTCCAGCGCATGGTTTACCGCAGCAACGATACGTCCTACCGGAAATTGGTCCGCCACGTCCCGCATGCTGGGTAGGGGATATGATTTAGACAATTGTTTCAGGTGTCTATGAAAATCGTCGACTGCCTTCGCGCTACCCGGCAGATAAATTCGCTCCAAGTTGCTCAAGGCTTTGCTGATCTGTGGGAACTCATTAGAGATGTCAACAGTGAACATGGAGCGGATCTTTCTTGGCGGGTAAGGTAAATCAGTTTGCTTGATATTTCGAATGCAATCTTGTGCATACACCAGTTTATACGATATTGAACTGCCAACTCAAAAACCGGGCTGATGTGGACGAATTACCAGCTCGCACGAGCCCGCAACGCCAGGCTCAGCGCCGCTGTCCCGACGTGCCTGCGGCTGGTCCGTTCGGCAGCGCGGCAGGCCTGTCAGAGCGCGCCGTTGGAACAGGCGTCTGCGGCGTAGCCGCCAAACGCGGCACCCGGCGCGCCGTTTCAATGCCCTGGTTGAACAGCACCTGGAGCGGATTGCCCAGGTAAGGCAGCACCATCACGATCACCAGCATGCCCACCCCCAGTGTGATCGGAAAGCCAATCCCGAAAATGTTTAACTGCGGCGCGGTGCGCGTCAAAATGCCCAGCGCGAGTGGTGGATCTGCTGCAGAAGCGCCGGCGCGGCAACGGACATGACACGATTCCTGGTCAGGTGCCCTGCACCGACAAATTTGAATGAGAATTATTATCAAAATAGACGACGCCCGGATTGCATGGCAATTTCAATCGTGGGCCTGGGATGAACGATCTGGCAGCGCTGCTGTGCCACCGGCTTGACTGTCATTGCGTGGCGGCGCGGTATGCCGCTTGAACCGCCGGGATCAGGGAGGGATGAAGGATGCCCAGCTTGGGTATTTGTCCATGCGGCGCCGCAGGGGCACCGAGAACCACTCGCTGGTATATGGCAAGTCGATGGCGCGCTTAAGATCGAACTTTGTATCGTACCTCAATCCGGCCGCTTGAAAGCCGGCCCGGTTGCGGTCATGCAGTATGGAAAATTCGCCACGGTGAAGTGTCGTGGTGCGCTGGCTTGTGCCATAGGCGACTCGGACATGGAATGACGGTGCATCGTCGTCAAACACCTGCAGGATGAGCGCTGGCCTGGGCTTGGGACGTTGGCTGACGTTGTCCGGGAAGCGACACCAGACGATCTCTCCAGCGGTGGGCTCGGCCCACCACAGCGGTTTCATGGGGTCTTGATGTCAAACAGGCTCGACCTGACATAGCGTTTGACGCCTTGTGGTACCGCATTTGCGATGTCGCGCATTTGCTCGTCTGTCAGGGGGCCATCGTCGGCGTCGTATTGCGGTAGAAGCCTGGTTGCGAGATCGCGCAAGGCTTGATGGATTGCCTCAGTCTCATCAACACCCAGTAACTCGGCGAGGCGCTTGGCTGTTTCTCGCGTAACACCGGTGGCGCTATCAGTCGCGTGGTAGCGAAATGCAATTTGATCGGTCATGGTTGGGGTAGTCACGATGTTGTTCCTCACGGGGATGTCTTAAGTTATCCATGCGTTCATCCTTTGTCAAGCAGGTACTGCACGAAAAACTATGAAGGGCAGGAAGTCATGCATTTCCAGGGTCGATCATTGGCGGTTCCTGACGACGCCTTGAGCGTGGCATCCCTCCTTGATACCCACCCGGCATGTCCCCACCCGGTTGTTGCAAAAATTCAAAATTAATCTTGTGTCAAATGCCAATCCAGCAATACTATTAGTACAGTTTAGTTGCATTATTTGCAGCCAGGCCAGGGCGGCTTTTTTGACCAAAAAACATGCCCGTTGATCCGGAACAATGCGCAGGAAGACATCTCACCACGACCAGAATATTGACCAAGCCGCGAAAGGGCACCGCATGACAATGAAGCCTTGGAATCCGCTGTACAACGGCGGGTTGCAACATCCGCGTAGCGCCGCATGCAAGAAATCCTCCCTTGCCCTGTGTATCACCCTGGCCTTCGCCGCCGCCGCGCCCTTGGCGCAGGCCGCCGTGGCCGCACCGGCCGCAGCGCCGGTCTCGAGCCAGCGCGCCGCCCCGTACTGGCAGGATGCGACCGTCTCGAGCGGCCGCATGGGCATCGCCAGCGCCAAGACACCGGCCCTTTCGCTCAAGCGCTTCCGTGGCGCCACCCTGGACGCGGCCGGCATGGCCTCGCTCACCGCCAGCGCCCCGCTCGAACGCGGCAGCAGCATGATGGCCAGCAGCCAGACCATTTCGCTGCCGCACCCGGATGGCGGCTACCAGCGCTTCACCCTGGTCGAGTCCCCCATCATGGAAGCCGCGCTCGCCGCCAAGCACCCCGGCATCAAGACCTACAAGGGCCGGGGCATCGACGACCCGAGCGCCACCTTGCGCATGGATATCACCCCGCTCGGCTTGCACGCCTCGGTACGTTCAGCCAACGGCGGCTGGTACGTGGACCCGTACTACCATCTCGATACCAGCCTGTACGCCAGCTACAGCCGCAGCGACCTGATCAACCAGCACGGCCCGCTGGTCGAAGGCGCGCTGCCCGAAGCGCAACTGGCGCTGTCGCATTCCTTCTATAAAGAAGGCGTTCCGGTCGAGGTGCTCGGCACCGGCTTCGCGCCCGGCGCCACTGTCAACCTGAGCGTGCGCGGCGAAGGCGACACGGCCACCCTGCACAGCGCCACCGCCACGGCCGATGGCCGGGGCACGATCCGCGTGACCCTGCCGGCAGGCCGCGCCGGCGCGTTCGACCTCAGCGCCACCGACGGCCAGAACACCAGCGCCGTGCCGTTTCGCGTGATGGATGGCGCCATGGCGCCGAACGTGGCCGTCAGCGACCAGTTGCGCACCTACCGGCTGGCGCTGGTCACCGACCCGACCTACGCCACCTATTTCGGCGGCGCGGCCAACGTCACCGCCGCCAAGGTGACGCTGATCAATCGGGTTTCGCAAGTGTATGAAGACGAGACCTCGATCCGCCTGGTGCTGATCGACGCCACCGACGCCCTGAACCTGGACACCGCCGCCCAGATGACGGAACCCAACGGCCCGTGCGGCGCGGCGGCGTGCTTCACGCCGACCCAGGCCGAAGGCTGCGGCAGCGGCACCTTGTCGCGCAACCGCGTCGTCACCGGCTTGCTGGCCGGCGCCGGCAACTTCGACGTCGGCCACATCGCGCTCGGCCTGAACGGCGGCGGCGTCGCCAGCCTGGGCGTGGTCGGCGCGAACGGCAAGGCGCAGGGCTGCACCGGCCTGCCGAAACCGATCGGCGACTCGTTCGCGGTCGACTATGTGGCGCACGAACTCGGGCACCAGTTCGCCGGCAACCACACCTTCAACGGCGTCATCTCCAATTGCAGCGGCGGCAACCGCAATCCGGGCACCTCGGTCGAAGTGGGCAGCGGCTCGTCGATCATGGCCTACGCCGGCATTTGCGGCGCCGACAACCTCCAGCCGCACAGCGATCCGTACTGGTCGCAGCGCAGCTTCGATGAAGTCGTCGCCTACACCTCGAGCGCCGAGTCGATCCTGAACGAAGTGCAGGTCGCCGCGCTGCGCGGTTTCAATACGGCCGGCCAGCAATTCCGCATCAAGGTCAATGGCAACCTGTCGGCGCCGATCGTACGCGGCACCAACTACACCACGGCCGGGGTCAAGGCCGCGCTGGAAGGCAGTCCGGGATGGCCGGCGGGCGGCACGGTGAGCGTCAGCGCCCTGAGCGACGCGGCGTTTACCGTGACGTTCAACGGCAAGCTGGCCGGCCTCAATGTCGCGCCCCTGCAACTGGTCGACTTCACGGCGGGATCGAGTGGTTTCGTGGGCGAAGTCGCCGTGGGCGGGCCGACTACGCGTGGCGGCAGCGTCGTCGCGACGGGCAACAACGCGCCGGTGGTGACGGTGGCGGCCAGCTACACGATTCCGGTGCGCACGCCGTTCGCCCTGACCGGCAGCGCGACCGACGCCGATGGCGACCCGCTCACCTACATGTGGGAGCAGAACGACCGGGGCGCCGCCGGCGGCACCGGGCTGACCAGCAACGTCAAGCTCAATGGCCCGCTGTTCCGCCAGTTCGGCACGCGCGCCACCGTGAGCGCCGCCGCCACGCTCGAGTACAACTCGCCGGGCGAAAACCACACCACAAGCGATCCGACGCGGGTGTTCCCTGACCTGGCGCAGATCCTGTCGAACAACACCAACGCGATGACGGGCGCGTGCGCCGTCGCGGCCACGCCGCCGAGCCTGGCCGACATCGAGTGCTATTCGGAATATCTTCCGACCGCAGCCTACGTCGGCCTGGCCGGCACCAACGCGGCGCCGGCCTCGCTCAACTTCAAGCTGACGGCGCGCGACGGCCGGGGCGGCGTCAACAGCGCCAGCACCTCGCTGGTGCTCGCGCCCGAGGCCGGCCCGTTCCTGGTCACGTCGCCCAATACGGCGCAAACGCTCGATCCGGGCTCGCTGCAGACCGTCACCTGGAACGTCGCCAACACCGACGTGGCCCCGGTCGGCGCGGCCAGCGTGAACATCGCGCTCTCGACCGACGGCGGCAAGACCTGGCCGGTGCTGCTGGCCGAAGGCGTGCCCAACAACGGCAGCGCCCAGGTCACCTTGCCGGCGGCGCCGGCGTCGGCGGCGCGGATCAAGGTGGAAGCGGTGGGCAATGTGTTTTTCGACATCTCCAACGCCGACTTCGGCATCCACCTCGCGGGCGACCAGAACATGGACGGCAGCGTCGACTGCGCCGACCTGGCGCTGGTCAAGGCCGCTTTCGGCAAACGCACGGGCCAGGACGGTTTTGACGCGCGCGCCGATGTGCTGGCCGACGGTGTCGTCAACGCACGCGACCTCACTTACGTAGCGCAGCGCCTGGCCAAAGGCGCCGCCTGCAACTGACCGTAGCACGGCCGGCCGGGTGCATGCGCATCGGGCCGGTCGTTACCGCATATTGAGCCCCACGGGGCATGAGGATGAACAGATGACGACATTCAAGAAACTCTTCGCCGCCATGATGCTGGCCGCGAGCACGCAGGCGTTTGCCATTCCGACGCTGTCGGTGAACGCCGTGCCGTCGCCGGTGGTATCGGGCGGCAAGGTCGACCTGGCGGTGAATATTTCGGATATTACCGACCTGTACGGCTACCAATTCACGCTCAGCTTCGATGCGGCGCTGCTCAAGGCGAGCGGTGTCAAGGAGGGGGCGTTTTTGAGCGGTGCAGGCACGACCTTCAGCGACGGCGGCACGATCGACAACGCGACCGGCACGATTTCATTCGTGTTCAACACGCTCGTTGGCGCGGGGCCGGGCGCGTCCGGCAGCGGCGAGCTGGGGCTCTTCAGTTTCGATACCTTCGGCAACGGCAATGCGGCGCTGACGTTTTCCG
Organism: Massilia sp. CCM 8734; assembly: GCF_011682155.1. NCBI lineage: Bacteria > Pseudomonadati > Pseudomonadota > Betaproteobacteria > Burkholderiales > Oxalobacteraceae > Massilia > Massilia sp. CCM 8734. The sequence goes on from NZ_WHJI01000001.1 coordinate 177,521, forward strand.
ACGTGCTGTTCCTGGACGCCAACCTGAACGAGATTGCCGTGGCGGCCGATGGCGGCTCGGTGCAGGTGGTGCCCGAGCCGGGAAGCTTCTTGCTGATTGGGATCGGGCTGGTGGCTGCGGGCGTGGTGCGTCGACGCCAACAGGCGGCGCGTCACTGATTGATTGATTGATGATGTCAGGCCTGGCACTGCGCGAGCCACCGCGAGCGCGGGCGCACCGGGAGGCAAATGGACAGTACAGATATTGCCTCTGAAGTATTAGCCGCATACGAACGCGGCGAACGGTGCTTTCAAGGCCTGACGATCTGCCGTGAGAGTTTCGAGGGGCAGGTGTTGGAGGATGTGGTGTTTCAGGACTGCAATTTGTATGCCGATTTCAGGCATGCCAATCTGCGCAACGCCACATTTCGCAATGGCGGCATCAAAACCTGCGATTTCAGGGATGCCGACTTGACCGGCGCCCGTTTCGAGAATGTGTCCGTTGAAAGCTCGCAATACGCACGAGCAAAAACGGATGGGGTTTGTTGGAACAACAACTGGGCCTACGGCAGCATCTCAACGCAAGACGATTTTGACAGCTGGATCAAAGACCATGAAGAGTAGTCTCAGCGGTAACCACGCCGTGCCTCCCCAGGGGCGGTAAACGTGGTGGATGTTGTTTTTTGTTTACAATGCTGTCCTCCTAAATTCCTCCCCGATAATTACCTCTTCCTCCGTCCGCGCCCTATGGGGTCGCCCCCTCGTGTTGCATGCAGGCACTTACTTCCGCTGTAAATCTGTTTCATAAAACAAAAGAAAATTTGACACATTTTCTGAAAGCCATTCCAATGGCGCATGCATATACCTATGCGAGTACATTTAGACAATAAAAGTTTTTTGTTAGCAAGGTGGCGGACATCGTTCCTCCACCTATTAAAGAAGTCATCAGGAGTGCAATTGAAAAGAATTATCAGGTGCAGTATGGCCGCAGTCGTATCAGGTGCGCTGGCTTCGCCAGCAATGGCGCAGGGCAGCATCACCGTCGGGGGCGTTCTCGACACCGGCTTCATGTCGGTCAGCAATATCGGAGAAGGTTCGCAATCGAAGATCGTTGCGGGCGATGGCATCATGGGCATGTCGCATGTGGGCGTGCGCGGCAAGGAAGACCTGGGTGGCGGCGTGAACGCCGTGTTTACCCTGCAGGCGGGGATCAAGCCCAGCAAGGGCAGCCAGACGTCGACGGGTCTGCTGTTTTCCCGTAACGCCTACGTCGGCCTGGATGGTGCTTTGGGCACGCTGACGGTAGGCCGGCAATGGGGTTTCAATGACGACTGGATGGTGGGCAGCGTGTTCATGGGGGGCTACCATGCCGGCGGGGTGTTCAAGTTGACCGAGTTCGAGGCCCTCAGCGCGGTGTATGACAACACCATCAAATACGTCACCCCGACGGTTGGCGGCCTGCAGGGTGGGGCGATGTACGGGCTTGGCGAAGTCGCTGGCAAGGCTTCCGCAGGCAGCATGTACAACCTGGCGCTGCGTTATGCGCAGGGACCGTTCTACATGGTCGCCAGCTACGCTCATGAAGAGGCGGCCAACGCCAGCGCGAGCGTTTACACGGTCAGCACCGTGGGCGCCAGCTACAGCGTCGGCGCATGGCGTGCGCGGCTCGGCTATGCCGCCAGCGATATCGGCGGTCCCGGCAAGTTCCAGTCCATTATCAGCTTACCCAAGAGTAAGGCCAGCGTTGTCGAGGCCGGCGTGGACTATACGGTGTCGAGTGCGTTCACAATGTCGGGTAACGTCGTTTATCGCGAGAACAAGACCTTCTCCAACAAGACGACCGTGCTTCGTTGGCTCGGCCGCTACACCCTCTCCAGTCGCACCAGCCTGATCGCCAACGTGGCGTATCTGAGCAATGCCGACGGCGCGACGGAAGCGCTGGTCAACAACAGCTCGCCCCTGGCCGGGCTGGGAGGGGCCATCGCCGACCAAAGCCAGACCGGCATTGCATTGGGCATCATCCACTCGTTCTGACCGCAAGGCTTATCGGGCGAACCGGAACGTTGCCCGGACCTCGCCGATAAAGTCCGCAGGCTGCTCCAGCGCCGCAAAATGGCCGCCGCGTTCAAGCTCGTTAAAGTGAAGCAGCTTGGCAAAGCGCCGTTTGGCCCAGCGCTTCGACAGCCTGGTCTGCTCGCCCGGAAACATGCTGATGCCGGCCGGCGTCGCCATCGGCGCGGACGGCATGCCGCCTTGCCGCATCGCCTGCATGGTTTCCCAGTACAGGCGGGCCGAACTGGCGCCAGTGTTGGGCAGCCAGTACAGCATGATGTCGTCGATCATGTCGTCCAGTTCGAATGCGCTTTCGGCGTTGCCGCCGCTGTCGGAGACGTCCTGGAACAACGCATAGATCCATGCGGCCAGTCCTGCCGGCGAGTCCGCCAGGCCGAAGCCGACCGATTGCGGGCGCGAACTTTGCAGCTGGTAGTCGCCGGAGAACTCTTGATTGTAGCGCCGGGCGTCGTCCAACATCGCTTGCTCGGCCGGCGTGGCGTTGGCCCGCTCCTGTTCGGTCGGCTGGAACATGACCATGTTCAGGTGAATGCCGATCAAGCCCGGCGGCGCCATATAGCCCAGCGTGGTGGTGACGGCCGCGCCCCAGTCGCCTCCCTGCGCCGCCCAGGACGCATAGCCGAGGCGGGCCATCAAGGTCGTCCACGCCTGCGCGATGCGGCCGACGTTCCACCTGGTGGCAGCCGGCTTGCCCGAAAAGCCGAAGCCCGGCAGCGAAGGAATGACCAGGTGAAAGGCGTCGCGGGCCTTGCCGCCATGCGCGACCGGGTCGGTCAGCGCGCCGATCACCTTGCGAAACTCCAGCACCGATCCCGGCCAGCCATGCGTGAGCAGCAGCGGGACCGCGTCCGGCTCGGGTGAGCGCAGGTGCAGGAAATGGATGTCGAGCCCGTCGATTTCGGTGCGGTACTGGCCGAGGCCGTTGAGCAGGGTTTCGCAGCGGCGCCAGTCGTAGCCATCCTGCCAGCGGGCGACCAGCGCGCGCAGTTTGGCCAGTTGCGGCCCCTGACTGGTGTCGGGCACGGTCTCGGCATCGGGCCAGCGGGTCTGCGCGAGGCGTCGCTGCAGGTCGTCCAGCTCGGCTTGGGGAATGGACAGATGGAATGGATGGACTGCGTCGGACATGGTGTTGCCCTCACGGTGTGCATCGGCTGGCCCGCGGCGGCAGGGCAGGTGGGACGCGGGTACAATCAGCGGGTTTGCTGGATTTAAACTGAACTGAACGGTTCAGTCTAGATTAGAACAGATTCAATTCGACATGAGGAACGACGCTGTGGGGAAGGACAGCATGGACGCGGTAGAACACGACAAGCGCGGCGCCGGAGGGCGGCCGGCGGCGGGGCGCAAGGGTGAGGTCGATGCCCGGCTTCTCGACGCGGCGACGCGGCTGTTCCTGGCCTTGGGATTCGACGCCACCAGTTGCGACCAGGTGGCCCTGGATGCGCGCGCCGGCAAGGCGAGCATCTATGCGCGCTATGCCAACAAGGGGGCGCTGTTCGCCGCACTCATCGAGAGTAATCTTGCGCGCCTGTTTGCGACGCCCGACGCGCTCGACGTTGCCGACAGCCCCTTGCGCGAACGCATGACAGTGGCCTGCCTGAGCGTGGTGGAGAAAGCCTTGCAGCCGGATGCGGTCGCTTTGCTGCGCCTGCTCGTCGCGGAAGCGCCGCGCTTGCGCGACATGGCACTGAGTGCCGACCAGGTGCGCTGGCGCATGGGCGTGGGGCGGGTTGCCGACGCCATTGCCGCGCGCTCGTCCGAACCCGATGCGATCGCCAGGGCGACCGTGCCCGCTACGCAGTTGATCGACATCGTGCTCGCGCCGGCATTGATGCGCGCGCTGCTGGGTGAGGATGAGGCTGGGCTCATGCCGAGCGCGAAAGAGTGCATCGGCGCGGCCATCGACTTCCTGGCTGCGGGCGGAGCCTTGGACAGCTGGGATGAAGCTGCCTCCCCGGATACTTTCTACAAATGACAAAAACTGACGCGTCCGTATTGAATGAACTATCCCGGCTGGAGAAGCAGGCAATTGTCGTCGAGGATTTTGATGAAGGTGGTGACGCCCTGCAAGCGCTGGCGAAGTTAGATAAAGCGCGTGCGCGGGAGGTGGCATTGAGGATCCTGCGCGAGGAGATCGGCGACGTGTATTATCAGGCCTCTGCGTTTGATGTTCTTTATGGTATTTCTGCGCCAGATGCGGTTCGGTATATGGAGGCAGCCGCCACGACCGTCGATCCCTATATTCTGGGTAGCATGCTTACCGAGATTGCCGTCGATTCGGGCTATATCGAACATCAGGCCCTTGTGGCGAAGGCGGTTCCGCTACTGCGCCGCGCGCTCGCAAGCCGGACCACGAAGGAGTTAAGTGCAATTGAGGCATCCGTAAAACACTTCGAGGAGACTTATCCTGCCTAAATCCGGTGTCAGGTCTGACATTCGGACACGAACTCAGCATAAGATGGCCAGTCGTTTGCTTTACGCTCGAGTTTGTGTCCGTTTGTCAGACCTGACACCGGGTTGCTGGAGCTCGATGCGGACGGGCGCCGGTGCACATGTTGGCAATATTGGGCGTACACGCCAACAAATGGACGATCGTCAAAATCGAGGTGTCATTTACCAGCGCTTACGGCGGGCAGAATCTGACGCCGCAACAAAAAATCGCGCAAAGCTGTTCGGTGCCGTTTCATATCCGTCTGCGCAATGATGTCGCCCTGGCGTCGATACGGCGATAGGACCGCAGGTTTCATCGGCTCGGCATCCGATGCCAGGGGCGTGACACCGGTGGTGGCCGCCGTAGCGCACTGCGACCCCGCTCGACGTCACATCGAGAACACAACGCCGCCCCGCTAATCCCCCTTGCGCAATTGCTCGCTTCGATGGCTGCTCGCGATGGATGGCCACCCTTGTGCCGTATCCACGCTTGGCCGTCGGAAAGGAATTTGTTTCCCAAATTCACTAAAATATTGACGCAATTTTTGAAAAGATCTTTAATGGGTGATATAAGCAACTATATGCGATGAGGGTCATCGTTCAAAACAAAGGTGGCGACCTTCGTTCTTCCTCCCTTTGCAGACATCGTGAGGAGCCAGTGAAAACAATTATCGAGTACAGCACCTCACGGGCGTTGTCGGGCGGGCCGTGCCCTGTTACCGGCCTCGCGAGCGTCCGGTGAACACACTGGCCGCGCTGTGCATTGCTGTTTTGTTGAGCCTGGCCGCGCCCGCGCGGGCGGCCGATCTGTTGGCGCTCAAGCAGGGCAACAGGCCGCCGTTCTCGTTTCTTGACGCGCAAGGCAATGCGGTCGGCATCGAAGTCGACCTGGTCGCCGAAGCGCTGCGGCGCGCCGGACGGCGCGTGGCCTTTCATGAGGCCCCCAACGTACGGCTGCTGCCATTCATTGAGGGCGAAGGCGTCGACCTGGCCGTGAGCGTGCGCGGCAGCGACGCCGATGGCGTGTACTTCTCGGACGAATTCATCAGGTATGAGAACGTGGCCATTTCGCGCAGGGACAAGCGCATCGCGCTCAAGGCGATCGCCGATCTCGACCGCTACACCTTCGCCATTTGGCAAAATGGCTGGCGCGACCTGGGGCAGGTCTTCGAGGCGCGCTACCGGCCTCGCGCGAATGGCCTGTTCCCCAGGAACTATTTCCAGCCGGCTAACCAGAAGGCCCAGAACAGGATGTTCTGGGTTGGCAGGGTGGACGTGATCATCGTCGACAAGAAGGTCTTCGAGTGGTATCGCAAGCAATACAGTGCCGAGTTCAACACCCAGGTCGAACTCGACTACCATGCGATTTTCGATGCGACCACCGGGTTCAAGGTCGCGTTTCGCCGTCCCGAACTGCGCGACGCTTTCAATCGTGCGCTCAACGCCATGCGCAGGGACCGTAGCTACGACGAGATTGTCGCGCGCTACGGCGCCAGATGAACGTCAGAACTTGTAGCTGGCCCGCGCGTACACGAAGCGCCCCGAGCGGCCGAACGGCGCGCGGTTGGCGTACGGCACCGCCGCCGTGGTGTTGAGCGAGGCCGGCACCGGGTCCGAATACACGTCGAACAGGTTGTCCGCGCCCAACGCCAGCGTCGCGCCGCCGGCCAGGGTGTAGCGCGCTTCCAGGTTGACCACGGTCTTCGGCGTCAGCCAGAAATCGCTCGCTTGCGTGCTGCCCGCCGACAGCACCTTGCCGTACCGCGTGGCGTTGAAGGTCGCGCCCCATTGCGCCAGCTTCCAGCGCGCGCTGGCGCTGATCTTGTTCTTCGGCTGGCCTTCTTCGATACCGAGCACGTTGGCGCGCCCGAACAGGGAAGGCGCCGGGCTCAGCGCTTCGAGCTGCGCCGTGACCGGTACGCGCGTCACTTCGGTGGTGTTGAAGTTGCCCGCCAGGGTCAGGTCGATCAGGCCCGCAGCGCTGCGCAACGGCCAGTTGGCCACCACGTCGATACCCGTGGTGGTCGAGTTCACGCCGTTGATGAAGAAGCGGCTCCCGCCCACGCCGCTGTAGCCATTGGCGCTGAGGAACTGGCGCACATTCGCTTGCGTCAGGTTTTCACTGAGCACGATGCGGTCGCGGATCTTGATGCGGTAGGCGTCCAGCGTCAGGCTCACCGGGCCGATGCGGGCCACCGCGCCAAGCGCCAGATTGACCGATTTTTCCGCTTCCAGCGGCTTGGCGCCGAGCGCGACGGCCACCGGGTCGTCGGGACGGAAGGTGGCGATATTGAACGCCGCGCCGTCGATGAAGGTCATCGCGGTCGATGTGTAGAACTGCTGCTGCGGAGAAGGCGCGCGGAAGCCGTTTTGCAGCGAGCCGCGCAGGCCGAACGCCGGCGTGAAATCGTAGCGCGTGGCCAGTTTGCCGGTGACGTTGCTGCCGAAGTCCGAATAGCGCTCGGCCCGCACCGCCAGCGAGGTCAGCAACTCCGACGTCAGCTTGGTTTCCAGGTCGAGGAAGGCGCCGATCGAATGACGCCCGCTGTCGATGGCGTTGGCCGGGGTGTAGCCGGGGAACACTTGCGAGCCGGCCGCGCTCGGACGGCCGTCGGCCAGGGTCACGCCGCCGTAACGGTAAGAATCGGGCTCGCCGGCCCACAGTTCATAGTTTTCGCGGCGCGCTTCGGCGCCCACGGCCACGTTCAGCGGCGCCGGCAAGATGGCCACGCTGACCGGTTTGACGGCCGAAAAATTCAGGGTCAGCTGGTCGTAGGCAAAACCGCCGGCGTCGAATTCGGTTTTGCTGGTCGCGCCGAGCGAGCGGTTGAGCGAGTTTTCGACCGTGAACGCCATTTTGTTGCGGCCGAAACCGAGCGAGGCGTCGAAGTCCCAGCCCTGCGCGCTCCACGCCAGCCCGCCGGTGGCGCTGAAGTCGTCCACCGTCGGCGCGATGACGGGCAGGTAGCCATCCGGATAGACCGAGACGATGTTTTCATCTTGCAGCGGACGGCGGAAGAAGCCGGCGGCGCTCGAATCGCGCTTCTGGTAGCTGGCCGAGCCGTACAGTTTGGCCTCGCCCGATAAGGCAATGCCGGCGTTGGCGAAGATGGTCGATTGGGTCAGTTCCGGCTCGCCGCCCCAGGTGTTGTAGCGCTTGATGGTTTGCTCGCGCGGGTCGAACTTGCCGTTGATGAGGGGATACTGCTGGCGCACGTCGTAAGCGCTGCGCTCGGTATGCGATTGCTTCTTGTATTCGGCCGCCACGGTCAGGAAGCCGTCCTCGCCCAAGGTAAAGCCTTTCCAGCCGCTGACGGTGGTGGTCTGGCCGTCGGTGCGCTTGCGCTTGTTGGGCACGTCGAGCGCCAGGCCGGCCGGCACGGCGCCGGTGTTGTAGTCGTATTCCGAGATGCGCGCGCCGGTGCTCACGCCAACTTCCCCGCCGCTGCGGTTTTCGCGCAGGCGGAAGTTGATCACGCCGGCAATCGCGTCCGAGCCGTACTGGGCGGCGGCGCCGTCACGCAGCACTTCCACCGTCTGGATGATGCCCGCCGGGATGGTGTTCAGGTCGGCCGAGGCCGAACCGCGCCCCACGGTGCCGTTGACGTTGACCAGCGCCGACGCATGGCGGCGCTTGGAGTTGACCAGCACCAGCGCCTGGTCCGGCGCCAGCCCGCGCAGGGTGACCGGGCGCACGGTGTCGGTGCCGTCGGTCAGGCCCGGACGCGGGAAGTTCAGCGCGGGCAGGGCGGCCGACAATGCCTGGCTCACTTCGGTCACGCCATTGTTGTTGATCAGGTCGGCCGACACCACATCGACCGGGGAGGCCGTATCGAGCACGGAACGGTTCGATACGCGGGTGCCGGTCACCACCACGGCCGGCGGCGTCTCGGCGCCGGCGCTGGTGTCGCCGGTCTGGGCCAGGGCCGGAATCCACAGCGACGCCATCGACATGGCCAGGATGCTGAGACGCAGACCTTGGGGGGCGCTTTGATAACCGTGTTGCTTCATTCTGTTGACTCCTCAGTGATGGGGCGCCGGCACTGCGGCCGAACGGGCTGCCACTATAATTTGCGCCCGGCGTTAACAGAACGACGCATTTCACATAAGCTTAGAAGGGCCGGCGAGGTGCTATTTCGTCAGGCGATCGAGCAGTGCTTGCCCGACTTGCAGGGCGGACGCCGGATTCTGGCCCGTGATCAATTCCCGATCCGTGACCACGTAGCTGGTCCATGGCGTGGCATTGCTGCTGTAGCGCGCGCCGGCCGTTTCCAGCGCCGTTTGCGGCAGCAGTTTCATGACGCCTCCCTTGAGCGAACCTTGCGCCAGGCCTTCTTCCTGGTTGCTGATCACGGTCATGCGGTAGCCCGCGTAGATCCAGCCCGGCGGCGTCGCCTTGCCGCCTTGCTCCATGCGCTCGATGCTGGCCTCCGGCTTACTCAGTGCCGACAGCAGCGCCGCCGGGCCGTGGCACACCAGCGCGGTCGTCTTGCCGGCCTGGTGGAAGTGGGCAAGCAGGCGTCCGAGCGCGGCGCTGCGGATCAGGTCTTGCATCGGCGCGTGCCCACCCGGAATGTAGAGCGCGTCGTAACGCGCATAGCCGATCTGCTCGACCCGCGCCAGGCTGATTACCGGCGAGCGCTGCTGCGAGGTGATCTCGAGTTTGGCGACCAGGTCCTGATGCTGCTTGAGTGTGGCCGCATCGCCGCCGAAGTACATGACGTCGAGCGAGGTGGCGTCGACCGTCGGAGCCTGTCCTGTGGGCGTGGCGAAGGTGACGTCATGGCCGGCGTCGAGCAGGAGCTTGAGCGGCTGGGCCAGTTCGTTCAGGTAAAAGCCGGTCGGGTAGCGTTTGCCATCCTTCAGCTCGAGGTGGTTGGCGTCGGACAACACGACCAGCACGTTGGCGGCCTGGCTGGCGCCTGCCAGGGTCAGCAGCATGGCGGCGACGAGGGGTTTGAGGTGGTTCATAGTCGGTTTCCTTCGGTAGTTAGCGTAGGCAAGACTATATTCGCGCCTTGAAAGGAGATAAACTACCTGCCCGGTCAATGATTAGTTCTTGAAAGGCAAAAATGGCGCGACGTTACGGGCATTTGGGCGATGTCGAGATTTTCCTGGCGGTGGCCGAGCACGGTTCGCTGACGGCGGCGGCGGTGACCCTGGCGACCACGGCGTCGGTCGTCAGCCGCGCTTTGGTCCGGCTGGAGCAACGCCTCGGCAGCCAGCTGTTGCGCCGCACCACGCGCAGCCTGAGCATCACCGATGCCGGCCGGCTGTACCTGGAACAGTCGCTGTCCGCGTTCGCGCTGATCGACGAGGCCGAGCGCGCCATTTTGGGCCAGGCCGACGAGGTGGCGGGGCGGGTGCGGCTGAGCGTGCCGACCACGTACGGCCATTACCGCCTGCCGGCCTTGCTCGACGCCTTTGCGCGGCAGTATCCGCTGGTGCGGGTGGAACTCAACATTGCCAACCGCAACGTGGACCTCGTGGCGGAGGGGTTTGACGTGGCGGTGCGCCTGGGCGAGCTGCCCGACAGCGGCATGGTGGCGCGCAAGCTGGAAGACGCGCCGCTGTGCCTGGTGGCTTCGCCGGCTTACCTGCAACGCGCGGGCACGCCGGCCTCGTTCGACGAGCTGCAGCGGCACGCCTGCATCTGCTTCGTCATGCCCAGCACCGGGCGCGTCTCGCCCTGGCTGCTGCGCGATGCGGGCGGCGATGTGGACTGGTCGCCGGCGGCGCGCTTGACCGTCTCAGACGATGTGCTCGGCGTGGTGTCGCTGGCCGCGCATGGGCTGGGTGTGTGCCAGAGCTACGACTTCATCGTGCGCGAACGCATCGAGCGGGGCGAACTGGTGGAGCTGCTGCCCGCCATGCGCGGGCGCACGCGTGCGTTTTCGGCGATTTATGCCGCTCACCGGCGCCCGTCGGCGGCGGCGCGCGCCCTGATCGGCGCGCTGACGGGCGCACGCTAGCGCGGTGGCGCCACCTCGAACAGCGCGTACAGCGCGTCGAGCGCGGCGCTGGCGGCGGCGACATGCTCGGCGCTGAAGACGGCGCGGGATTGGTCGAACCGGGTGCCGATCATCCGCACATGGTCCTTCATCGGCGCGGTGATGTGGGCGCCGGCCGCCAGCAGGTCCCTGGCGATGACGATCATCTCGGTCAGCTGCGCGTTGTGGCAGGTCTTGAGCGCCAGTTCCAGCGGCGTCAAGCCCTGTGCGTCGACGGCGTCGACGCGCGCCCCGTGCGCGAGCAGCACGCCGGTGCTGCCGGCGCGGTGGCAGCGCGCGGCGTCGTGCAGCGGCGTGGCGCCGGACGCGCTGGGGCGGTTGACGTCCGCGCCCAGTTCCAGCAACACCCCGATGCGGCCGCGCCAGCTGCATGCGCGCAGGTGCAGGGGCGTGTCGCCGGAGGTGTTGGTCGCGTACAGATCAGCCCCTTGCGCAAGCAGCCAGCGCGCCAGCGGGTCCGGGCACAGGTCGAAGGCCAGCGCGCTGCGCTTGTCGTCGCCGCCACGGGCGTCGATCAGGCGCGTGTCGAACACGGCTTTCAGTTCATCGAGATCGCCGTTGTCGAGCATCGCCTCGAACTCCTTGGGCAGTAGTTTCCTTTTAGGCTAGACCATGCCGCGTCCTCGATAACAGCAATATGATCGGTTTGCGCATTCTAAACCGGCCCGGCAGGCGATGCGCAAGGATGGGATAATGGACCATGCGCCTGTCCCTGTTGCGCCGCATCCTCGCGAAAACCGGTTCCGGAGCCTACTTATGCTGATGCTGTCGAAACATTTACCCAGCACCAGGGCCTTGCAGTGCTTCCTGGCGGTGGCGCAAGAGCTCAATTTCCGCCGCGCCGCCGAGCTGATGAACATGTCGCAGCCGCCGCTGTCGCGCCAGATCCAGGGCCTGGAAGAGATGCTGCGGGTGCGCCTGATCGAGCGCGACACGCAGCGCGTGAGCCTGACCCCGGCCGGCGTCGCGTTCAGGGAAGAGGCGCACAAGCTGCTGCTGGCGCTCGATGCCGCCGTTGGCGGCGTGCGGGCGAACTGCGACGACGCCGATGCGGTACGCATGGGCCTGACCAGCGTGATCAATCACGCGCTGATGCCGGCCTTGCATGCGCTCGTCAGCGATGCGGCCTTTACCGGCGGGCGGGCGTTGGAACGGGCATGGTCGCGCCAGCTGGCCGAGCGCGTGAGCAGTGGCGCGCTCGATCTGGCGATCGTCGGCGATATCGCCGCGTCGGGGGCGGACCTGGCGGTCGCGCCGCTCGCTTGCGAACCGATGATCCTGGTCTTGCCCGAGACGCATCCGGCGGCGGCAAACGCGCAGGTCGACCTGGCCGACGTCGTCGACTTGCCGCTGTTCTGGTTCGCGCGCGCCGACAATCCGGCTTTTTACGACAAGTGCGAGCGCGCTTTCAGGCACCTCGGTTATGCGGCCCCGCGCCGGCCCGAACCGAAAGACTTCACGCTGTTGCTGGCCGCGGTGGCGGCGGGCGAGGGCGTGGCGCTGTGCCCGCAATCGATGCGGGCGACGTCGCGCCTGGGCGTGGCTTACCGCGCGCTGCCGCCCGCTGTGGCCCGCTTGTTGTCGATCGACGTGCAGGTGGTGGCGCGCGCGCACGAAACGCGCCCGGCGGTGTTGGACAAGATCGCGCATATCCGCATGGCGCTGGCGCGCTAGCCTTGACTGCTGGCGGCTGCGCCGGGCTTGGCCTGCTTGCGCCAGAAGGTCGCACAGTCGGCTTTGTCGGCGATGTTGAAGCCGATGATTTTCCCGAGCAGGGAAAAGTCGACGTCGGCGCGCCAGGGAATGCGGATTAACAGTTTGGTGTGCTCGTAGCCGGTCTGCTTGATCTGGCCGGAGAAGTGCGCGATGGCGGCCGCTTCGGGAGCCACCGCCAGATGATGCCGGGCCGTGCTGAAACCAACGATAAAGGTGCCGTGATCGGTGAACATGGGCTGGTTCCAGGCAATCCTGCGTTCGAGCGCGGGGAATGTCTGGCCGACCCAATCGAGCACCTCGCTCGTTCGCGCGCGCTGGGATGGCTCGTCCATCTGTGCCAGATAATCCGAAAAAACGTTCATGGTGTGCCTCAGGAATGACGTTGATTTTCCGCAGGCCTACGATGTTACCTCAGCATTGACGACATGTCGGGCTTTTAGCGTCGACATTCATTGGCAATCGCATGATGTTGCCGCGATAATATTATCCAGTCCAGCTTTTGGGAGTTAACATGATCATGCAATCTCTATCTTCAAGTCGCGGCGCCGTGAAAGCGCTTTTGCTGGCAGCGATTTTCCTGTCCTCGGCAGCACAGGCCGTCGAGGTGACGTGTCCTGACTTCTATCGGAACAAGACGCTGACGCTGCCGCCCGATTCGTCCGATCCGGAAGGCCATGGACTGCTGAAACCGGCGCATCTGAGCTATACGTATATTCACGATGGCGATCTGTACAGCGAGCAGACAATGGTTCCGCCTGCCTCCAGGAAGGTCAAAGGTGGGTGGCAAACCGAGTTCGGCGTCGTCGCGGATACGGATAACTGGCTGGTGTGCGTGTATGGCGGGCAGACGTGGGGCGATGGCAGCCTGGAGCGTTGGCAACGGATCGACAGCAAGCTGAGCTCGTGTGTATTGCACGTCACGCAGACCAGTAAGCCGCGCAGCCAAACTGTCTGGAAGGCCCGGGCGAGTTGCAAGTAATCATCCTGATGCGGTCCGGATCGAATCAGCTTATCGTCACCGGCCTCGGCTTGCCGCAATTGTATCAACCCGAAGTCTGCGATTTAACATTAATTTATTAGCAATACTGCGGCGTTGCAGCGATAATACTGATTAGTTAATATTTTTGGAGTCAACATGGCAACAGATGTCTACATGCAACTCGACGGTATCAAAGGCGAATCCACGGATGCGGGCCACAAGGACTGGATCGAGGTATCGCGCGTGACCTGGAGCGTGTTCCAGCCGGGTGCATCGACAGCGTCGACGGCCGGCGGGATGACCACCGGCAGGGCGGAACTGTCGGACCTGTCTTTCAAGAAGCTCGCTGACATGGCGTCGCCGATCCTGCAACAGCATTGCGCCATGGGCAAGACCATTCCCAAAGCGTCTTTCCAGTTCATGCGCGCCGATGGCGATGGCAAGCCGGTCAATTATTACACCGTGGATCTGGAAAACGTGATCGTGTCGAGCGTGACGCCCGATAGCGGCGACAGTGGCATCGTGATTGAATACGTGCATCTGGCGTATTCCAAGATGAAATGGAAATACACCCGCCAGGGCATCAAGGGCGGACCAGAAGGCAACTCCGCCGGCGGCTGGGATTGCGCAGCGAACCGCTGCGCGTAAGGGGAGGTTGCAATGCCTCACCCCGTCGTTTATCGTGACAACCTGGATGACCTGATGGCGGAATGGAAGCGCACGGACACGAAAAAGATTGGAAACGGGCAGTGCGTGCGCCTGCCTCAAGAATATACCAATGTTGGACATACAAGCAGATGGCAACGCGGGGCCAGGGTGCTCGATTTGACTACCCTGCCGCCTGGCACGGTCATCGCCAACTTCAAGCTCGTGAATAACAAATGGCGGTTTCCTAACGAAAAAGGGTGGCATGCCGCGCTATTTTATGGTTTCGCCGAGGTCGAGAAAGATCCCAAAGGCAAGCCCACTGCGATTGTCATGGTTGATCAGTGGACAAACAAAGCACCGGGCATGCGTCGCGTAAGCTCCTGGACAGCTGCGGAAAAAAAAGCCAATCCGAAACGGGCGGAGGCATCGAACGAAGCCACGGAATTTTACGTGGTAGAGGTGCAGTGACAACGCTGTTATGCAAGCACCTATACCGTGTCCGCCATGTGCAAGTAAGCAAGCAGGAGATGCACGAAACCCGTACGTCGCCTGCGCCCCCACCGTAGCGCTCAGCGTGGCCGGGGGACTGGAATCCCGGCCGCTTTGCGCCACTCCGCAGCTCTGACCGGATCGGCCGCCACGCCAATGCCGCGTTCGTAGATGTTGGCCATGGTGCGCTGCGCGGCCTTCTCGTACAGCGCCCGCGCCTGGCCGTCGTCGCGCGCCACACCGCGTCCGGTTTCGTAGCAGCGCGCAAGATACGATTGTCCCGACGGGTCGTCTTGTGCCGCCGCCATGCGCAGCAAGGCCACACCTGGTTCCATCGAGCCGGGGCCGTTATCGTCGATCAGCATCGCTCCGTAGTACGCCTGGGCGCGCGCCAGTCCTTGCGCGGACGCCTTGCGCAGCCAGGCCCGTGCCGCCTCCTTGTCGGCGGCAAGGCCGACCCCTTCGAACAGCAGCGCGCCCAGCATGTGCTGCGCATCGGCCAGGCCCAGCTCGGCGGCCTTGCGGTACCAGACGATGGCTTGTTCCAGGTCGGGTTGACCGTCGTCGCCCATATGCAGCGCCATTCCCAGAGCGAAGTGGGCCTTGGCGTAGCCTTGCGCGGCCGCTTTGCGCCACCATGCGTATCCCTCGGCCCGGTTTTGCGCGACACCTTCGCCATCGAGGTAGATCGTGCCGAGCCTATACTGCGCCGCCGCTTAGCCACGTTGCGCCCCGGCACGGACCACGGCCAGTGTGGCTGCCGCCTCGGCCGGGCCGGGTCCGTCCAGGGTCCATGCATACTGCATTTTCATCCACGCCTCGACCGGCTGGCCGCCAGCGCCGGGGTGCTGATGACGGCCGAAAACGTATCAATTCTACATGTCGACGTTTGGTTCGGCAGGTCTGATCAGCTGGCGCGCTGCCAGTCCATGATCCAGTTTTCCGCCCAGCTGCGGCCGCCGTCGCGCGACACCGCCTGGCGCCAGCGGCACGACGCCGGGCCGATGCGGTCCCAGACGCCGCGCACGATGACCGCCTGGCCGTCTTCCACATCGGCCGCGTCCCAGGTGCCCACGCCACCCTCGAAGCCGCCCCAGCTTGCCGGATTGAGCACGCCGTTCTTGCGGTTGCACCAGTAGTCGGCCCAGCGTCCTTGCTTGACATCGAGAATGCGCAGTCCCATGCCGCTGAAGTTGCGTGACGGGATGCGCAGTTCCTCGACGCTGGCCAGGCCGCCCAGCAGGCTGCTCACGCTGGCCTCGCCGTCGAATGCATCCCACTGCGTGTCCTTGAACTGCCTGTGCCGGATTTTCCACTCGCCCGACAAAAAATCGAAGTCGCCCGGCTTGCCGGTTGCCGCCGCTGGCGCTGCGGCGGCGCTGCTTGCGCCGGGCTGGCCTGCTGCGACGAGGCCGGCGGCCGCTTGCGGCAGCATGCGGCGTTGGATGTTGGTGGTGCTGCTCATATCGCTCTCCTGTCACTGTGGTTAACGACAGCGAGCATGAGGCTTATTCAGGGCCGATTGCGCCCTGTTAAGATTCTTGGGGCGGTTCGTGTCCGAGCGCTGTGACGACGTACGCCAGTGCGTATTCGAGATCGTGCAGCGCGATGACCGCGGCGGGTGAGGTGAAGTACAAGGTCAGGTCGAGCGTCGATTCCATGCGCCAGATGCTGCTGACGAAGGCGCGGCAATCGTCAATGCGCGCCACGATGTGGAAGGGCTGCCCGCAAGGGATGTGAACCTCGGGGCCGGCGCTGGCGATGCCGGCACAGACAAGGTCCAGGACGGCGGCCCGGTCGACCGGATGAGGCCAGTGCCGCAGCGTCGGCGCGTCAAGCGCGTTCGCCTGCGCAAGCGCTTGCCGATGACGCAGGAAGTCACCCGGCGCGGGCATGGTGATGCGCACATCGCCAAGCCCGTCCAGCGCGGCGGCGAACTGGCGCACGCGGCGCTCGAGCAGCTTGATGCGCAACTTCTCGGAGGTCATGGTGGTTGTACCCGGCTCACCCGGCGATAAGAACCCAGAGCGCGGCGCCGAGGAACATCGGCACTGCGTTTAACACAAAGCTCACCCACTTCAGCCCGGGGAGGGTATCGGGCTCACTGAACGAGGCCATGGCGACGAACATGCCGATGCCGCTGCCGATCACCAGGGCGGTGGCCGCGTCGACGACGCAATCGAGCATGAAATTGCCGCAGCTGAAACCAAGCGATTCAGTCCATGCCAGCACGAATACGACGAAGGTCAGCAGCGCGATGGCCACGCTGAGAAGGGCTAGCTTGCTGGCGTGAATCAGCATGGTGATGCTCCGGAAAGGCTGGTGGTGTTCATGCGCATAAGGCCTGCATATCGCGAATCAGTTCGCTGGCCGCGATCGGATCGAGTGCGGACAGCGGTTCGGCGGTGCCGACCGAGCCCCATTTGTCGCCCTCGCCGGTGACCAGCTCGCACAGCCGTTGTTCGGCGGCGCTGTCGGTCGCGTCGGCGTGGATGCCCGGTTCGAGCCACAGTACCGCAATGCGCCCGGGCGCGACGAATTTGAAGACGTTGGCGATGACGCCGCCGCCTTCGGGCGTGCCGCGCCGCCAGCCTTTGCCGGCCAGGCCCAGCACCCGCCCTGTGGGCACCGCCGCGCCGTTCCAGCGCAGCAGGCGGTCGGACGTTTTTTCAGCGTCGCTCAGGGTGTAGGTGTCGCGCCCGATCTGGGCGAAGGGCTGGGTCAGTTCGTAGTCGGCCAGCAGGGCGCCGAAGGCGGCGGCGTGCGCCGCCGGCAGGTCGAGCGCATGCGGGATGCCGATGAGCGCGTCGGGCGGCAGCGCATACGCGTCGTCGGCGGCGTCGGTCAGGGCGCCGTCGGGGGCGACGCGGAAGCATCCGAGCAGGCGGGGGCCAGCGGCCTCCCAGGCGCCCCAGACGATGCGCTGCACCAGGTGGCGCAGCAGCGGATGGCCGGCCAGGAAGGTGTGGAACACCTGCGCGTCCCAGCGCCGGCGCGTGCACATCGCCACTTCCAGGCGCTGCACCTGTTGCGCGGCGATGGTGCGCGCATCCTTTTTCAGGAGCTTGAAGCGCGCCACGGCGGCATCGGCCAGCGCCGCGTCGTCGCCCTTGTTCGGCTTGGGCAGGTCGGGCAGGCGCTTGCCATCGGCGTCGCGCACGCAGGGCTTGAGCGCCTCGTCAAAGCCGACCAGGAAGGCGCGTGGCCCGAAATCGAGCCGCAGCGTGCCTTGCGCGTCCAGGCCCAGGTCCGGCGCCAGGCGGTCTTCCAGCTCTTCGCTGGTCAAGCCGCGCGCGGCGGCGACCTCGGCGATTTTTTCGCGCGCGCGCTCTTGCAGGGCCTTGAACTTGACCTTTTGGGCGATGCCGTTAAGGAGGACCAGCGCGGTGTCGCTGCCGAGCCGGGCCAGCACGTCGAGGCCGGTGACGGCGCGCGCGTGCTGGCCTTCACCCGGCCAGGCGCGGATCAGCGGCGCCAGCTTGCGCGCGGTGTCGTCGTTGCCGACCAGGCCGAGCGCGCTGAAAATCCAGCCCTCGCGCGATTCCGAGCCGGCATCGGTCCAGGCGCGAAAGGCGTCCCACGCAAAGGCGGCCAGCGATTCGCCGGTGCAGGCTTGGTGCAGCTGGTCCACGCCCGCGTACACGCCATCGGCGTGCGGGAAGCGCAGCATGACGCCGATATGCTCCAGGCTCGCGACGGGGAGTGGCTGGCCGCTGGCGGCAAGGCGCGGCCGGGTCCAGCCCTGTGGCTGCCAGAAGTCGGGCAGCTTGGCGATTTTTGCCGGATGACGATCGAGCCTGTCCTGCTCGAGCAGGGCGCGCAAGGCCGCTTCCACCTTCGCTTGCTCATAGCGTGCCGCGACCTGCATCAGCAAGGGCGCGTGGCCGGCGCCGGCGATCAGGAGCAGGGCGGCGCGCGCCTGGTCGCGGGCCGCACCCGGCTTGCCCAGCGCCGGCGCGATCAGGCCGCAGGCCGCGTGCTCGGGATTGGCCAGCAGCCAGTCGCGCGCGGCGCTGCGCGGCGCGCCGGGTTTGAGCGTGGCGCAGGCGCGCGCCATCGGCGCCGCCAGTTCCACCGCGCCGAAATAGCGGGCGTGCCGCAGTTCCTGGGCGGGGCGGCGTTCGCACAGCGTGACCAGGTTGGGCAAGCCGCGCAGGCCCAGGGTGCCTACCACGCACTGCGCTTCGCTTACCTCGAAGCCGTCCAAGGCGTTCCAGACCTGTTCATTCATCGGTTCCGGCAGGCTGGCGAGCATCCAGCCGCTGATCCACGCATCGGCGCCGCGGTGGGCCTCCCAGATCGCCATGAACGCGTCCGCGTCGGCCTTCATGACCGCCTGCGCGGCCTGCATGGTAAAAGGCGACGTTTGGATTCCCAGGTGTTTGACCGCCATGACCGGGTCGCGTAGCACGTCGGCCGGGGCGTATCGGGGAACGGGAATGTGCGCCATGGTCGCGCGTTCGGCTGTGCTCCAGCGTTCCACAGGAGCCAGCGCGAGCGCTTCGAGCAGCAGCGGCGCCGCCGCTTTTTTGGGCGCCGCGTGCCAGGGCGGCGAGGCCAGCACCGGCGGCAGGTCTGCCGTGCCTGCATCATCGGCCGGGGTGCCGGTTGCGGCGCGCGCGCCGATCTGCGCCAGCACGCGCGCCGCCTCAATCGATATCCACGGCGTGAAATCGGGCAGCGAGCGCGCGTGCGTGTGCGCCAGGGCGGCGAGCACCGTGCGCGCCGACGCCGGGCCGGCGCCGTCGGCCGCGACCAGTTCACTGAGCGCGGCGATGGCGGCCAGCGGCCAGCGCTGCGCCGCTTTCGAAAAACGCACCGCCGCGTCCTTGTTGACATCGCAGGCGAGCGCCATGGCGCGCATCGAGGCGGGGGTGCCGATGCAGGCCAGTGCGCGCCCGGCCGCCGCGATGGCCGCGCCGTCTTGCAGCAGCGCGACCGCGTCCACGCCGCGTTCGCGCACCGCGCTGGCCACGGCGGCCGGGGTGGCGTGGTACATCTGGTGCCAGTGGCCTTCGCGCGCCGTCAAGCCGCTCAAGGCGGCCAGGCTGGCCGGCGCGGTCGCGGTCAGGCGCAGCCAGGCCGCGCTTTGATCATGCGCCAGGATGGCCGGCAGCAGCGCCAGTTGGTCGGACAGCGCCGGCTCGTCCGGCAGCAGCACCCCGAGCAGCGGCTGGCGGCATGGATGCAGCGTCGGCACGGCGCTCCGGATCATCTGCACGCACTGCGCATAGACGGCGGCGTCGGCGACGGCGAGGTGGGCGCGCAGGGCCAGTTCGGTGGCGCAGAAGGCGGCGTGCATGGTGGACAGGCGCTTGCCGTCGCCATCGCATGTGTACAGGCTGACGCTGCCCATGAACGAGTACACCCAGAACTTTTCCAGCTCCAGCAAGACCTGCAGCGCATACGCCAGCCCTTTGGAGGCAACCAGGAAGTCGATGAAAGGCGATCCCTGCGCGCGTTGAAGGTCGCTCTCGAACACGGTTTGCCCGGCCAGCAGGACCACGTCGGATTCGGGCGTGCCTTCGCGTACGTCTCGCGCCACGCGCCCGGCCGCTTCGGGGTGCTCGGCCCAGGTCGACATGAAATCGCATTTGCGGCGCGCTTGGGCGATGTAGGTGGCCCAGGCGACGCCGGCGTCGCGCGGTGGGGGCGCTCCGGGAAAGCGGCGCGAGGGCAGCGCGGCGCCGGCCAGGCTGGGGGACAGTTCGATGAGCGGGCCGGCACCAAGCCAGGGTGGGACGAGCGTCGATGTGTGCGGCATGCATTTTCCTGGCGTGAATAGTGATGAACCCAGCGATGAAACCAGTGATCAAACAGCGCCGGTCTTGGTGCAAGGCGTGCGGAAAGGCGGGCGCAATTTTAACGCCATACTAACATTGCAGGTTTAGCACGCCTATTTGGGCACGGGATGGCACCCGGCCGCGGGCAACGCCGGCGTAGCTTGCGGGGCCGCGCGGCTGCCGGCGTCGACATGCGGACGGCAGTCGACCGGCACATCGATCAGGAAGGTGGTGCCGGTGGCCGCCGAGCTGTCCACGGACACGCTGCCGCCATGGCTTTCGGCGGCCTGCTTGACGAACGGCAGGCCGATGCCCCAGCCCTGCGCCTGCACTTGCCGCTCGCGCCGCAGATAATCGAAAATGCGGCCGCGCTGTTCCTCGTCGAGCGGATTGCCGGTGTTGTGCACCGTGAGCACGATATTGCCGTGCGCTTCGGTCAGTGCGATGCGGATCGTGCCGCCATCGCCGTATTTGATCGCGTTCGCCACCAGGTTTTCCAGCGCCCGGCGCAGCGTTTCGCGGCACCACCAGCCGGTGACGCGCGGCGCGGCCACTTCCAGCGCGGAAGGGTAGCGGTCGGCGAACTCGCGCCGCACCTGCTCGATCAGTTCGCGCATGTCGAACCGGCTCAGGCGCAGCGGAAGGCGCGCGCCGTTGGGCGCCGTGAGAGCGTCGAGCACTTCGTCGACCATGCTGTCGAGGCGCAGCCCGTTGGCGGCGATTTTTTGGCCGAGGCGCCTGGCCTGCGCCAGGTCACCGGCGAGCTCGATCAACTGCGCGCCGTTGGCGATCACCGCCAGCGGGGTGCGCATGTCGTGCGACAGCGCGGCCGCCACTTTGTGGCGCAGCTCTTCATGGATCGCGGTGAACGCGCGCACCGCTTCGCGGATGGCGGCGTAGATGGAGCGTTCGATGATGATCCATTCGGCGCCGCTGATGGCCACGCCCTGCGCGGCGCTGACATCGCGCAGCGCCTCCTGGAACAGCTGGTATTCATGGATCAGTTGTTCGGCGCCATAGTCGGTCATGCGGGCGCGCTCGCCGCCGTGCGCGGTCGCCGCGCTGGTGTGGCTGGTGGCGTCGTCGCGCGGGTAGCCGGGCGTGAGCGCCTGCACCAGGTTGGCGTAGAAAGAGGGAAGGGTGTTGATCAGGATGGGCGTGAGCAGCGCCCGGGCGCCGCGTATATTGCGGCGCACCAGCATGGCCCAATGGTCCAGCACGAGTTCGCGGATACCTTCGAGCGCCACCGCCACCCCGGACAAGGGCCGGGCGCCGCTGTTCTGATCGGTCGCCAGTGTCATCTCATCGCTCTCAGTGTGCCTGCATCGCCATCGTCGGCCGGGTGCGCTTCTCGCGCGGTTCCCGGCATCACGGATTTTTCAGGTTTACAAGCGTACTGTATTTTCAGGATTTCGGTGTGCCACTTGAATCGCTATTTCTCGATCAGCAACTGCCCTTGGCCTGCATGTGCGGAAAGGTGGCCTCGTCTGTGTTGTCGGTGTCGGCCAACTCACCCGGGTCTGGTTCGACCCGAATCGAGACCATTTTGCCGGCATTGACTTCGAACAGGATGCGATCGTGCCCGCGCTGCTGCATGATGATGAAGGTGCCCTCGGGCGGGACAAGGTGTGGGCGTGCGGGCATGGTAGTTCCTTTCGGGTTGTCGGATAGCTCGATCCGGACTTGCGCCATCGTTGGCTTTGCCTACATAGCGCATGGCGCCGCCATTCGGTTGACACGCCGGCGCCGCAGCTTGATGCGCCATGCGCGCAGCGCCGCTCGTCAAGCTGAAACTTTTCGTAACAAAGTTAGTGGAGAAGGCTTTCATTTTTGCTTAGCAAGGCCAGTCGATTCCCGTATGATCCGCTGATAATATTAATTGAAAGTTAAAGATGCGTGTTCCACAAGTGATTGCCGTGCGCGCCGCCGCCGGCCTGTGCCTGTTGCTGCTGGTGAGCGGATGCGCCACCCGGTCCATTTCCGATTCCGGGTATCCGGGCGACTCCGGCCGCTACGGCCGCAGTCATGGCATGGCTTACCAGGGCGAGCTGACCGAATTTAATGTGCTCGGCATCGACACCAGCGTTCCGGTGACGGACGAGGCGATTCGCGCCGCGCTCGATTCGCGCCAGAAAATGACGGTCGCCAGAAACAGTTCGGTGATGCTGGTGCAATCGGGCGCGATGATTCCCGATGAATCGATGGTCAAGGCTTTTTCGCAGTACTACCAGCCGATCGCCTTCAGCGGCCGGCCCGAAGCGAGCCAGGGTAAAACGAATTACGCCGGCCACCTGCGCCTGGCCGCCGCCCGCAGCGGCACCGAAAAAATCATGGTGTATTGGGGCATCCTGGAATCGGGCCGCGAAAACCTCTCGACCAAGGTGGTGTCGTGGGTGCCGATCCTGGGTGCGCTGGTTCCGGATGAAAACCAGCGCATGCGCATTCGCCTGAAAGTGGCGCTGGTCGATGTCAAAACCGGGCAGTGGGAGATGTTCTCGCCGGAGCCGTTCGAAGATGTCGACTTCAGCTCGCGCGGCTCGCGCGCGGCCACCGACCAGGCACAGGTCGCACTGCTCAAGGATAAAGCCTATCGCGCGGCGGTGATGCAGTTGTTCTATAAGTTTTCGACCTGATTTTCCGGCCATGGCGCGACCTGGGGAAAACGCTTAATCGCTAGCGATCGTGTCGTTTTCCTGCTTCGGCGGCTGCGCCAGCACCCACATGAAATACAGCGCCTTGGCCGCCTTGGCCGCCTTGGCCGCCTTGGCGCGCGTGACGAGCGTCTCCGGCGCCAGGGTGCGGCCGTTGACCATGCGCCCGCGCGCAATGCCTTCTTCCGACCGGATCAGGCCCAGGTCATACGCATCCTGCAGCTTGTCGGCGTACATGGCAGGGGCCGCGCCGCTGTCGTTCAACTGCTCCCAGCGGGGATGCCCATCAGGCGGCGTAGCGCCGCGATGAATTCATGCGTTCGCATCACAGCAGCGGGATTGAAATTGCCTTCCGCATCCTTGCGCAAGGCGCCCAGTTGCAGCAGCTTTTCGATCTGGTTGCGGTAGTACGCACCGTCGCCGCGCACGATGTCGTTGGCGATCCCGGGTTGCAGAGGCACCCAGTTCGCGCTGGCGATAGCCTGGCGCACGGCGGGTGTCAACTTGTCGGCGATGCCGGCGGCGACCGGGTCGCCCGCTTTGCCGAGCCGCGCCAGTTCGGTGGCGACCATGCGCGCGTATTGTCCGGACAGCGCTTCCTTGAAGTGCGTGCCATCGATCTTGTTGGCCGGGTGGCCGGGTGGCCGTTGGCGAAGGTGCCATCGTTGGTTTTGCCCGGGGTCTCGCCGGCCTCGATCGACATCACCATCACCATCGCCGTCATCGCTTAGACGCCGCTCTGGTTGTAGTACGCCAGGCTGGGGGTATTGAGGTCGACCAGGGTCACGCCGTGTTCGGCGGCGACCTTTTTCAGCAGGTCCGGAAAGCGCCGCTTGTTGAACGAACTGACGTACGCCTCGCCCGGCTTCATCTGCCCGTTCACGCGATGCGATTCGCAGGTGCAGCGCCCGCCACGGGGTACCTAGTTCTCCAGGGTCAGGCGGACGAATTTTTCCAGCAGGCTCATTTTGGAGTTTCCACCAGAGACTAAAATACCGTTGGTCATAGTGTGGAGATAGAAGTGCAGTAGCGGTTCGTCGAGCAATCCATCAGCGATTACTTCGCCATTATTGGTATACACCATTACATCGCGCATGCCCGACAAGGATGTGCCAGTCCCATCAATGCCGTCGGCCGGGGGAATGAATACGCGTACCCATCGGCCTCTGTCTTGCAATGGGATAAGTTGGCCGAGGCTTTCCGTGCGCGCCTTCGTGCCCTGGTCGCGCATGGAAATGTAATACGGTAGCAGATTGTAGAACTTGCTTTTTGAATAAAATTCGACATCCCTGAGACCGTTACGCTCATTCTCTTGATATGCAAGCGCTGCCTCAATGCCCGCGTAGCGCTGATTGAGGAGAAGCTTGGGGACAAAACTGCCGTGCCAGGTTCGCAAACGCTTGCCGCTTGTCGCGTCGATCATCCAGAATTGCCGGTCTCGTACTTCTTGATCTTGATCGACCAGAAAAGGAAACTGTTCCACGAACCCGAGGTTAGCAAGGCGCTCCTCCGACCATGGAGTACGGCGCGTGCTGCGTACCCGGACGCCAGCGCTGTCGATATCGACCTCGATACTTGCAATCAGTGTTTTTCTGCTGTTGCGCCCACTGTTGAGAGAACGCGTGCCGAGCAGGGTCAGTCGATGGACGGTCTCGGATGGTACGGGGTGCGAAACGGGGAACGGCTTGACACCGGCAACAATCTCCTTGAGTGACAATTCAACCAGGCACCGCTTCACCTCCTCCCTTAAGGTTGCCGAAACATTCGTGTTGGCGCCGAGCCCGGACAATTCTGCAGGGGACCGATCGAGCCCCTGCGTGCAGAATCCAAACACGGCGCGATTCATTAAAAACGCGAATTTCATGCTGGTGTAAGGATCGGTGCTCGCGCTTTGGGTCTCCAGGTGTCAAGATCCGCTCGTTCCTGACCCTGTTGGGTTTTTATTACTATAGCAAACTTGGAAGAAATCCATGGACGGTTAGGCAAGGTGGAAACAGAGTCGGGCCAGCACCTTCCCGATGAGAGTTTCATTCTGCGGCTACAAGCACCCCGCGATCACCGCTTCCGCTCGCCTTCGTACTTGAAATGCACCAGATGGTCGCGCGCCAGGGTGAGCACCTTCTCGCTGTCGCTGGCATCGGGTGCGAGGGTGCTTCGGTGGAGGCCTGGGTCATTGAACTCTTAATGCCGGTGCGCGGCGACGGCGAATTGCGCGTGGATGCCGGCGAGCGGCAATAAAAAACCGCCCGAAGGCGGCCAGTGGTGGAGCGCGTGCGGTCAGTCGATGGTCGCGGCGGTGATGAACAGGGTGTCGATGTCGGCGGCGGTCAGGCCCAGCACCTGCTGGATGCCTTCCCGTCGTCGCCACGCCGGCCACATCCGCCTTGGGCTGTGAAGCCGATAGCCCAAGGCGTTGCATCGTTGCTTTAGAAGCTGATTGTCTCGCCGGTATTTCCTTTGATCATGCGAACTTCTTCAACGGCGACCGAGCCCGCCCCGATAAAGGCGTTGGCGCTGCCGAGCGAGCCGTTGGTGCCGGTCGCGGAAGCGGTGGCTGACGACCTGGCCAGCACCTCGATGGTATTGACGCCGCTGTCCATGCCCGGCGCCACAAAATTGAATGCGTTGGCGTTCAGGGTTTTCAGGATCAGCTGCAGTTCTTCGGGGTCGGCGCAGGTTACCACGCCGTAGGCATCGGCTTTGCAGTTCAGGCCGGAGAATCTGGCCTTGAGGGTTTGGGAACGGTCGCAAAACACGATCCCGTCGCCCACCGTGTTCATGGCGTCGCGCCCGGTCGAGGGCTGGGCGTAGCTCACCACGCCGGTCGGGCTGGTGATTTTGACTTTCACGCGGATGGTGGCGCGCGCTTCGGCCGTATCGAGCGACCCGTTGGTGCTTTTGACGGTGGTATCGGTCACGATGCCGCATTGCAGGGATGCATTGATGAACAGGTCTTTCTGGTTCGCGGTCTTGAGCTGCTGCTTCAGGATACTGGTCCAGCCATCGCTGCCACTGCCGGCGCAGCCTGCGGCGTCGGTGCTATTGCACGGCGGTAAAACGGTGAGCGACGTGTACGCAAACGTCGCCTTTGCCGACGGCGTCGACTGTGCCGAGGCACTCGCGCCGGTCAGTCCGGCCAGCAGGCCGACACAGATTGCTGCGGTTTTCAAATGAATACGGAACGTGCTTTGCTTATTCATCATCACTCCAGGTCTCAAATTGAAACGTCAACGTTGAATGCATCGGGAGATGGCTTTCAACGACCCTGCCCGTCCGCCAATTTCTGTCGGCTGAGCAGTCTGGAAACTGTATTTGCATTGCAGTGGTTGAACTTTGACTTTGTACAAAATTTATCGAAGAGACAATATTGTTTCCGGGAGGATCGGTCCGCGTCCGGCGGGCTTGATATACTGCCCGCATTTTCACGCACAAGGTTATCCGATGGCCCACCCGCTGGAACTGCGCGCGTACGCGCTGCAGTGCTTACTCGAACCCGATCCGGCCACCAAGACGGCGGCGATTGCCGTGCTGGCGCAAGCGCACCTGAACGGCGACTGGCGCGTGGATAATGGCGCCGTGTTCGACGTGGCCCGTCCGATACCGGGCCGGCCCGAGCGCCCGCAACTGGTGCCTCCGCGCCTGGTGGGGCGGCGCTCGATGGTGACGGTGGAAGGGCGCGCGATGCTGGTCCATTCGCTGGCCCACATCGAATTTAACGCCATGAACCTGGCGCTCGATGCGTTGTGGCGTTTTGCCGGCCTGCCGGACGGGTACTACACCGACTGGCTGCGCGTGGCCAACGAAGAGGCGTATCATTTTTCGATGCTGGCCGCGCACCTCGAGGTGCTCGGCTACCGCTACGGCGACTTCCCGGCGCACGACAGCCTGTGGGAAATGGTGGAGAAAACCAAGGGCGATGTGGTGGCGCGCATGGCGCTGGTGCCGCGCACGCTCGAAGCGCGCGGGCTCGATGCGATTCCGCCGCTGCGCGCAAAAATCGCGCAGGCGGGCGACATGGCGGCGGCGGCCATCCTCGATATCATCCTGCGCGACGAGGTCGGGCATGTGGAGATCGGCAACCGCTGGTATCGCTATCTGTGCGAGCAGCGCGGGCTCGATCCGCAGGCGGCGTACGCCGAGCTGGCGCTGCGCTACGAGGCGCCCGTGCTCAAGGGGCCGTTCAATCTCGAGGCGCGCCGGCGGGCGGGGTTCACCGAGGCCGAGTTGATCGATTTCTCGTAAATCACATACGGCGGATCTTCCTGGGGCGTGCCACCAGTGCTCACGGAGCTCGGCGCGCCGGACGACTTCATTCGACCGGTAAGCGCAGCCTGAAAGTACTACCTTCGGCGCCGCTGTCCACCTCCGCGCTGCCGCCGTGCAGCTGCATGATCGAGCGCACGATCGCCAGCCCGAGCCCGCCGGTGTCGCCATGCCCGCTGCGGGCGGCGTCGGCGCGGTAAAAGCGCTCGAACAGGTGCGGCAGATGCGCGGCGCCGATCTGCGGGCCGACGTTATGCACGCTGAGCTCCAGCATGCCGTCGACGCTTGCTGTGGCGATGCCGACCGTGCTGCCCGGCGTGCCATAACGCAGCGCATTGGCCAGCAGGTTGGCCAGCGCGCGCCGCAACAGGGCCGGGTCGGCCCGCACGCTGCCTTGCACGCGGCTCTCGAACGTCATCTGGCGCTCCTCGGCCATGCCCTCGAAATAGTCGCACAGCTGCGCCACCAGCGGCGCCAGTTCCACCTCGCTGCGCTGCACCGCCGCGTCCGGCTGCTCGTTGCGGGCCAGGAACAGCATGCTGTCGATCATGCGTGAGAGCCGTTCGTATTCTTCCTGGTTCGAGGCCAGCAGTTCCTCATAGTCATCCGTGCTGCGCACCCGCGACAGGGTCTGCTGGGTGTGGCCCATCAGGTTGTTGAGCGGGGTGCGCAGTTCGTGCGCCAGGTCTTCCGAAAAACGCGACAGTTGCGCAAAGCCGTGTTCCAGCCGCGCCAGCATGGTGTCGAGCGCGGCGGAGAGTTCGGCCAGTTCGCTGACGTCGCCTTGCCCGGCCAGGCGCAGGTGCAGGTGCGCGCTGTCGATGGCGGCCGCGCGCGCCGCCAGCCGGCGCACCGGCGCCAGTCCGTGCCGGCTCACCTGCCAGCCCAGCGCGAACATGAGCAGGCCGCTGGCGGCCAGCGCGATCAGGAGCTTGGCGCGGTACGAGGCCAGCATCTGCTCGCGCTCGGCCAGCAGCTTGCCGGCCACCAGGGTCAGGCCGGCGCCCCGGTGTTCCAGGCGGCGCCAGGCCAGGCGCGCGGGCGCGGCCCCTTGCATGTCGCCGAACTGGGTGTCGGCACGGCCCGGCAGGCGCGGCACCGGCAGCCGCGCCGGATTGACGGAAATGCGCGCGCTACCCTGGTCGTCGATGATCCACAGCATGCTGTCGCGGTTGCCGAGCATGTTGCCGTAGAGCTGGGGCCGGCGTTGCAGGGCGTCGATGCTGGCGC
This sequence comes from Massilia sp. CCM 8734, assembly GCF_011682155.1. Classification (NCBI taxonomy): domain Bacteria; kingdom Pseudomonadati; phylum Pseudomonadota; class Betaproteobacteria; order Burkholderiales; family Oxalobacteraceae; genus Massilia; species Massilia sp. CCM 8734. The sequence goes on from NZ_WHJI01000001.1 coordinate 205,772, forward strand.
TGTCGTCGATCAGCGCAACCATGCGTTCGACCCGGCCGGCCAGCGCCTGGTCGTCGCGCCAGGCCAGTTCGCGCGCCAGCGACTGGTACAGGTACAAGCCCATGGCGCCGCTCAGCACGGCGCCGGCCAGCGCGAATTGCAGCGCCAGGCGCAAGCTCAGCGAGCGCGGGGCGCGCATCAGGGCGGCGCTTCCAGCCGGTAGCCGGTGCCGCGCAACGTGTGGATCAGCTTGACGGGAAAGGGGTCGTCGACCTTGGCGCGCAGGCGCCGGATGGCGACGTCGACGACGTTGGTGTCGCTGTCGAAATTCATCTGCCACACCTGGGAGGCGATGAAGCTGCGCGAGAGCGCTTCGCCTTCGCGGCTGAGCAGCAGGTGCAGCAGCGCGAACTCCTTGTTGGTGAGCACGATGCGCTCGCCATTGCGGGTGACCTTGCGGCGCAACAGGTCCAGGTGCAGGTCGGCCACTTGCAGGGTGTCGCGTTCGCGCGGCGGACCGCGCCGCAGCAGGGTGCGCACGCGCGCCAGCAGTTCGGCGTAGGAAAAGGGCTTGACCAGGTAATCGTCGGCGCCCAGTTCGAGTCCCTTGACGCGCTCTTCGACGGCGTCGCGCGCGGTCAGGAACAGCACCGGCGTGGCGCCGCGCCGGCGCACGATGTCCAGGAGCTGCCAGCCGTCCAGGCCGGGCAGCATGACATCGAGGATGATCAGGTCGAACGTTTCTTCCTCGATCAGGTGGCGGCCGTCATGGCCGTCGCACGCGACCGATACCATGTAGCCGGATTCGCCCAGGCCCTTGCGCAGGTAGTCCGCCGTCTTGCTTTCGTCTTCCACCAACAATATGCGCATGCCTGCTCCCGGTATGCGTCCGATTATGCCCCAGCCGCGCTTGCGAGCCGATTACAAATTCGTCATCCGGGCGTCATCGTGGCGTCGGGCGGGCGGCGTTAGCATGGGCTCTTTGCTGCCAACTGCGAAGGATTTACATGGCTTTGCGTCTCGCTTCACTTTCATTTTCGCTGCTGCTCATGAGCGGCGGCGCGGCCGCTGCGCCAGTGCTGCGCCTGGACATCGCGCTGCCGCTGGCCGGCGACCTGGTCGACGCCACCCTGGCCGCCTGCCAGGCGCAGGGGCGCGGCGCGGCGGTGGCCGTAGTCGATCGCGGCGGCAACCTGGTGGCGCTCAAGCGCGCCGACGGTGTCGGTCCGCACAACACGCTGGCGGCCCAGCGCAAGGCGTACACGGCCTTGTCGGCCAAAACGCCGACCCGGGTGCTGGCCGAACGGACGCGCACCGAACCCGACACCGCCAACCTGACCACTTTGCCGGAATTGCTGTTGCTGGGCGGCGGCTTGCCGCTCATGTCCGGCAACGAGGTCATCGGCGGTATCGGCGTGGCCGGGTCCGGCGGCGCGGCGATGGACGAGGCCTGCGCCGCACGCGCCATCGCGACGCACGCAGCGAAGCTGTCCATTCAAACGAATCAAACCAATTAAGGGAGTATGACCATGAACATCACATCGCTTGCCGCCGCCCTGATCCTGTCAGGCGTCGCTCAACTGGCCGCCGCCGCCAATCCGCTCAGCGTGCATGTGCTCAATTTGCAGGATGGACTGCCCTCGGCCCAGGTCGAGGTGACCCTGGAAAAGCAGGCCGGCAAGCAGTGGGTCGCGCTGGGTGCGGGCAGCACCAATGCCGAGGGCCGCATTCCGGCGCTGTTTCCCGAGGGGGAACGCTTCGACAAGGGCATTTACCGGGTGACCTTCAAGACCGGCGCCTGGTTTGCCGCCAGGAAGATCGACAGCTTTTTCCCGGAAGTGCCGGTATTGTTCGTGGTCGATGGCAAGGCTGCGCATTACCACATCCCATTGCTGATCAGCCCGTTCGGCTTCTCGACCTATCGCGGCAACTGAGTCGCCGGATCAGCGCATCTTGAGGGCGTCGGTGAGGGACCATTTGAGCGGTGCCCCGGCGCTGTCGGTGATGGTGGTCAGTTCGCCGAAGATGCGTCCCTGCACGTTGTCCGGCAGGCGCACGAAGGCCGTGTTGCCGACCGCATCGTCGCCATGCACGAAACCCCAGGTAAAGAACTTGATCGCCGCGACCGTCTTGTCGGGCGTGTTGCTGACCTGCGGCACGATGGCGTAGGTGCTGGCGGTGATCGGCCAGCTGCCGGCGCCTGGCTTGTCGGTCAGCATTTCTTCATACGTCCCTTTGCTCGCCCAAGCGCTGTTGTTCATCGCCGACGAGAAACCGGCGCCGCTTGGCGAGACGAATTTGCCATCGCGGTTTTTCAGGCTGGCGAAGCTCAGCTTGTTCTTCGCGACATACTGGAAGTCCACGTAGGCAATCGCGCCTGGCGTTTGCTTGAGCGCGGCCACCGCGCCGGCGCTGCCTTTCACCGGCGTGGTCCCGGCGGCCCAGGTGATGCTGTAGCTGCTGCCGTAGCTGGCTTTCCACTGCGCGCTGCTTTTGCTCAGGTAGTCGGAGAAGTTGTAGGTGGTGCCGGACCCATCCTGGCGGGTCACGACCGTGATCGGCATGTCGGGCAGGGCCAGTCCCGGATTGAGGGCCTGCACTTTCGGGTCATTCCATTTCGTGATTTTCCGGCTGAAGATGTCGGCCAGCACGTCGCCCGTCAACTTGAGCTGTCCACTGCCCACGCCAGGCAGGTTAAAGACCGGAACGATGCCCGACACAGCGGTAGGGAAGCACAATAGCTTGCCGGCCTTGCGTTCGTCGGCGGACAGGGCGACATCGGTCGCGCCGAAGTCGACTTTGCGGTTCTTGACCTGCTGTATGCCTTCGGTGGAACTGCTCGATTGATAACTCAGGTTCACGTTCGACGACTTGCTGTAGGCGCTCGCCATCGAGGTGTACAGGATTTCGGCGGCCGATGAGCCGGCGCCGGTCAATGACGTTTGCGCATGCAGGGCAGGCGAGGATGCGACGATGACGGCAAAAATGATTCTTTTAGCATAAAACATAGCGGTATTTCCGTGTTCGATAGAGGGTTCTGGTGTGGCGGCCGCGTGGCTCGGCGCCATGGCGTTGATTGGGCCATGGCGGGCGGAGACGTGAGCGGGAGTGTCGTTGATCCCGGGCCGGGCCGGGCGCGGCAAGTACGCAGGCGCGCAAGACGGCGCAACAGCGCGGCAGGCCGGATCGCTGGCAGTGACGCTGGCTACGCGGCCAGCGACCTGTTGACAGATAACGTTGTACGATCGATGATTCTACACGGAAATACGTCAGCCACAAGCCGACGGCGCGGCTTTAGAGGAAAATCTCGGAATTGCGCGACGTTGACGACATTAGAGCGCAGGGCCGATTGCCGGGCAAAGTTTGTAAATACGCAAAGTTGTCATTGAAATCAAACTTATCCGGATTTTGATTGACTCAATGACATGTCGCCGCGCGCATCAGGCGAGCGCGGCGTCGCTTGCTTCGTCGTCGCCTTCACCTTCTTCCATGGCCTCGTCCGCCTTGTATTTGAGCTGGGCGGCGCTGCAGGCCGAGATGTCCAGGTCGTCGCGCACGCCCTTGTAGGTCGAGATATGCAGCTTGCCGTCCGGATGGGCGTACAGGTAGCGCACGTCGACCAGGGCGCCGACCGGCGGAATCTCGAAATTCGATGAAATGGTGACCTTGCCCATGTCGACCTTGGCGCCGCTGGCGTCGAACACCACCACGTGCACGCTGCGCTTGCCCTTGGCAAGCTGCTCGACGACAAAGGTGCTGGTTTCATAGAACACGTGCTTGAGCGCGTCGCCGCCCGAGGCTGGCCGGCCGTGGGCGTAGGTGGCGTCCTTCTTGCGGAACACCACGCCTTCGCCGCGTTGTTGCCGGATCCGTTCGAAGGCCTCGGTCTTGGCCGCCGTGCCCTGGTACAAGGGCGAGACCGACACGTTGGCGGTCGCGCCCAGCGCCGCGCCGAGCAGCGCATGGCGCTCCACGAAGCCGAGCTCGTGCAGCTTGCGCCCGCCCAGTTCGAGGATGTCGAAAATGGACAGGCGCGGACCGGGCAGCGCTTCGCCATCGAGGATGGTGCCGGCGGGCAGGCCCGACAAATCTTCGACCACGCCCAGCGGCAGCGGGACCGGAAAACCATTGCGCTTGCTGCCGACAAGTTCACCCGGCGCCTTGACCGACACCATGCGCCGGTGGCCGTCATCCTTTTCCTGCATGACCCAGGCGTCGTCTTGCAGCAGCTTGAGGGCGCGCTCTTCGGGAATGGGATTGAGCAACTGCGGCAGCACGCCGGTGAAGGCCGATTCGAGCTCGGTGCCCTGGTAGGGCACGCCGGCGTCATCGGGGCTGTAGCCGCCTTTGAGCTTGCTGCGGACCAGGGTGTCGTAGATCTCCTTCGCCTCGGCGTAGGGCAGGGGCGTGGCGGTCTTGGCCTGGTGGGTCAGCGCGCTGCCGCGCCGGCCGTTGCGCCCATACACCATCCAGCCGCCCTCGACCGGGTCGAGGTGGCAATGGTATTCCTTGTCGGTCGAGCCCTTGGTCTGGTACAGCGAGACTGAATGTTTTTCCATGCGATTACCCTGACAATAAAATGAGATGCATAACGAGAAGCGCCATGGCGCGCCGGCGCCAGCCATGCTGGCACGCACAGCCGCGCCGATGGTAAGATCGTGCCATGACAAATACACTTGCCACCACTCTTCAGCCGACCCTGGTCCATACCCTGCGCATGCCGATCCGCTGGGGCGACATGGATGCGATGGGCCACGTCAACAATACCGTGTACTTTCGCTATATCGAACAGGCCCGCATCTCCTGGTTCGACGAGATTGCCTGCACCCCCGATCCGGCGGGCGAGGGCCCGGTGATCGTCAACGCCCACTGTTCCTTCCTGAAACAGCTCAAGTACCCGGGCGAGATCGAGATCAGTACCTTCGTCGGGCCGCCCGGACGCTCCAGCTTCGAGATGTTCCACCAGATTCACATGGTCGGCGCCGATGGCAATCCGGGCGTCTTGCACGCCGAAGGCGGCGCCAAGATCGTGTGGGTCAATTTTCCAGCCGAAAAATCGGTGCCGTTGCCGGCGGAGATTTGCAAGCTGCTGCCGCCGCAAAAGCGCTTGCCGCCGAAGTAGCAGGTCGCCGGGCACCCGATATCGTATCAGCAATTTTTAGTTCCAGGAAAATTGGGTCGATGACCCGCTCAACGGCTCGCACCCGATCCACGCAAAAAAGCCCCTGATTCCAGGGGCTTTTTTGTTAGCGGGATGGCGCTCGCGCGCCATGCAAGGCTTACTCGGGGGTATTGAGCAGCGAGTGACGGCGCGAATACGCAAAATACACGATCATGCCGATCGCCAGCCAGATGCCGAAGGCGATCCAGGTGGTCTTGCTCAGGAAGGTCATCAGGGCCACGCAGAAGATGATTGCCAGTCCCGGCACCACCGGCACGCCAGGGCAGCGGAAGGCGCGCGGCAGGTCCGGACGGGTGCGACGCAACACGATCACCGCCACCGACACCAGGCAGAACGCGGCCAGGGTGCCGATGTTGATCAGCTCGGCCAGTACGCCGAGCGGCACCACGGCGGCGATCAGGCCGAACACGATGCCGACCATCCAGGTGGCAAAGAACGGGGTGCCGTATTTCGGGTGGATCTTGGCCAGGCGCTGCGGCAGCAAGCCGTCGCGCGACATGGCGAAAATCACGCGGGTCTGGCCGTAGGTCATCACCAGGATCACGGTGGTCATGCCCAGGATCGCGCCCAGGTCGACGAAGCCGGCGACCCAGTTCTGCTTGGCGAACTGCAGGGCCAGCGAGACCGGGTGATCGACGCCGGCAAACTGCTGGTAAGGCACGATGCCGGTCATGATGGCCGAGACGATCACGTACAGGATGGTGCACACCACCAGCGAGCCGATGATGCCGATTGGCAGATCGCGCTCGGGGCGCTTGACTTCTTCCGCCGCCGAGGTCACCGCATCGAAGCCGATGAAGGCGAAAAACACCAGCGCGGCCGCACTCATCGTCCCGTTCATACCGAATGGCATGAAGGGCTGCCAGTTGGCCGGCTCGACATAGCGCGCGCCGACCACGATGAACAGCAGCACCACGCCGATCTTGATCACCACCATCACGCTGTTGATGCGGGCCGATTCACGCACGCCGAACGAGAGCATGGCCGTGAGCAGCAGCATGATGATCATGGCCGGCAGGTTGAACAGGGTCTCGACGCCGGGAATCGATCCGGGCGCGGCCGTCAGCGCGACCGGCAGCTTGATCCCGAGCCCGCCGATGAGCGACTGGAAATAGCCAGACCAGCCGACCGACACGGCCGAGGTGGCCAATCCGTATTCGAGCAGCAAATCCCAGCCGATCATCCAGGCCACCACTTCGCCCATGGTGGCGTAGCTGTAGGTGTAGATCGAGCCGGCCACGGGAATGGTGGAGGCAAATTCGGCGTAGCAGAGGGCGGCGAAACCGCAGGCCATCGCGGCGATCACGAAGGACAGGGTCAGGGCCGGGCCGGCCGTCACGGCGCCGGTGCCGGTCAGCACGAAAATGCCGGTGCCGACGATGGCCCCGATGCCCATCAGTACCAGGTCAAGCGGCCCCAGCACTTTCTTCAAGCCACCGGCGGCGCGGCTTTGCGCCACCATGGCGTCCAGATTTTTCGTTCGGAAAAGGCTCATTCAATTGTCTCGCTTAAAGTCTTATGTTTTTAAGATGCCACCCAGGCAGCTTCTTTACGGCCGGGGTGTACGACTACTGCGCCCGCGATTGTAACGTACCGGGCGCGGGCATTGACGAGTTGCGGGAATAAAGATGGCGAAAAGAAAACAAAAGCGGGGGGTGAGGCGGGCATTCCCCGCACCGGACGGCGCTGGCGCGGGGGTGAAACAGGGGATCAGGCGAACAGGAAGGCGCTGTTGTCGCTGCTGTCGATGCCGGTAAGCAATACCGGTGCGTGCCCGGCGTCAGGCGGCGCCAGGTCCTGGATCGGGCTTTGCACGCCGGGGAGCTTGGCCATCTTGCCGATCACCTGTTGCACCATCGGCTGGAAAGCGAGGACATCGGTGCTGGCGCTGAGCGAGCCGAGCATGGTGCGCACGGCGGCCGCCGGGCCGGCGCCGTTGTACGCGCCGCCCAGGTTGCCCATGTCCAGGGCATAGGTAAAATTGCTCGCCACGTTGATTTTTACGCCCAGCAATTGGGCGTCGGCCTGGCCTTGTGGCGTGTTGTTCGACTGCGCGCCGGCCATGATGGCCAGCGATGCGCCGGCGCGCGTCAGGCTGCCGGTGTCGATGGCCTTGCTCCAGAATTCGAGGCCGCCCTGGTCGGGAGCCCGGTTGAGCACGTTGGCATAGATGGCCGTCACGAAGCTTTTGTTGTCGCCGCCGTACAGGGCGTTCGATTCGGCGCTGGCGCCGAACGAGTCGACCAGGCTCTTGAGCGCGGCATCGGTGCCGTAGCGCGCATTCAAGCCGCTCACGGTGGTGGGCGCTTTCAGCGCGGCCAGCTGGGCCTGGAAGCTGTTCAGGCCGCCGACATCGGCGGCGCGCCCGAAGTAGCCGATATACAGCGATTCGGCCAGGTCGACATAGGTCATGTCGAGAAAGGTCGTCTTGCCCGTGATATCGGAAAAGCGCAGTACTTCGACGTTCGACAGGACATCGTTGCCCTCGTTACGCAGGATCGAGGTCACGCTGGTGGTCTGGCCATGGCGCAGGATGCTGTAATTGACGCGCGGATTGTAAAACACGACCTGGTCGATGCCGCCGCCGCCATCGATCAGGTCGTCCACGCTGCTCCCGTACCCGACAGTCTCGTCGAGGTCGCTGCCCTTGATCCGCTGCGGCGCTTTCGCCGGCTTGTTCATGTCGGCGTACACGGTGAGCGAGGTGGTCATGTTGGTGCTGAGCTGGTTCCAGCCCGCGGAGACATAGAATTTGCCCGAATAGGGCGCGACAAAATTGATCAACAGGTCGCTGGGGTAGGCGCCATCGTACTCCAGTTCGCGGTCGACGGCGATCGCATTGCCGGCCATGTCGTACACGGTGATGCCCGACGGATCGCGCGCGCTGTCGCTGGAGATGTCGTAGGGGATGTTGGCGATCCCGTTAAAGTAAAACACGTCGTTGAACAGCAGGTGCGCCCCGTCGCTGCGGAAACTGGCCGATTCGTCCCAGTCGAACGAGTAGCCGTCGTAGCGGATCGGGTAAAAGGTCAGCAAGGGAGCGATATTCATTTGCGCCGCGCTCAGGTCGGGCAGGGTGTCGATGGTGAGGTAGGTCATGGTCGTCGTTGGGGAAGGCGAGCCCGTCCTTTACGCAGACGGGGGATTGATCGGGCAAAACAGCAGGGGCGTCGGCAGCTCGGGCGCCGCTGTGGATGCCTCGCTCACCAATCTTAACCGGCGAGTGTAGCGGATCTTATGCTCAATCAGCAACAGATATTTGTTTTTGTTAACTATTTGCCGGTGATGGGCGCGCGGCGAAGGTGGGCATGCCTGTGCCGGCGCGGGCCGGCACAGGAGAGTTAGGCGTCAATCAGGCATACATGACGGCGGGGGAGTGGCTGTCCACGCCGCTCAGGGCGATGACCGGTGCATCCGGCTGCGCGAGGGCCGGCGCATCGCCCGGGCTGGCCAGGCCGCCGGTCGAGGTTGGCAAGGAGTTTACCGCTTTCATCACCTGGGTCTGGAAGGTGAACGCGTCGGTACTGGCGGTGACCTGCTTGAGCAGCTCGCGCGCCACGGCGGCCGCGCCCAGGCCGTTGTACGCGCCGACCTTGTCTTCGGTTTCCAGGCCGTAGGTAAAGTTCGAGGCCACGCTGATCTTGTTGCCGATCAGCAGGGCGTCCAGCTTGCCCTGGGTGCTGCTGTTGGCCTGCGCCCCGGCCATGATCGACAGCGAGGCATTGGCGCGCGTGAGCGCGCCGGCGTTGATGGCATTGGTCCAGAAATCGAGACCGCCCTGGTCCGGCTCGCGCCCGAGCAAGTTGGTGTAGATCGCCCGCACGAAGGCCTTGTTGTCGCCCGAGTACAGCGCGCTCGACTCGGCGCTCGATCCGAACGAGTCGATCAGCACTTTGACGGCCGGGTCGCTGTTGTAGCGGGCGCTCAGTTCGGCCGCGCTGGACGGTGCATTGAGCTCGCCCAGGCGCGCCTGGAAGCCCTTCAGGCCGCCCGTGTCGGCCGCGCGGCCGAAGTAGCTCACGTACAGCGCCTGGGCCAGGTCGCTGTGGCGGATGTCGGTCACCTGGCCGGAGAAGGAGAGCTTTTCGACGTTGCGCAGGCTGTCCACGCCATCGTTGCCAACCAGCGAGTAGACCAGCAATTCGGCGCCGCTTTTGACGATGTCGTAATCGCCGCGCTTGCCCTGGTAGACCATGGTGTCGACCCCGCCCAGCCCGTTGACGAGGTCACTGCTTTTGGTGGCGACGAAGACGTCCACGCCATCGGTGCCGGTCAGCGTGTTGGTCGGTTTCGGTATGGTGTCGAGGTCGGCATAAACATACAGCGAGGCGCCCAGGTTCACATCGGCCGAGCCCTGGTGCCATCCTGCGTCGACGTACACCGTGCCCGAATACGGCGCGACGAATTTGGACAGGAAATCGTTGCCGTAGCCGCTGTCGCTCTCCTTGTCGACCGCGATCACTTTGCCCGATTTGTCGTACAGCCTGATCAGGAAGGGGTCGAAAAAGCTGAAGCTGAAAATATCGTAGGTGGCATTCTCGACTGCTGTGAACGCATACAGGCCGTCCAGGCTCGCGTAACGGGCGCTGGTGTACACCGAGGCCGACTGGTCCCACGAGGAGGTGGCGCTGGTCGGAACGTACGTGGCAAGCGTTAGCGTATGGGCTTGGGCAAGCTGTTGCGCTGTCAACGAGGGAAGGTAATCGATAGTGGGGTAGGCCATGGTGGTGTCCTTGTCGTTCGTCAGGGAAAGCGCCATGCCCGGCATGTCGCTCGCATCGGCTCAGTATTCCACGAGTATCGTTCAATTTCTAGATAGAAATATGTCTTTCTTGTTAATGAGCTGTTAGCAAGTGTAAGCACTGGTAAGCTTGGGTGTCCAACGGCCAATTTCGTGATGATTTAGTCTGAACAGGGACCAACGTGTTGATAAAAACGACATTAGTATAAAATATATCATTGATCTTGATAAAAATCATGACATCCGCATAAGAAACTATTATCATAGGCAATTCTTTGTGTAACTCGGAGTAGTAAAAATGTTGAACACCATGCAAACCAAGCTGTGCCTGACAGTGATCGCCGTGGCGGCCCTGGCCGGTTGCGCCACCAGCACCAAGCCCGGAGCCGTGGGAGTCACCCGCTCCCAAATGATGCTTGTGTCGGCCTCGGAAGTGGATGCGATGGCGCTGTCCAGTTTCAGCAACCAGAACCAGAAGGCAAAAAGCGAAGGTCGCCTGGTGACCAAAGGCACCGAATACAATCGCGTGGCGCGTATCGCCAAGGCCCTGCAGGTGCAGGTGCCGGTATTCCGCGATGATGCCAAGGACTGGAAATGGGAGCTGGCGCTGATCGACGCGCCGGTGCTCAACGCTTCCTGCGCTCCAGGCGGCAAGATTACCTTTTACACCGGCCTGATCCGCCAGCTCAAGTTGACCGACGATGAAATCGCGATGGTCATGGGCCACGAAATTGCCCACGCCTTGCGCGAGCACGGACGTGAACGGATGTCGCAGGCCAAAGCCACCGGTGGCTTGACCGCACTGGCCGGCGTGCTGGCCCCGAGCAAGGGCTTGCAGGTCGCGGTCGCCAGCGAGGCGACCCACTACCTGTTCACCTTGCCGAACTCGCGCGAGCATGAATCGGAAGCCGACACCATGGGCCTGGAACTGGCGGCGCGCGCCGGCTACAATCCGCGCGCGGCGATGTCGGTGTGGGAAAAGATGGCTGCCGCATCGGGCGGCGCCGGCAACGCCGAGTTTTTGTCGACCCACCCGTCCGACTCCACCCGGATCGCCTCGCTGACCGCGATGCAGCCGCGCGTGACGCCGCTGTATGATGCGGCGACCAAGCCAGAGGGGGCGGCCAAGCAAGAGGCGCCGGCCAAGCCAGAGTCGGCGACCAAGCCAGCGTCGACGACCAAGGCAGGCAAGAAGAAGTCATCCAAGTAAGTGAAGTCAATGCGCTTGCCTTGCAAGGCAAGCGCTTCTGTTCCCTATACAGTCACCATCCTCTCAGCACGCTCACTTGCCGCGCACTTAGGCAAACATGAATGCGTCCGCAATGCCGCCGACCCCGGTCAGTTCGATGAGCGGCGCGTCGCGCAGCGCCTCATGCGCAGCGAACGGCATCTCTCTTGCCTGGTCGGGCACGCCACGTGGCGGCGGCAGGGCGATCATCGCATCAATCACATCGTCCTGGAAATCGAACGCATCGGTCGTTGTCGTGACTGCCCCGAGCAGCTTGCGCGCCATGCCGGCCGCGAGGTCGCCGTCATAGCGGTTGCCCTTGTCGAACGTTTCCAGCGCCAGGGTAAAGTTCGAGGCGACGCTGATCTTCTTTTGAAGCAGCAGCGCGTCTGCCAGCCCCTGGGCGCTGGTGTTGCCCTGCGCGCCGGCCAGGATCGACAGCGAGGCGTTGGCGCGCGTGAGCGAACCGCTGTCGATCGCATTGCTCCAGAAATCGAGGCCGCCTTGGTCCGCGTCGCGGCTCAACAGGTTGTTGTAGATGGCCTTCACGAAGGCTTTGTTGTCGCCCGAGTACAGCGCTTTCGATTCGTGGCTCAATCCAAAGGAATCGATCAGGTTCTTCACCGAGGCATCCTTGGCGTAGCGCGCGCTGAAGTCGTTGACGTTGGCGGGCGCGCCCAAGGCGGCCAGCTGGGTCTGGAAGCTTTTCAGGGCGCCGACATCGGCCGCGCGGCCGAAGTAGGCGACATACAGCGACTGGGTCAGGTCGCCGTACTGCATGTCGTAACTTCCATCCGAGAAGCTCAGTTTTTCCACCGAGCGCAGGGTATCGACGTCCTTGGTGTCGGGAATCGACCAGATGCGCACCTTGTCGCCGTCCTTGATGATGTTGTACGAGGCGCGCGTGCCGGCATAGGCGACGGTATCGATGCCGCCACCGCCATCGATCAGGTCTTCGGCGCGGGTGGCGACGAAGCGGTCGGCCCAAGCGCTGCCCGTCATCGTGCTCACGGGCGGCAGCACGGGCGGCGGGGCGACGTTCTTGGTATCGACGTCGCCGAACACTTTGAGCGACACCGCCAGGCCAAGCTCGGTCTGGCCCTGGTTCCAGCCGGCGTCGACATACATCGTGCCCGAGTACTCGGCGAACAACCTGGGCAGATAATGCATGCCTGAGCTTCCATCCGTATCATTGTCGGCGCCGATCGGGCGGCCGAGATTGTCGTACACGATGATGCGGGTCGGTTCCAGGTAGCTGGTGCTGAACACATAGTATGTGACGCCCTTGACCGCGGTGAATGAAAACAGGTCGTGCTGCATCGCGCCGACCTGGTTGCTTTTTACGCTGGCCAGCTCGTCCCATGGGGTCAAGTCGACGTTCTCGTAGAACGGGTCGAACGTCAGCGGCGCGGCGCTGCCGAGCTCCTGCTGGGTCAGCGATGGTAAATTCAAAACTGGGTAAGTCATTGACATCCTTGTTGTTCGTCACGGGAAAGCGGCCTGCGCGCACGCGGCACGGCCGGGTGTCCCGGCTGCACGGGAGGTCCGGTACCTCGGCCCCGCCGACTGGCTTGTCGTCAACAGCGGGGTAGGGTAAAGGCATGCGGGCGTGGCGGGCGATCGCCCACAGCCGCTGGCCGCAGGGGCGTCGCGCCCCGACGGCTTGTTGTGATTGTTAAGTAAGCACAAATGGTATCGCAAGTTCATTAATGCGCATAGGAAATGATTATTCCCCGTGCTTACAGCGCTGAAGTGTTGTTAAGAAATAACAAAATGCGCTAGCGCCCCGCTGGAACCGCTTGCCGCCACCATTGCCCTGTGGCCGACGGCGTTACCCGAGCGCTCAGCCCTGTTTTTCGCACGAGCGTGCGTCGACTAACAGACCAATCTATGCATGCCCGGCATTCTTGATAAATTGCACGTTTTACGTAAGCGCAACACATCATTCAACGCCTTCAAAGGATGCCAACACATGAACGAGTTCAGCGACATCAAACTATCGAGGCGGGAACTGTTAATCGCAGGCGCCATCAGCGTGACAGCGGCCGGCGTGCCGGGCGCGGCCGGGGCGGTTGCCGGCGCGCCCGCCGCCGCCCCGGTGACCAACAAGGTGGCCTTCCAGGTCAACGGCAAGCGCCACGCGCTCGAGGTCGACACCCGCACCACCTTGCTCGATGTGCTGCGCGAAAACCTGCACCTGACCGGCACCAAGAAGGGTTGCGACCATGGCCAGTGCGGCGCCTGCACCGTCATCGTCGATGGCCGTCGCATCAATTCCTGCCTCAGCCTGGCGGTCATGCATGAGGGTTCCGACATCACCACCATCGAAGGCCTGGGCAACAAGGACAAGCTGCACCCGATGCAGGCCGCCTTCATCAAGCATGACGGCTACCAGTGCGGATACTGTACGCCGGGGCAGATCTGTTCGGCCGTCTCGGTCCTCAGCGAGATCAAGCAGGGCATCCCCAGTCACGTGAGCGCCGACCTGATGGCCAGGCCGCTGCTGTCGGCGGAGGAAATCCGCGAGCGCATGAGCGGCAATATCTGTCGCTGCGGGGCCTATTCGAACATCCTCGATGCGATCACCGAGGTCGCGGGGAGCGGCGCATGAAGGTGTTTACCTACCAGCGCGCCACCAGCGCCGCCGACGCCGCGTCCGCCGCCATGCGCTCTCCGGGCGCCAAATTCATCGCCGGCGGCACCAACCTGCTCGACCTGATGAAGCTCGAGATCGAAACCCCGGGACACCTGATCGATGTCAACGGCCTCGGCCTGGACAAGATCGATGCCACCCCGGATGGCGGCCTGCGCATCGGCGCCCTGGTGCGCAATACCGACCTGGCGTCCGATGAGCGGGTGCGGCGCGACTACGCTGTGCTCTCGCGCGCCTTGCTGTCGGGCGCCTCGATGCAGTTGCGGAACAAGGCGACCACCGCCGGCAACCTGCTGCAGCGCACGCGCTGCCCCTATTTTTATGACACCAACCAGCCCTGCAACAAGCGCCAGCCGGGCAGCGGCTGTTCGGCCATCGGCGGCTTCAGCCGCCAGCACGCCATTGTCGGCGCCAGCGACGCCTGCATCGCCACCCATCCGAGCGACATGGCCGTGGCCATGCGCCTGCTCGACGCCCAAGTGGAAACGGTGCGCCCCAATGGCGCCGCGCGCACGATTCCGATTGCCGACTTCCACCGCCTGCCGGGCAGCACGCCGCACATCGAGACGCTGCTCGAACCCGGTGAACTGATCACCGGCGTCACCTTGCCCAAGCCGCTCGGCGGCACGCATGTGTACCGCAAGGTGCGCGACCGTTCCTCGTACGCCTTTGCGCTGGTGTCGGTGGCCGCCGTGATCCTGCCGGACGGCGGCGGCCGGGTGGCGCTCGGCGGGGTGGCCCACAAGCCCTGGCGCATCGAAGCGGCCGAGCAAAAGATGGCCGGCGGCGCCAGGGCCGTCGCCGACCAGTTGCTGGCGGGGGCAAAAACGACGCACGACAACGCATTCAAAATCACGCTGGTCCAGCGCACGCTTCACGCGGTGCTGGCGGATGCGAAGAAAGGCTGACCATGAAGTTTTCCACACCCGCCACCACCAACCCGATCGACCAGATGAAGGTGCTCGGCCGTCCGTTTGATCGCATCGACGGCCCGGCCAAGACCACCGGCACGGCGCCCTACGCCTACGAGCAGCATGAGGCGGCGCCGAACGCCGCCTACGGCCACGTGGTCGGCGCCGGCATCGCCAAGGGCCGCATCACGTCGATCAAGCTCGATGAAGCGCGGCGCGCGCCGGGCGTGATCGCCGTCATCAGCGCCGAAAACGCCGGCGCCCTCGGCAAGGGCAAGTTCAATACCGCCAGACTGCTCGCCGGGCCGGACATCGACCATTACCACCAGGCCATTGCGCTGGTGGTGGCCGAGACGTTCGAGCAGGCGCGCGCCGCCGCCAACCTGGTCAAGGTGACGTACGCACAAGAGAAGGGCGCGTATGACCTCGCGAAGGTCAAGGGCTCGGCCACCGAGCCCAAAGGCGAGAATGCGGACACCAAGGTGGGCGACTTCGAACGCGCCTACGCCGGCGCGCCGGTCCGGCTCGACGCCACCTACCGCACGCCGGACCAGTCGCACGCGATGATGGAGCCGCACGCCTCGATCGCCTCGTGGGAAGGCGAGCAGCTGACCGTGTGGACCGCGAACCAGATGATCGACTGGACCCGCGGCGACCTGGCCAGGACGCTCGGCATCCCGAAAGAAAATGTGCGCCTGGTTTCGCCGTACATCGGTGGCGGCTTCGGCGGCAAACTGTTCCTGCGCTCGGAAGCGTTGCTGGCGGCGCTGGGCGCGCGCGCGGCCAAGCGGCCGGTAAAGGTGGCGCTGAGCCGCCCGCTGATGATCAACAACACCACGCACCGTCCGGCGACCATCCAGCGCATCCGCATCGGCGCCACGCGCGACGGCAAGATCAGCGCAATCGGCCACGAAAGCTGGTCGGGCGACCTGGCGGGCGGTCAACCCGAGACGGCGGTGATGCAAACGCGCCTGCTGTACGCCGGCGCGCACCGCATGACCAAAATGCGCCTGGCGGTGCTCGATCTGCCGGAAGGGAACGCGATGCGCGCCCCGGGCGAAGCGCCCGGCCTGATGGCGCTCGAAATCGCCATGGACGAAATGGCCGACAAGCTCAAGATCGACCCGGTCACCTTCCGCATCCTCAATGACACCAAGGTCGATCCGGAAAAACCGGGCCGGCCGTTCTCGCAACGTCGCCTGATCGACTGCCTGCGCAGCGGCGCCGACAAGTTCGGCTGGAAGGAACGCAGTGCCGAGCCGGGCAAGAAGCGTGAAGGGCGCTGGCTGATCGGCATGGGCGTGGCCAGCGCCTTCCGTAACAACCTGGTGATGAAGTCGGGGGCTCGCATTCGCCTCGACGGCAAGGGCGTGGTCACGGTGGAAACCGACATGACCGACATCGGCACCGGCAGCTACACCGTGATCGCCCAGACCGCGGCCGAGATGATGGGCGTGACGATCGAGAAGGTGGTGGTGCGCCTGGGCGACTCGCGCTTTCCGGTATCGGCCGGCTCGGGCGGGCAGTGGGGCGCCAACAGTTCCACCGCCGGCGTGTACGCGGCGTGCATGAAGATGCGCGAGGCGGTGGCGCAAAAGCTGGGGATGGACCCGGCCAAGGCCCAATTTGCCGGCGGCGCCGTCAGCGCGGGCGGCAAGAGCGTGCCGCTGGCGCAGGCCGCGCAGGGCGGCGAACTGGTGGCCGAGGACACGATGGAGTACGGCGACCTCGACAAGAAATTCCAGCAGTCGACCTTTGGCGCGCATTTTGTCGAAGTGGCGGTCGATGCAGTCACCGGCGAAACGCGGGTGCGGCGCATGCTGGCCGTGTGCGCGGCGGGACGTATCCTCAATCCGAAGTCGGCGCGCAGCCAGGTGATCGGGGCGATGACGATGGGCCTGGGCGCGGCGCTGATGGAAGAACTGGTGGTCGATATGCGCGCCGGTTTTTTTGTCAATCACGACCTGGCCGGGTATGAAGTGCCGGTGCACGCCGACGTGCCGCACCAGGAGGTGGTGTTCCTCGACGAGACCGATCCGATGTCGTCGCCGATGAAGGCCAAGGGCGTGGGCGAGCTGGGTATTTGCGGGGTGGCGGCGGCGATTGCGAATGCGGTCTACAACGCCACCGGCGTGCGCGTGCGCGACTATCCGCTCACGCTCGACAAGCTGCTGGAGAAGATGCCGGCCATGAGCTGACGCGGCTCTTCCTCGCCACGAAGAAGTGGAACAGCGCCATCGCATGCGTTATGCTGTCGCCCCACGGCGCGAACCGCAGGTTTTTCGGTTCGCCGCCGGGTCGACAGTCATAACGGGAAGATGGTCATTGTCTATGTCAAGTGAGAAGAATACGGTGGTTCCCGAGCTGGAGCCACTACCGGCGCGCCTGGCGCCACGGTTGCCGCCAACGCTGCTGGCGACCGAAACGGCATGGTCCGGCGACGCCGCCGCCAAAAAGCGGGCGCGCGAGGAACGCGATGCGCTGGTGCGCGGGGTGACGTCGATCGACGCCATGCGCGAAGCGATCAAGCGGGTCGCACGCGCGCTGCCGGTCATCGACCAAGTGCCGCGCATCGGCGTGCTCGATGCGGCGGCGTTTCGCGCGCGCGCGGCGCACGGGCTGCCATTTCTGATCACGGGCGTGGCCACGCGCTGGCCGTTGTCGTCCCTCACCCCGCAATCGCTGCGCGAGCGCTTCAGCCACGTGCCGGTGCGCGCGCGCGTGGGCGACTATATCAACACCGCTTTCGCGCCCGACCGCGCCATGCGCGATATGTCCATGCTGGAGTATCTGGAGCTGGTCGCCGCCGGCACGCAAGGCTTGCCGCCCTACCTGGGCAATCTGGAATTGCGCGAATTGAACAGCATGTGCTACTGGCCGGCGTACTTCAGCAAAATGGGGCCGCCGCGCTTCTGGCTCGGGCCGGCGGGCACGGTCACGCCGCTCCATTGCGACTACGACGACAATATCTTCGCGCAGGTTTGGGGCAGCAAGCGGATCTTCCTGGTGCCGCCGCACCACGACGAATTCCTGTATCCCAGCCAGGCCAATGCCATTTTATTCGGCTCGCCGGTCGACCCCGAGGCGCCCGATTTCGACAAATTCCCGCTGGCGCGCCAGGCAGCCATGATCGAGGTCATCGTCAATCCGGGCGACATGCTGTATGTGCCGGCAGGCTGGTATCACCAGGTGCGCGCGCTGACGTTTTCGCTCTCGGCCAACCGCTGGGCAAGGGCGATGCCGTATGCCTTGAATGAGGACCCGTCCTTGCGGCGCACGCAGGATCAGCAAAAAAGCCGGTAGATGAAGGAACTTTCGTTTGGTGCGCATTGTCTTATGAAAATGCCACTATATGAAGGGTTTACCCATGTCCACCTCGTACGAACATTTGGCCCGTCGGTTTCAGCACCAGGCACCACCATTTACAGTGTCGCGGATCAGGCCCATGCACCCGCTGTGGCGATACCTGTGGCCGTATCGTTCGGCGAACCATTTCATGCTGACGATGTGTTTCTACGTAACAATGTGGACATTGCAGGACATGTTTTTCCAGCTGCCGCCGTCCGCACGTGGCTTTACGCCGCTCGGCTTGCTGGCTTTGGTGTTCATGGCCACCATCATGATTCCGTACGATGAACTGCCGGCAAAGGTAACGATCACCACGCAGGTCCCGGCCCAGCGTCTTCTGGACGACATCGGGGAAGAAATGGCCGAGAACCGCTATGCGGTCCAGGCGTCGGCATCTGGTGAGCCCGGCCATGTACATTTCTTCCCGCAAGAAAAGACCGAATGCTGGCCCTTGTCCTGGATTGCGCAAGATGTGGATGTCTGGCTGCGCAACGACAACAAGATTGACGTCTACGGCTCCAAGGTGGATTTATCCAAGCTGGTCCATTGCCTGAAACGACGCTACAAAAGATCGCGCAGGGCAGTGGCGTAAATTTTTGCTTGGCTAGCAGCCTGTCGGACTTGGGATCGTCGGCTGCAAAAATACTGGGACGGTCCATATTTCGCCGCTTTCTCGGCCAATAGCTCGCTATTGGCACTGCGAAATCGTCAAAATCTGGCCTCGCCCAGCTATTTTTTCGCTTCGACTCCCCAAGTCCGACAGGCTGCTAGTGTCAGCCCAATGATGTTGGGCATCAACTTTGCCTGAATGCTATTATTCCCGTCTATCCACGAGCTTGCGCTCCGCCATTGACGAGGAATCCATGTCCGATTTTTACGACCGCCTGACGCCGTTTTACCACCTGATCCACCAGGACTGGCACGCCAGCGTCGCCTTGCAGGGCGAGCAGCTTGGCAAGCTCATCGACACCGAATGGCCGGGCAAGCGCAAGTTGCTGGACGTCTCCTGCGGCATCGGCACCCAGGCCATCGGACTGGCCCAGCGCGGCTTTTCGGTCAGCGCGTCCGACCTGTCCGAAAAAGAGATCGAGCGCGCCCGGCGCGAAGCGATGCTCGCCAACGCCAGCGTCGGCTTTTCGGTGTGCGACATGCGCCGCGCCCACGATCACCATGGCGGCGGTTTCGATATCGTCCTCTCCTGCGACAACTC
The DNA here is from genome assembly GCF_011682155.1 of Massilia sp. CCM 8734. Lineage (NCBI taxonomy): Bacteria > Pseudomonadati > Pseudomonadota > Betaproteobacteria > Burkholderiales > Oxalobacteraceae > Massilia > Massilia sp. CCM 8734. The sequence continues at coordinate 225,024 of NZ_WHJI01000001.1, forward strand.
GCTGCCGCATCTGCTCACCGATGACGACCTGCTCATCGCGCTGCGCCAGATGTTTGCCTGCCTGACGCCCGGCGGCGGCTTTTTGATGTCGATGCGCGATTACGAGCGCGAGGAGCGCGGCGTCAACCTCGTCAAGCCCTACGGCGCGCGCACCGAAGACGGCAAGCGCTATGTGCTGTTCCAGGTCTGGGATTTCGCCGGCGAACACTACGACCTGACTTTTTACTTCATCGAAGAAGACCTGGCGAGCCAGGCGGTGCAAACGCATGCGATGCGCTCGCGCTACTACGCCATCTCGACCGACAAGATGTGCGCGCTGATGCGCGAAGCCGGGTTTGACAATGTGCGCCGCATCGACGACGCCTTTTACCAGCCGATCCTGATCGGCACCCGGCCCGCATAATTGGCATGCCATTGCAAGGGCAACGACGCACCCCGCGTAAAGTAGGTGTACTGCAACACTTTGCCTCGGAGAATCTCACATTTGGTGAATAATGCGCGTTCTCCTTCTCGAAGCTGCCTATGCCGACCAGCGTTGCCCAACCTGAAGAAAAGCGCCACGGTGGTGCGCTCGTCACTGCCATCCATGGCAAATACGCCCCCTCGGTGTTGGCGCTGACGATTTTTCTAATTGTCATTATTGCAACAGCGTTCGCCTGGCAAATTGCCCGCGCCGAGCTCGAAGATCGCCAGCGCGCCGAATTTGCCTTCGAGGCGCGCCAGATGGAGCGCCGCATCGAACAGCGCATGGGCAACTACGAGCAAGTCCAACGCGGCACCCAAGCCTTTTTGCTCGGCTCGATGAAGGTCGAAAGCGCGGATTTTCGCGATTACATCGCCTCGCTGCGGCTGGAGGAAACCTATCCCGGCATCCAGGGAATTGCGCTGGTCGAACTGGTCGCGCCATCCGAACTCGACGCACATACCGCCGCGCGCCGCCGTGAAAGCCCGGGCTACACCGTCCATCCGCTGGGCGATCGGCCGGTGTTGTCGACCATTACCCGCATCGAACCTTTCACCGGCCTGAACCTGCGCGCGCTCGGCTTCGACATGCTGAGCGACCCGACCCGGCGCGCCGCCATGGAACGGGCGCGCGATACCGGCCAGTCGGCCGCCTCGGGCAAGGTGCGCCTGATTCAGGAAAACGGCCGCAACGAACAGGCCGGGCTGGTCATGTACCTGCCCGTGTACCGGCGCGATGCCCCCGCCGCCACCGTGGCCGAGCGGCGCGCCAGCATCATCGGCTGGGTTGGCGCGCCGTTCCGCATGGACGACCTGATGGCCGGCCTGGGCGGCGAACGCTCGGCCGACATCATGCTCTCGATCTACGACGGCAACGCGATCGCGGACAGCGCCAGGCTATACCGCTCGGCGCGCGAAACGCCGGCCGACATGCGGCGCCCGGCCCGTTTTTCCACCGTCGTGCGGGTGGTCGTCGCCGGCCGTCCATGGATTTTGCACATGCGCTCGGCCGCCCAGTTCGAGGCGCGCCAGGGATCGGACCGGCCGCACTTCATCGCCGTCATCGGCCTCGCCACCGGCGCCCTGCTGGCCTTGCTGGTGTGGACGCTCGCCTCCGGCCGCGGGCGCGCCGTGGCGCTGGCCGCCGACATGACGCGCCAGCTCAGCGAAAGCGAATTTCGCTGGAAGTACGCTCTGGAGGGCGCCGGCGACGGCGTCTGGGACTGGAATCGCGGCACCGGCGACATCGTCCATTCGCGCCGCTGGAAAGAAATGCTCGGCTACGGCGCCGACGAGATCGCGCCCACCGACGCCGCCTTCCAGGCGCTGATGCACGACGAGGACCGCGAGCGCGTGCTGGCCACCCTGAACGCCTACGTCGAGAGCACCGACCAGTCGTACGAATGCCAGTTCCGCCTGCGCTGCAAGAATGGCGCCTGGCGCTGGATCCGCTCGCGCGGCATGGCGGTCACGCGCGACGCCGCCGGCCACCCGCTGCGCACCATCGGCACCCACAGCGACATCACGCGCGCCAAGGCCGACGAACAAACCCTGCTCCAGGCGAACACGCGCCTGGCGGCCGAACAGCACCGGGTCAGCGTCATCCTCGACCATTCGCACGACGCCTTCGTCGCCGTCGGCGCGGACGGGCGCATCACCGACTGGAACGCCAAGGCCGAAGCCATGTTCGGCTGGCCGGCGGCAAGCGCCATCGGGCACGACCTGGCCACCCTGATCATTCCGGAAGAACTGCGCGCCGCCCACAACGCCGGGATTGCGCGCATGGTCGCCAGCGGCGCCGGCACCATGATCCGCAACGTGTTCGATGTGAGCGCGCAGCACCGTGACGGGCGCCGCGTGCCGGTCGAACTGGCCATTGCCGGCTTTGCGCAGGCATCCGGCTTCGTGATCAGCGCCTTCATGCGCGACATTTCCGGACGCAAGCTCGCCGAACAGCTCGAAGTCGAGCGCAGCCTGGCGCTGGAAGAAGCGCGCCATGCGCTCCAGCATTCGCAAAAGCTCGAAGCGGTTGGCAAGCTGACCGGCGGCGTGGCGCACGACTTCAACAATGTGCTGCATGTCATCGGCGGCAATGTCCAACTGCTCCAGCTGACCAACCGCGACGACGCACGCCTGCACAAGCGCTTGAACAGCATCCAGTCGGCGGTCGACCGTGGCGCCAAGCTGGCCGCGCAGCTGCTCGCGTTCGCGCGCCGCCAGCCGCTGCAGCCGGTGGTGCTCAACCCCCTGCAAACCTTGCAGGCCATGGACGACCTGCTGCAACGCGCGCTCGGCGAATCGGTGCGCATCAGCATCGACGCCGATGACGGGCTGTGGAACACGCTGGTCGACCCCTGCCAGTGGGAAAACGTGGTCATCAACCTGGCAATCAACGCGCGCGACGCCATGCCCGGCGGCGGCGTGCTCACCATCGGCCTGCGCAACGAGACGGTGGACGCCGCGCATGCGGGCGCGCTTGACCTGGCGCCCGGCGACTACATCCGCTTCAGCTTTGCTGATACCGGCCAGGGCATGGATGCCGAGGTGATGGCGCACGCGTTCGAGCCGTTCTTCACCACCAAGCCGGTGGGGCAGGGGACCGGCCTGGGGCTGAGCATGGCCTACGGCTTCGTCAAGCAGAGCGGTGGCCACATCGTGCTCGACAGCGTGGCGGGCGAAGGTACCGCGGTGGTGATTTACCTGCCGCGTTCAGCGCAGCGCGCCATCAGCAAGATGGGCGCGGCCGAGCAGGACGTGGTCGGCGGCGGCGAAACGGTGCTGGTGGTAGAAGACGATGCGGAAGTGCGCGCGACCACGGTGGCGACCCTGAACGAGCTTGGCTACTGCGTGCTGGAAGCGCACGACGGCGCCAGCGCGTTGGCCATGCTGCGCAGGGGGGCGTGGTTCGATCTGTCGTTTACCGACGTGGTGATGCCGGGACCGGTGTCGAGCATCGAACTGGCGATGCTGGCGCAGCGCGAGCTGCCTGGCGTGGCGGTGCTGTACACATCCGGCTACACGCGCGACGCGCTCACCACCGGCGGCAGGCTCGATGACGGCGTGCGCCTGCTCGGCAAGCCTTACCGGCGCGCGCAACTGGCGCAACACGTGCGCGACGCGCTGGCGAGCAGGATGCTGGACGCCTGAAGCGCACGACGCCATCATGCGTGCTCGCTGTCGTCTTTAACGTAGGGCTCAAGGTCACGTGGGGGCGTCGAATGCGGACGTACAGAACGCGGATGATGGAAATTGCGCGCGGGGCTATTTACAGCTCGTGTTCGCATTCCCACTGGCAGTGGCGGGTGATCGAGATGCAAACATCGCGCTCGTCGGGATTGCCCCGTTCCAGCATCGGCTTGTGGTCGTCTCGCTCACGTGAGCCATTTGGGTGTGCCTGTACGATACAATCGCCGCGCAATAGTACCCGATAACTTACACCTCACCTTTAAGCTACAAGGAATCTGATGTCCAGCAACAGCTCAGTTAAGTTCGACGTTTCCGATTGCACGCTTCGGGAGCAGTCCGAAGAGCATTTCGGCTGGAGTAACGCGAACGGCGTGTATATCGTATTACGCGTACCAAAGAGCACGAACTGGTCCTTTGACGTGCACGACATCGACACCGCCACGCGATATTTTTCTCAACAGAGCGCCAGCAATGGCGGCGTTTTACTGGAAATGGACGTCGTCTCCGTCGGTGGCCAGACCGCACTGCGCGGGTTGTTCAAGTACCGCTCGCCGCTTCCGCAGAGTATGGGAATGATGTTCGTAAGCATTCTGTGGATCCGTCTGGGCGATGCGACGGCGCAAATCAACGTTGAGTCCATCGAGCAAGGCACAACTGGCGTGCGTGAAGCGACCGTTTGCGTGATGACAGGGGAAAGCCCGGCTAGTGCTTCGCCAAACGTGCCAGTGCTGATGGACAGCATCGAAGACATGTTTGCCGACATGCGTGCGCGGCCGTTGCACGTACTTCCCTCCGACAACAGCCAATATGACCAGATGTTCCCCGACCATCCGCTTTCCAAGGTCCGCCACCGCATGGCGCAGTTGGAGGCCACATTGTCCATTGGGGCCAAGGAAGTGGCACTCGCGGCGCCAGGGCAAGCTCCGTGGTGGAAATTTTGGTGAGCCAATGTACGATCGTTCTCCCGCGCGCGCCGACATGACGCTTCTAAAAAGCCATGGCAGGATGCTGGCTGCGGTCGGCCCGGAACGGACGTTCGCCCATCCGTGGCTGACTAGGGGAATTGCGGAGCATGGCAGGTCGGCAATACGAACTACTTACTAGGAATTTATACCAATGGAACAACTCAACGACCTCATACGTGCCCAACTCAAACGCGACTTGATTCGCGATAAAGCGTTGCCGTTCGAGAAGGAATTTTGTCGGACGACCGACCTGGAACGATCGATTCTCGACCAGTTCGGTCGACCGGGAGCCGAGTTCATTGTCAGCCAACATAACCTCGTCCCGTCTTTCGATGCCGCTTGCCCGTGGCGGATTGAAGCTCTGGAGGCCGTCGATGCCGTGGACAAAGTGCTATCCCCACTTCGTAGGCTGCTTCCGAAGTTTGTATCCACACTTGAAGAGCGAATTCGATGGGTCGTGCCGGTTCGCAGTGGGAGCGATTGGAAGCTCGTTTATCTTGTTGATCGGGCACTATACGATGGCAGGCCATACTACGAACTGATTGTAGGGGGCGCCCCAAATTCCTCGCCGCGACTCTCGGATCGGGCAGAGTCCCTAGGGTGGCAAGTACCGCAAGCGATGAATAAGCTTTACAGCGTGCATGACGGCTTCGGCGTGCTTGACGGCGGAATACTTTCTAGTCGGTATCTGGTGGATCTGGGCGAGCTCATGGATCCGATCGCGAAGGAGCAAAGGTTCGTTCCCGACGATTACGAATTTCAAGATCTGCTCGAGTTCTGTCCGGATGGAGCGGGCAATTGCCAAGCATTCCACCGCAAGAGCCGTACCGATGCCGATCCGCTGACGGTCGACTGGGATCACGAGACACGCGAGATTTCTGGCGAGATGCTTTTTTTTGAGTTTGCTGATGAAAGGCTGTTGGGTCAGATTCTCGACGAAGAGTGATCTGATTTTTGCCGGCGCGGCTGACGTTTCCAGACCTGATGCTCCAAGATTCGTGACGCCCTGGTTTCAAGTATGTGTGCAGCATCAACTAGTAAGTAAATACCTTCTGCGCTACATTGTCGACCATGACCGGGCTGTAGAAATAGGTGACCGATGGCTCGGCGCCGTACTTCCCCCGCACGAATGCACGCCAGGCCGGCGTGTACATCGCTTCGGCTTGCGCCCGCGATGCCCAAACGTAGACGCCGCCCGCCGTGCCCCCGTCTTCCGAGAGCACATAGTGCTTTTGCAGCAGTCCCGGCACGTCCTGGTAGGTCGGCGCAGTGCTCAGGAAGATGGTGCGCGCTTCCTCGCGGGTGAGGGGCTTGGGTAGCGAAAACGCGGTCATGGCGATGATCATCGGTGACTCCTGCGCTCTCAGCTCAAGCTGCGATAGATAACCTGCTTCAGGCTGTCATCGTCGAACGCATCGGCATTGGTGACATGGCCATCGAAAGGGCCGATCTTGCAGACCGTGTCGCCATTGCGCAGGACGATCTGCAGTCCGTGTTCGCGTTCCCAATCGCAGTTGCAGGTGATCGAAATGTAGACGTCGCGCTCGTCGGGATCGCCCCGTTCCACCATCGGCTCGTAGCCGAACTGGATGTGGCGCCAGACCTCGGCGGGCGTGTCGATGGCAACGACACCCTCGTCCGATGCGCTCTGGCGGCTGCTCACATCGCGGTAGTACTGGAAGATATGCGCTTGCGCTGCCTTGAGCACGTCCGGGCCGCTGGACAGAAATGCGGCGATCGCGGCGTGAAAATCTTCCTGGTGCGGGTCCTCTGCATAGCCTTCGAGGACGATCTCGCACATCGCGTCATCGAGCATCTTCACCTGCATCGGCGCGCTGCAAAGCCAGTCGGTGCCTTCGTCGAGTGTCATGTCACCGAGTCCTGGAACGTTCATGTGTGCTTTCGTTGTTTGGATTTGAAGGAAAGAACGACGAGTTGCGCCTTCGTGCGCGAGGCGGCATCCCATCGTGATTATACGGGCGCCATGCCGCCTGCGCCACGCGCCGGGATGGCGCCCGGCAGCCGGGCCGGATTTATCGCCGATATCGCCGCGCTTGCCCAAGTAGCGCTATACTCGGGCTATTCCGATCACGTCCCGCCAATGAAGCTACTGCGCTCCCGTCCGATGCACGCTTGTCCGTCCCCTTGTGGCGACGGATCGCGCTCGCTCGCGCGCCATCTCGCCCGGCTCTCCCGAGCTCGGTGAGGACCATCCGGAAACAAACCCGTTTCCCGTCCTCCCGAGCCACCCTCCATCCGCATTGCCCCGTTTATCAATATCAGTGGAGTACCATCATGAGACCGAACATCATTGTGTCGTCCGTTGACATGCAACGCCTTGAAACCCTGCTCGACTCGCTGCCGGCCGCGCAGTCCGACGTCAAAAACGTGCTGCTCGACGAACTGGCGCGCGCCGAGCTGGTCGAGCCGGAGGCCATGCCGCCGGACGTCGTGACCATGAATTCGCGCGTGCGCTTTTCCCTCGACGCGCCCGCCGAGGAGTTCAGCCTGACCTTGGCCTACCCGAAAGACATGCAGCCCGATGGCGGGCATATTTCCATCCTCTCGCCGGTCGGCAATGCCCTGATCGGCCTGGCGGTGGGCGACAGCATCGACTGGCACCGTCCCGACGGCGCCAGTTTCCAGCTCACCGTGCTGGACGTCTTGTACCAGCCCGAGCGCTCTGGCGAGTTGCACCGCTGAGCGCAGCCGGATGACGACTTCCCGCCGCTTTGCTCGCGGCGCCGGTCGCCGCACCGACCTGCTGGGAGTGCATGAGCATCTCCCCGGCTTCCTGCAAGGCGCGTGGCGGGCGTCGCACCTCGACGAAGATTCCAAGCAAGGTGATTGGAAGCCGAAACGGACCGTCGTCTTTCAATGGGCGTCGTCAACATGATCGCCCCCCACTTTCGGAAAAACACATGACACTTGGAATTGATGCCTATTACATCGATGAACACGGCAAGCAGGTCGACTTGCCGCTGAGCTCGGCCCTTGGCGGCGTTGAAAGCACACGGTATTCCTTCTACGCAGGCGAAAAGGCGATTGCCGCCGGACTGGTTCTGTTTCCGCTGCTCGCTACCGAGATGTGGATCGAAGCGCGCGGGGCTGAACTGGCGATCCTCAAGCGCGAGGCGCACGTCATGCTGGGGCTTCTCGAGGATAAGGAACGAGCCTATTGGGAGTTTCGATTAGGCAATATCCTGGAAGCGATAGAACTGGCGACGCCGTATGGAGAGAACGGCATCGTGAGCATCGGCTAAAGCGTGCCTGCGCGCTCCAGCCGATTCAGGTCCACTTGCCGGAAGTAGCGCATGGCGCTGGTTTGCCATGGCGGCGCCGATACTGGCGCTTATGTTTGCTACCGTACTGAAGCTCGGTACCAAGTCGGTAGAATCACGGCATAGCCGCTTTGCTTGTGCTCGCCGAAAAGATTTGATTTCTCCCATGTCCGATTCCTTCCCTCCCAGCAGTGTTGTCCCGCCTGCACCCGCCGTTCCGGACATCGGCGCCGCCATTTACGACAGCAGCCCCGATTGCGTCAAAGTGCTCGACGTGGACGGTCGCATGCTGTCGATGAACAAGAACGGCCAGTGCGCGATGGAAATCGACGATTTCGCGCCGCTGGTCGGCCTGGCCTGGGCCAGCTTGTGGCCACCAGAGACGGTGGCCACAGTATTGACGGCGCTCGACGCCGCCCGCAGCGGCGGCACCGGCCGTTTTGGCGCCTTCTGCCAGACGGCCAAGGGGACGCCGAAATGGTGGGAAGTGATTGTCGCCCCGATCCTCGGCGCCGATGGCCAGCCCGGGCGCATCCTGGCCATGTCGCGCGATGTCACCGGCGCGCGCCAGGCCGACGCAGAACTGCGGCAAAGCGTCGAACGCCTGCAACTGGCCACCGACGCGGCCGAACTGGGCTTGTGGACCTGGGACCCGGTTTCCGACAAGGTCACCTGGGATAACGAGCGCACCTACGACATCCTGGGCGTCGGACACGGCGAGCCGCCGGTCAACGCGACGCGCTTTGCCGCCGATTTTTTGCATCCGGACGATGTTGCGCGGTTTGCGCAGGCAGTCGCCGCCAGCGTGGCGGGCGACCTGCGCTTCCAGTTCCAGGGCAGGGTGCTGGACAAGGACGGGGCGGTGCGCTGGCTCGAGCTGTATGGCCGGCCCCACGATTGCGCAGGACAGCCGCGCACACAACTGGTGGGCACCATCGCCGATATCACCGCGCGCAAGCTGGCCGAAGACAAACTGCGCGACGCCGACCGCCGCAAGGACGAATTCCTGGCCATGCTGGCGCACGAACTGCGTAATCCCCTGGCGCCGATCGGCGCCGCCGCCGAACTGCTCAAACTAGGCAAGTTCGACGAGGCGCGGGTGCGCAGGACCAGCGAAATCATCAGCCGCCAGGTCAGCCACATGACGCACCTGGTCAACGACCTGCTGGACGTTTCGCGCGTGACCGGCGGCGTGGTCAAGCTCGATACGGCGCCGCTCGACCTGCGCGACATCGTCGCCGACGCCGTCGAGCAAAGCGGGCCGCTGATCCTCGGCCGCGGGCACAAACTGTGCATCCATGTGCCGCCGGAGGCCAGCACCGTGCTGGGCGACGCCAAGCGGCTGGTGCAAATCGTCGGCAACCTGCTCAACAACGCCGCCAAGTACACCCCGGACGGCGGCAAGATCGACCTGCGCATCGCCATCGATGACGAGCGCGTGACGCTCAGCGTGGCCGACAACGGCATCGGCATGGAGCACCAGCTGGCATGCCGCGTATTCGATCTGTTCAGCCAGGCCGAGCATACGTCCGACCGCACCGCCGGCGGCCTGGGTCTGGGCCTGGCGCTGGTCAAGAGCCTGGTCGAGATGCATGGGGGCACGGTGTCCTGTGTCAGCGGCGGGACCGGCGCCGGCAGTACCTTCAGCGTCTCGCTGCCGCGCCTGTGCGACGGCCGCCAGGCCCCACTGGCGGCGCACGCTCCCGAGCGCGTGGCCGGACAAGCGCGCACGCTCGATATTCTGGTGGTGGACGATAACGTCGACGCCGCCGCCATGCTGGCCATGCTGCTCGAAGCGTCGGGGCACCGCATGACGGTCGAGCATTCGGCCAGGGACGCGCTGGCGCGCATCGAAACGGCCCGCTTCGACGTCTGCCTGCTCGATATCGGCCTGCCCGACATGGACGGCAACGCCCTGGCGGCGCGCCTGCGCAGCCATCCGCACACGCGCGGCGCGCTGCTGGTGGCCATTACCGGTTACGGGCAGGAGAGCGACCGCCAGCGCAGCCAGGCCGCCGGTTTCGACCAGCACATGGTCAAACCGGTCGATACCGGCAGGCTGATGGACGTGCTGGCAGAAGTCGCGTAGTGCCGGTCACCGAGCCGGCCGTCCGATGTATAGCGCCGCCCGTTTCCTGATGGTAAAATAGCATCTGTAAATGATCGGCAAGCAAGGCTTAACATGGTAAATCCGTGCAACATTCAAAATGCGGTTCTGTTCGTCTCCCTGCACCATGAAGATGCCAGCAGACTCGCTGACGACCTGCGCATGCCAACTGAAAATATTCTTGGCCTGGCTGCACACGAGTGCAAACACGGGGAAGGTCGATTTGCTGATAAAGGCAATAACTTCTTTTCGATGCACGCACCGGCTCCTTTCCAGATCGGCACCATTACAGCGTCGGGCGACCCCCGGGGTGAAAATGGCCGTGTTCCCGAACTTTCGCGTCGCATGTGATTCCTTCGCTTAAAGCTAGGGTGACAAATTGCGCGGCATAACGGATGCGGGAGACTTCAGCAGAGCCCTCGTCACAATCGGTTTCAATACCGGGAAGAAGAGCAACGGCGAACCGACGGCTATGCGAAAAAGGTGGAAGACTCGATCCGCATGGTCAAGATACGGTTGACGCGTTGCATTCGATAAGCTGTCAGGCTGCCAGATTTTCCGGAGATTTTCGATGACCATGCCCCGTCCGCACCACGCGCTGTTGACGTTTTTATTCATCGCGCTGGTCTCGTCCGCCTGCAATGCCACATCCAATGACGTCGTCGCGGTCCGCACGACGGGCGCGTCTGAAGCTGCCATATGGGCGCCGTTGCTCGCCGTCGCGACAGGAAACTACGACACGCGCTGCGAGTCGCTCAGTATCCCCCCTGATCCGGCAGCGAAGCAATACGGACCGCTGGTCATCGCCGCGGACGGCTCGCTGCGCGCCGGCAGCATCGTCGGCAACCTCAGGCCGGCCAAGGTGGCCTCGGTGAGCCGTCCGCGGGACATCAGCGGTAAGCCACTGATGTCGATGAGCGTCTCTTCTGAAACTGTATCGTTCGGCACAGTGGAACAGGACGACGGGACCAAGCAAGCAGCGTTTGGCAGGGCGCCCGACATGTTCGAGTGCCGGCTCGCCGGGAAGGTCCAACCCGGCATGCACAGCATCTACGCCCAATTGGACGGTGTTATCGATGCCGCAGGCAAGATGACGTGCCGGCACGTCAGAACGCGCAACGTCAGCAGGGCCGATTACGCGCTGGCCGAAGGCGTCCTCACGATCGGGACAACGCGTTTTGACTTGGGCACGTTGAAAAACGAAACGCTGACCATGTTTCCCGGAGAGCGTTTCTTCTATAGCGGATCCACCGACGATGACCGCAGTTTCAAGCTTCGCCTGCATAGCCGCGGCAAGCCGGAACTTTTCGAACTGAGAAAAAAAGGCGGGAACCTGGTCGAATGCACCCCCTTGCCGTGAGCACCAAGTTGTTCGCTCCCAAGGTGGCGGACTCCTATTTCTGTTTTGTCACATTCATCTCTTTGAGTCGTCTGTACAGCGTCCGTTCGCTGATGCCTAAGTATTCTGCCAACTCGCTACGCGTGCCCGCTGAATTTAACATTGCGTCGCTCAACACGGCGGACTGGCTTTTCGACGAATTCGCCACCCCGCCAAATTGTCCCGCCGGCGGCAGATGGGCGACGCGGATCACGCCATCGTCGGCGAACAGGCTGGCGCGTTCGAGCACGTTGCGCAGTTCGCGGATATTGCCCGGCCATGCGTGGCGCTGCAACTGCGCCAGCGCTGCCGCATCGATGCTCACGGTGCGCATGGCGCTTGGGCGCGCGAGGAAGGAATTGGCCAGCAGGGCGATATCGTCGGCGCGCTCGCGCAGCGGCGGCAGTTCGATCGGGAAGGCGTTGATGCGGTAATACAGGTCCTGGCGGAACTGGCCGCGCGCGACCATCTCGTCGAGCCGTTTGTGGGTGGCCGCCACCAGGCGAAAATTGGCGTGCAGGGTCTCCACCCCGCCCACCCGCCGGTAGGTGCCCGTTTCGATCAGCCGCAGCAGCTTGACCTGCATCGCCAGCGGCACGTCGCCGATTTCATCGAGGAAGATGGTGCCGTCCTGCGCCGTCTCGACCAGTCCCGGCTTGCGTAGCGCCGCGCCGGTGAACGCGCCTTTTTCATGGCCGAACAATTCACTTTCGAACAGGGTCTCGCTCAGGCCCGAGCAGTCGACCACGACCAGCGGGCCGCCCGCGCGCGCGCTGGTGGCGTGCACGGCGCGCGCGAACAGCTCCTTGCCGGTTCCCGATTCTCCCAGCAGCAGCACCGGCAGCATCGACGGCGCCACCCGTTGCAGCGCGGCCAGCGCCTGGTTGAAGGCGGGCGAACGGCCGACCAGCCCGTCGCCGCTGGGCTGCGCCGACGCGCTGCGCACCGTCGAGAGTCGCTCGACGTAGGCGGTAATGGCGCCGTGTTCGTCGAAGATCGGGCGCAGCTCCACATCCACGTGTTCCGGCCCGCGCGGCGTGTGGTGGATGTGCAGTACGCGGTCCGGCCCGCGCAGCTCCCGCGCTTTCTTCATCGGGCAATGCTCGCCCGCCTGGTCGCACGGCAGCTCGTAGTGATGCGAGACGCGGTAGCACTTCTGGCCGATGAACGGCTTGCCGGTGGCGCCGAACTGGCGCCGGTAAGCGCCGTTGGCGGCCAGGATGTTGTAGTCGGGGTCTAGCACGATCATCGGCTGCGCCTCGTGTTCGAGGAACGATACAAGCGACTGCACCTGCGCGGAATGGGGGGCAATCGAGGCTGGTTTCGCCGGGTCGTCGGGCATGGGGAAGCTCCTGGTCAGGCACGCATGGTGGCGCAGCACTGCCATGACTGTCAAGCGGCACTGCCATGTGGCAGTCTCCTCGCAGCCGGCCGCGCGCGCTGCGACATGTAAATTCCTTAACAAATCAAGGAGATCGATCAAGTTTTATGCACGTTTGCGCTCTGGCATGTGTTTTGCATTGTCCTGCAAGGTATCCACAGGAGAGCCCCACGCATGAGCACAGCCGCATTCCAGGTCGAAGGTTTTTTCGACGCCGCCACCAGCACTGTCAGTTACCTGGTGCTCGATCCGGTGACGCGCTGCTGCGCCCTGATCGACAGCGTGCTCGACTTCGACCAGAAATCGGGCCGCACGGCCACCACCTCGGCCGACCGGCTCATTGCGCGCGTCGGCGAACTTGGCGCCAAGGTCGCGTGGATACTGGAAACCCACGTCCATGCCGACCACCTGACGGCCGCCCAGTACCTGCAACAGCGCCTGGGCGGCAAAACCGCCATCGGCCGCCACATCGCCGCCGTACAGGAAGTCTTCGGCGCCTTGCTCAATACCGGGGCCGGCATGGCGCGCGACGGCAGCCAGTTCGACCACCTGTTCGCCGACGGCGAGACGTTCCGCATCGGCAGCCTGGAGTGCAGCGTCATGCATACGCCCGGCCACACGCCGGCGTGCCTGAGCTACGTGGTCGGCCACGGCGCTCGCCTGGCCGCGTTCGTCGGCGACACCCTGTTCATGCCCGACTACGGCACCGCGCGCTGCGATTTTCCGGGCGGCGACGCGCTCACCTTGTACCGCTCGATCGGCAAGGTGCTCGCCTTGCCCGACGATACCTTGCTCTACATGTGCCACGACTACCAGCCCGGCGGGCGCGAGGTGCGCTTTGTCAGCACGGTGGCCGAGGAACGCGCCCACAACGTCCACGTCGGCGGCGGCGTCAGGGAAGACGAATTCGTGGCCATGCGCACCCGGCGCGACGCCACCCTGGCGATGCCGGCGCTGATCCTGCCGTCCGTGCAGGTCAATATGCGCGCGGGACGCTTCCCGGAACCGGAATCGAACGGGAAGCGCTACCTGAAAATTCCGATCGACGCGCTGTGAGCGCGGCAGGGGTCATGGACCGGCACGAGGTGCTCATCATCGGCGGCGGCGCCGCCGGGATCGCGACGGCGGCCAGCCTGCTGGCGCGCGCGCCGGGCCTGGACATCGCCATCGTCGACCCGGCCGAGGTGCATCACTACCAGCCCGGCTGGACCCTGGTCGGCGCGGGCGTGTTCGACGCCGCGCAGACGGCGCGCACCATGGCTTCGGTCATTCCGCGCGGGGTGAAGTGGATCAGGGCGGCGGTGGCGGCGTTTGAACCGGAGCGCAACGCCGTCATTCTCGATGGCTATCGCATGCTGGGCTACGGGCAACTGATCGTGTGTCCGGGTCTCAAGCTCGACTGGGAAGCCATCGACGGCCTGCGCGAAACGCTGGGCAGCAACGGCGTCACCTCGAACTACCTGGGCCATCTGGCGCCCTACACCTGGCAACTGGTGCGCAGCCTGCGCGCGGGACAGGCCATCTTTACCCAGCCGCCGGCGCCGATCAAATGCGCGGGCGCGCCGCAGAAGGCGATGTACCTGTCGGCCGATCACTGGAAGCGCAGCGGCGTGGCCGGCCAGGTGCGGGTCGACTTTTGCAGCGCCGCGCCGGTCCTGTTCGGCGTGCCCGAGTACGTGCCGGCGCTGATGGACTATGTGAATGGCTACAGCATCGGCCTGCAACTGGGCCACACCCTGATTGCAGTCGACGGCCCGGCGCGGCGCGCCACGTTTGCGCGACTCAATGCCGACGGCGGCAAGGAGACGATCACGCGCGCGTTCGACCTGCTGCACGTGGTGCCGCCCCAGGTGGCGCCGGACTTCGTGCGGGTCAGCCCGCTGGCCGATGGCGCCGGCTGGATCGATATCGACCCGGCCACCCTGCGCCACAAGCGCTGGAACAACATCCACGCGCTCGGTGACGCCATCAATGCCGGCAACGCCAAGACGGCGGCGGGGGCGCGCAAGCAGGCGCCGGTGGTCGCGCACAATGTGCTGGCGGCGCTCGGCAAGCGGGCCGGCGTGGCCCGCTACGACGGCTACGGGGCCTGTCCGCTGACGGTGGAACGCGGCAGGATCGTCCTGGCCGAGTTCACTTACGGCGGCAAGCTGGCGCCGAGTTTTCCATCCTGGCTGATCGATGGCACGCGCCCATCGCGGCTGGCGTGGCTGCTCAAGGAGCGCATCCTGCCGCCGCTGTACTGGCATGCCATGCTCAAGGGGCGCGAGTGGCTGGCCAGGCCGACGGTGGCGGACGCGTGAGGCGCGCTCCATGACGCTCGTCGCGCTGCTCGGCTTTGCGGTCGGCATTGTGCTGGCGCTGACCGGCGCCGGCGGCGGCATCCTGGCCGTGCCGTTGCTGGTGTTCGGCGCGGGCTTGTCGATGGCCGAAGCGGGGCCGATCGGTTTGCTGGCGGTGGGCCTGGCGGCCAGCTTGGGTGCGGGCATGGGCCTGCGCAGCGGCACCGTGCGCTACAAGGCGGCGCTGCTGGTGGCCGCGGCCGGGGTGCTGTGTTCGCCGCTCGGCTTGTGGCTGGCGCAGCGCATGCCGAACCGGCCGCTGACGGCCGTCTTCGCCGTCGTGCTGCTGTACGTGGCGCTGCGCGCCTGGCGGCGCTCGCGCTGCACCGGCGACGCGCCGCCCGAACGCGGCAAGCCGCCGCCGTGCCGGCTCGATACCACGCGCGGCAAGCTCAATTGGACGGCGCCATGCGCGCGGGCGCTGTGCTGGAGCGGGCTGGTGGCGGGCGGCTTGTCCGGCTTGCTGGGCGTGGGCGGTGGTTTTGTCATGGTGCCGGCGCTGCAGCGCTTCACCGACTTGGGCACCCAATCGGTGCTGGCGACCTCGCTGGCGGTGATCGCGCTGGTGTCGATGGCGGGCGTGGCCGCCAGCGCCGCCACCGGGCATCTGCAATGGCCCGTCGCCGTGCCGTTTGCGTTCGGCGCGCTGGCCGGCATGGGCGCCGGGCGGCTGGTGGCGGCGCGCCTGCCCGCCGCGCGCCTGCAACAGGGCTTCGCGCTGGTGTCAGCGCTGGTGGCGGTCGCGCTGCTGGTCCGCGCTACGGCTTAGCAGCGTGTCGGACTTGGGATTGTCGGCTGCAAAAATACCTGGGACGGTCCATATTTCGCCGCTTTCTCGGCCAATAGCTCGCTATTGGCACTGCGAAATCGTCAAAATCTGGCCTCGCCCAGCTATTTTTTCGTTTCGACTCCGCAGGTCCGACAGGCTGCTGTGTGGTTGTTTTGCACGGTTCCCGGCGTTGTCATAAAAATATCTTGAGGGTTGGCGTAGTTTTCAGCTAGAGTTTCAAGCCGGAAATTTCCGCCTTTACCCACACCGAGGTCTGACATGTATCGAACGCTGAGCGCTTGCGCCCGCACACTCCCCGTGCTATCCGGAACCGCTGCCATGCTGCTGGCGCTGGCCGTGCCCTTGTCCACCGCAGCGGCGGCCGACCTGGCCCTGTCGGCCTGCGCGGCGCAAGTCTACCCGGACGAAGCGCTACGCTACCGCATGGAGGGCGTGAGCCGGGTCCAGCTGGTGCCGGGCAAGAAGGTGCGCGTGGCGGGCGTGGTCGGCGAGAGCGGCTACGCGCTGCTCGACAGCGCCTCGGTGGCGCTAGCGACCAGTTGCACGGTCCCGGCCACCAGTCCCGACGGTACGCCCTGGGTGCTCAGCGTGCCCTGGAAGCTGCCCGCCGAAAAAGGTGCGTACACGCCGGCGCGCCTGGCGGTCGAGTTTTGCTCGCGCCGGAACAAACTGATCCAGTTCCCCGAACTGGACGGCCTGGCGCCGAACATGACGGTGCGCGTGCTGGTGGGCGCCGATGGCGCGCCGTCCGCGCCGAAGATTGAACTGTCGAGCGGCGAGCCGCTGGCCGACCAGCAGGCGCTCGAGATGGTTGCGCAATGCCGCTTCGGGCGCGCAACCCTGGACGGCGTGGCGGTGCCTGGCGCGGTGCTGGTGCCGCTGGCTTTCGACAGCGCCGGCGCAAGCGAGGAGAAGGTGCGCGCGCTGTACAAGCTGCAGACCGATCCGAAGCTGGGACCGAAAGATTACAAGCTGGCGCAGATCGATTTTGCCACCGAAACGGAAGCGAGCCGGGTCATCGGCGAGCTGAACGGCGGCGCCAAGTTCGTCGACTACATCCGCAAGCGTACCAAACTGCCGGAAGTGATCAAGCGCGCGGGCCGGCTCGGCTGGATGCGCGTGGGAGAGATGGAAAAGGATATTGCCGAGGCCATCGAGGCACAGGGCGAGCCGGGATTGCTGCAACAGCCGGTGCGCGCGAAAAATGGCCGCTGGCATGTGATCGACATCGAAGAGACGCGCCCGGTCGCAACGGCGAGCTACGAGAAGGTCAGGGCCAATCTCAAGCGCAAGCTGATCGAGGAGCGCGACGTGGTGGTCCAGCAGCCGCCGCCGCTGGCGAAGTGATGCAACCTGAAGGGGCCGTGGCGCGCCCCTTCAGGACTGTGCTTACGGCAGCGTTTTCAGCGTTGCCTTGACGGGGGCCGAGAAGTTATAGCCGTCGTACTTGTCCCGGTTGATCGACCAGGTCTTGGCCTTCAGGTTCTTGACGGTGATCGGCAAATAGGTCTGGGATTGCCGTGCCCTGGGAGACGCCGCCATTCAGGTCGAGGTCGATGCCGTCGAATCCATACTTCACTGTCAAGACATGAAACTAAACAACGAAACACTTAACGATGATCGCGTGCAGCGAATTGGATACCTACGCCTTCGTTTTTATGGTGCCGAAACGTGCATCATCAAGTAATTCAGCGCTTTCCGAAATCGGAAGAGGCAGTGATTCCAAATCCTTCATATATTTTACCCAAATTCCCATCCTTGTCCCATCCTGAAAATTTCGACTCCAGCTTGCCATCTCGGAAAAACAAAAAAAGAGGCGATACCCAATGGGAAACTTCGGGCCATTCTTCCCGGCGATGCGTTAATGTAAACGGAAGAGAGGGGTGCGATTGGTTCCACCTGGTATAACTATCGTAATCGAAGTTAAAATCAGGCATTGCCATGACCGTAACTCTCCCAGGTAGCAGCGGCGCGAGCATGGGACTGCTCTCGATTTCCGAAAAAGCTCTGGTCGCGAATGGACAATACGGCGAACCAATAATAACGAGATGTCGCCCCTTTTGTAAGTCCATATCAAGTCGCGTTAAGGTGCGATTCGGATGAAAAGTCCAAATCGTCCGCGTCGAGAAAGGGCTCGTCAGGTCTTTTATGATAATTGGGCGAGCTTGTAAAGGATGACGACCGTACCGCTCAATAAAAGAATTGGCTTTTTCAAATTCGCGAAGAGCATAGTACATCTGCAATAACTTACCAGATTGTTCCGACGTTGCTTGGTGTATGTAAATCAGCCTGGCAAATATCATTTCAAATAGAGATAGTTTGGATCTATCCAGGGTGTAAAACATCACGTACTGGGTTGCTTCGAAAAACGCGGCTAACTCGTTCTCTGGTATGGCCGCCGCGTCGGCTGCAAAATTTTTCATATATTCCGCGTTAATTAATGATGCTTTTTCCTCAGTCGGTTTGCCGCTTGTTGAAACCGCATCGGTTTTCGCAATAAAGTTTTGCAGACGCTGTGAAATTTCCATTCCTGCGCAACTCAAAGAACAATATCCACACAGCGACAGCCCGGCAAGAATTTTTGGCCAAATATATTCTTTCATAGCTACTCCTGAAGTCATTTCTTGAGAATACACGCGTCTTAAGTCCGTCAGATCAATGCCACGTCGGGGATTTTTAGTGAAAATTGACTTGGCCAAATGGTGAAAGCATTATCGAAGAGCCGCTATCGCTCTGGATGCCGCAGCGGTTGAGCAATGATTTCCCGGTATGCAATTCAGTTGTCGTAAGCTGAGAGTGTAGATATCCGACACGCTCACGATTTTCCGCGCTTCCCACAAGGGCCCATGCTTGCGCAATGGCATATGCCCTTGCAGCGTCCTTTTTTCCAAATGCGCCGCTTAGATAACCATGCGCAAGGCACGCCATTGCACTCTCTGATCCAGAGCGAAAGCGGACACTAAGCTTATCTTTAAGTGTGTACACATCTTCAACCGGGCGATTGCTATCTAGACTGGCTTGAGTCTTCCTGTATGTTTCTATAATCGTCTGTGTACACTAAGCGTTACTCGCATATCATCGAATATATTGCCAAAGATATTTTTTATGAAGAATTTTCCTCCTGCCTCAAAATTTCCTGATAAAAACTTGATGCGTTTTTTGGTGATTAGATAAATTCTAAGGTTTGAATTCGCGCTTGTCTACTAAAAATCTGATTGAATTATGCCTTTTAATGTTTTTAAACTTGAGCACGCCTAAAATATTCGCAAAATTTTTGAAATACAATTGCTGCGTTGAAATCGTTAACCGGAGCGCTTTCCAAAACATAACTCTATGCTTTGCGGCTAGAGAATTGTGGATATATTCTATTATCTGATGAGCAGGACTTTGTACTCTATTTTTTAGTTAACAAAAATTGAATTTGGGAATGACATGCAATTACGCGCCCCCTGACTCTGTACGGTGCAATCGTCACCCTCCCGCGCGATTTCTTCAGCATGAGTTGTTTCAAGTCCCTCTTGGGAAATTCGTGCCGCTGCCAATGTCCGTGATAACGGCCAATCGCACGACCCAGCATGCGTTCGAACATGACGCGACAATCGGAGGAAGTTTCACGCAGTCGGAATATCTTGTGGAACGAGGTCCAGCCGGTATGCCGTTTGAATTCGTCGACTACATCCGCAAGCGTACCAAACTGCCGGAAGTGATCAAGCGCGCGGGCCAGCTCGGCTGGATGCGCGTGGGGGAGATGGAAAAGGATATTGCCGAGGCCATCGAGGCACAGGGCGAGCCGGGATTGCTGCAGCAGCCGGTGCGCGCGAAAAATGGCCGCTGGCATGTGATCGACATCGAAGAGACGCGCCCGGTCGCAACGGCGAGCTACGAGAAGGTCAGGGCCAATCTCAAGCGCAAGCTGATCGAGGAGCGCGACGTGGTGGTCCAGCAGCCGCCGCCGCTGGCGAAGTGATGCAACCTGAAGGGGCCGTGGCGCGCCCCTTCAGGACTGTGCTTACGGCAGCGTTTTCAGCGTTGCCTTGACCGGCGCCGAGAAGTTGTAGCCGTCGTACTTGTCCCAGTTGATCGACCACGTCATCACGCCACGGAAGTCTGGATACGCCTTGAGCGGCTTGATGGTGCCGCAGTTGAGCAGGCGGGTCAGGCAGTTGAGCGCGTTGTTGACGTCGGTCGTGGTGGTAAAGCCCGACCCGGCCGAACTTCTGCCGGACGGCACGCCAAAGCCCACCTGGTCCGGACGCAAGCCGGCAAAGGTATTGCCGCCGTAAGTAAAGCCTTCGATCAGCATCCTGGCCGTAGCCACCAGCTGGTCGGTCGATCCGGCCTTGATCGCTCCGCTCGCATACGGCGTGTAGATGTCGCCGTTGTTGTAATACTGCGGATGGAGCACCGTCAGTTCATTGCGCAGCGCGTTGATGATCGGAATGTACGCGCCCCAGATCGAACCGTAGCTGGTAAAGCCGCCTTCCACATACACCCATTCCGGCGCCATCGACAGGTAGAAGCCCGGGCCGACCTTGGCCTTCAGGTTCTTGACCGCGATCGGCAGGTAGGTCTGGATCGCCGCGCCCTGGGAGACGCCGTTTTCCAGGTCGAGGTCGATGCCGTCGAAACCATACTTGACGATGATCGCGTGCAGCGAATTGGTGAAATTGGTCGCTTCGGCGGTCGAGCCCACCGAGACCGAACCATTCTGCCCGCCCAGCGAGAGGATCACCTTCTTGCCCTGGGCTTTTTTGGCCTTGATGTCCGCGATGAACTGCGCTTCGCTGCCGGCGCTCGGGTCGACCGTGAAGCTGACGTTGCCGTTGCCGGCGTTATCGGCGAAGGACACCACGATCACGTCCCAGTCGTTGCTGACCTGGCTGATCGGGAAGGTATTGCCGCTCGGGTTGGCGAAATTGTGCCAGTAGCCGACCAGCGCGTGTTTTGCCAGCCCGCTTGGGGTGGGCGTCGGTGTCGGTGTCGGCGTTGGTGTCGGTGTCGGTGTTGGTGTTGGTGTCGGTGTCGGTGTCGGTATTGGTGTCGGTGTCGCGCAGCTCGCGCCAGCGCTCCACAGCGTTGGCGAATCCTTTGGATTCCAGTTGGTGCCAACGTACGCCGTATGCGTCACCAGCGCCTTGTACGACAGGCCGAGATAGCTGACCACCTGGCCGGCGGTGTACGAATTTCCTTCCGCCCACAACGCGCAGGCGGCCGGGGTTGGCGCGGGCGTCGGCGTCGGCGTTGGAACCGGGGTCGGCGTTGGCGTCGGTGTCGGGGTTGGGGTTGGTGTCGGTGTCGGTGTCGGTGTCGGGGTTGGTGTCGGATTGGCGCCACATGCGCCGCTCACGGTCCATGGTTTGCCGGTCCCGGCCGCGCCGTTATTGGTCGACGGATTGGCGCCTTGGGCCCAGTACGCCGCCGTGTAATTGACGCCCGCGACACTGGCCGATTTGCCGCCTTCATACACGCTTGCGCTGTTCCATTCGGCGAAGCACACCGACGTTGCCGCCAGCATCTTGCTCTGGGATGACTGCGTGCCGGTGGACTGGTTCGTGCCGGCGCCGCCGCAAGCGGCGAGCGAGCCGCCCAGCAGGCTGACGATGAGGCTATGGATGAGTGTCTTATTCAATTTGGAACTCCTTGTCGAGATGTCGGGCAGCCTGAAGATGTTTTATGTGCAATACATAAATACCAATATAACACCACTAATCCAGTATATGCATACCAAATTGAAAATTCTTAATACCAACTTATCACCTCCGGCAACGCTTGATGCTGCCCGTTATCAAGGCGCACGACAAGCGAAGGGCGATAGCCGGCGCGCGGCAGGGAAAGTGAAGGTAATCGGGGAAGGTGTTGGGTGGCGCCGGAGGCGGCGCTGAAGGCCGCTTCCGGGCTCGCCTGGGGCGAGCTAAACCTACTTGATGACAGCGACGCGCTGGCGCTTGCCGCCCTTGAAGGTGTACAAGGTCAGCTTGCCATCCTTGACGTCGCCCCGCGCGTCGAAGGCAACCACGCCGGTAATGCCCTGGTAGCTGCCCTTGGCCAAGGCCGGCAGGTACACCGCCGGGTCCGGCGAGCCGGCTTTTTGCATGGCGGCCACCATGGCCAGCATGGCGTCGTAAGCGTACGGCGCATAGGTCATCACCTCGACGCCGAAGCGGCGGCGGTAGGCCGCGCGGAAATCGTCCAGGCCTTTTTGCTGCTGCGGCTCGACCCCGCCCGCTTCGGCGCAGATGACCTGGCCATCGGCCATGCCGTCGCCAGCCAGCCTTGGCACCGAATCGGAACACATGCCGTCGCCGCCCATGAAGCGCACCGGCATGCCGAGCTGCTTCATCTGGCGCAGCATCGGCCCGGCCACGGCATCCATGCCGCCAAAGAAAATCAGGTCCGGCTTGGTGGCCTTGATCGCGGTGAGGATGGCGTTGAAGTCGGTCGCCTTGTCGGTCGTAAATTGCTGGGCAACGATGCGGGCGGCGCCGGACTTCTTGACGTTCTTGACGAACTCGTCCGCCAGGCCCTTGCCGTAGGCGGTGCGGTCGTCGATCACGGCGATCTGTTTGGCCTTGCCATCCTGCACCGCGTAGCGGGCGAGGGCGGCGCCGAGTTGCTCGTCATTGGCGATATTGCGAAACGCCGTGTTGAACCCCTGGCGCGTGTATTTGGGGTTGCTGGCCGCCGGCGAAATTTGCGGGATGCCGGCATCGTAATAGATTTTTGAGGCGGGGATGGTGGTGCCCGAGTTCTGGTGCCCGATCACGCCGCGCACCTTGGCGTCGACCAGTTTTTGCGCCACGGTGGTGCCTTGCTTGGGATCGCCGGCGTCGTCCTCGGCCAGCAGTTCCACGCGGTAGCGCTTGCCGCCGATGACTACGCCCTTGGCGTTGAGCTCATCGACCGCCATGCGCGCGCCGTTTTCATTGTCCTTGCCGAGATGGGCGATGGCGCCGGACGTGGCCGCCACGTGCCCGATCCGGATCACGTCCTGCGCCTGCGCCGCGCCGCCAACCATACAAGCGAGCACGCTCGCCCGCAACACCAATCTTGAACTGAACCGCATAGCTACCTTTATCGTTGACGCGGCCCGAGCGCCGCAGATCGGGCAGCATACCACGCAGTAATGGCAGCGCGCGCCTGTGGCTTTCCCTTACGTCAGCCGTTGCGGTCGATCTCGATGCCGCGGCTGCGCAATTTGTACAGCACCCCAAGGCCGGCCATGGTGAGCACGGCGCAGATCAGGGTCAGCAGTTCGCTGCCGCCCCGGGTAATGACGGCGGCGGCGCTCGAGGCCATGGTGGCGGCGCTCATGCCATGATCGTAAGTGGCGCCGATGACCAGCTCGCGGTCGTTGATGGCATTGGTCAGGTGCAGGCCCTGGCCGCCACGGTGCACGGTCATCTTGTTGTCGCGCCAGACGAAAGACATGCGCTCGGCGCCCACCAGCACGGTGCCGACCACGTGGCCGGCGTTGTTGATGTCGGTGGCGAAGCTGTTGTAGTTGCCGATCAGCGCGCCCAGGTCGACCATGCGCTTGCCGTCGTGCGCGAAGGCGCGCCAGCGGCGCTCGCGCGTTTCTGAGGCACCGACCACCATGCCGGCGTCGTTGATCGCCATGGCCGAACTCTGGCGCCCGCCCAGGGTGCCCAGGTCGACCATGCCGCCCGCCGGCGTGTACAGGAAAGCGTGGCGCAAGCCCTGCTCGTTGGCGGCGGTGCCGACCACATGGCGGTGCTTGTTGATGCCGCTGGCGTAGCTGATCTTGCCGCCCAGGGTGCCCAGGTCCTGCAAGGTTCCGCCGCCATCGTCGATGAAGGCGTGCCAGTCGCCTCCGGGGATATCGGCAAACCCGACCGCCACGCCCTCCTGGTTCAGGCCCATGCCGTAGCTGCTGGGGCCGCCCAAGGTGCCGATCACGCGCATCCCGCTGTCGCGATGGAACATGAAGGCGTTCCAGGTACCGTTTTTGTTGCGCACCGACCCGATGATCTGGCCCCGGTCGTTGATGCCGCGCGCGTCGCTGTGCTTGCCGCCGCGCGAGCCGAGGTCGGTGACCTTGCCTTTTTCGAACAACACCCCGCGCGTGTTGCCATCGCCATCTTCCAGCACGGCGGCGACCTGGCCGGCGGCGTTCATGTCGTACGCGATGGTGGACTCGCCGGGCGGATGGGGGCGGGCGCTGGCTTCGCCTTCCAGCAAGATCAGGACGGCGAGGCAGGCTGGGAGGGCAGGGCGCATGCGGGATTCCTTTGTCGATGGTGGGGGCGCGCGTTATTTCTTGCAAAACGGCCAATGATAAATATACGCCATCATTGCGTCAGCGAGGAATATTTCTTTGCTAGGCTGTGGTAAATCGATTGCGTCGCGGTTGCAAGAAATCCTGGACATGCTTGTCGAGCATCGGATAGACGCCGTGGGAAAGGATCGCCGTCAGGAGAGTTCTTTGACAAATTGCGCGATTGCGGGAAGGAACTGCGCGAGGATCACAGCGCTTGTAACCCACAGAACGGTTGCAGTTCTTCCCGCATTCATCGCGCTCACCATGTCGGAACGCAGTTTTTCGATCTGGGCCACCAGATCGCCCTGCACTTTGACGATCTGAGCGGCCATCTCGCCCTGCGCTTTGACGATCTGCGCCGAAAGCTCGAAACGCAACTCGTTAAGATCCGTCTTGGTCGCGCCGTTGGCCTTGATTAGTGCGACATCGATCTTGATGACGGCCACATCATTTTCCAGCCGTGCGACACGCCATTCAAGGTTGCCATGATTGCTCTGTTCATTGCCGGTATTCATTGCATTTCCTGGAAAGTTGGAACAGCTCCGTTCTGTTCCTGATGATATGACCTCATCAGCGTCGTGGCGTGCTAAAGCAAACTGCGGGACAGGCGAATTAGTTCGGGTACCAGCTGCGAGAGAAAAATCGCAGTGGTAACCCACATAACTATTGCAGCCTTCGCCTCGGAAACGTCACCTTTGGTGGCGCTAGTACTTTTCAATACCCCGACGTCCAGTTTCATCACACCCACATCGGTTCTCAATACGGCAACATCGGTCTTCATCATGGAGACATCAAGCATCATGGCTGCGACGTTCGCCTCCAAATGTGCCACGCGTGCTTCCATCCCGTCCTGGCTACGTGATTCGTCACTCATATCCATCGTCCTTCCTGTCGATTCAAGGGGCCGTAAAGAGCTTTTCGCAAATGAGCACGTGTGCTCGCGATGGTAAGACGTCTTCGACGGCGCCAAGTTCCGCTGGACAGTCATCTCCAATGATCCAGAACGAAAAAACCCGCACGCGGCGGGTTATTGGTCGAACAGCACGGCTAAGCGCCGTGCTCCACACTCATCAGAACGCGTAGCGCGCCGTCACCTGCACCGAGCGCGGCGCCCCTGGCAGGTTCAGGTTGCCGTTGCTGCCGTGCCCGGCCACGATGTACTGGCGGTCGGCCAGGTTCATCGCATTGACCTGGATATCGACTTTGCCCTGGCGGTAGTACGCCATCGCGTCGATGGTGGCGTAACCGGGCAGCGACACCGTGTTGCCGGGATTGGCGAAACGCTCGCCCACCGCGTTCACGCCGCCGCCCACGCCAAAACCATTGCCGAGCGCCTTGGTCAGCCACACATTGCCGCTATGCACCGGCGTGAGCGTCGGGCGCTTGCCCTGCACCGGCTGGCCGGCGTCAATCGCCACCGATGACACTGCCCGCGCATCCAGGTAGGCATAGCCCGACCACAGTTGCCAGCCGTCGCCAAGCTTGCCGGCGAAGGTCAGCTCGATGCCATCGCTGCGCTGGGTGCCGATAGGAATCAAGCGATTGGTGGTCGGGTCGGTGGCCTTGATGTTGGTGCGCTCGAGGCGAAACAGCGACACCGAGGCGGTCGCATTGCCGTCGAACAGGTCGAACTTGGCGCCGACTTCCTTGTTGGTGGTTTCCTCCGGCGCGATCTGGGCATTGTTAGCGGCCAGCGCGAACGATTCGCCCGATGGCTGGAACGACTTGCTGAACGAGCCGAAGTACGATTGCGTCTCGCCCGGCTGGTACACCAGTCCCGCGCGCGGACTCCAGGCGCGGTCCACCCGCGACAAATTCGACTGGCCGGCGCGGCGTTCGAGCGTGCTCTGCTCGAAGCGGTCGAAGCGCACCCCGGCCAGCGCCTTCCACTGCGCCGACAAGGTGGCCATATCCTGAACGTAGGCGCTGGCGACCTTCATCACGCCCAGGTTGTCGGTCGACGGCGCGGCGCTGACCGTGAATGGCAGAACCGGCGCAACCGGATTGAACAGATTGACCCTGGCGATATTGTTCTGGCTGCGGAACAACTGGTCTTTCTCTTGCTTGCCGATCTCCACGCCGTACAGCAACTGGTGGCGCATGCCGGCCAGGTTGGCCACTTGTTTGAGCTCGGTCTGGTTGAAGTAGCCGCTTTCGTCGCGCCGCACATTGCTGCGGTTGAGCGAGGCCGTCAGCGCCTTCTCGTCGACCGAACCGGCCAGTGTATTGTTGCGGTCCAAGGTGTAGTCATAGTGGCGGAAGGCATTGCGCACGGTCCACGCATCGTTGAAGCGGTGATCCAGGGTGAAGCCGAAGGCTTTCACTTCGGCTTCCGAGTAATCGTTGGCCTTGGCATTGGCGGCGCCATAGTAGGTGCCGGCCGGCACGTCGACGGGCTTGCCGCGATACGCCGGCACGCCAAAATCGGTCACGCGCTTGTCGTTCAGGTATTCGGCCTGCAACAGCAGTTTGGTGGCGCTACCGATATTGAGCGAGACCGACGGCGCAAACGCTTCGCGGTCGAGGAACTGCTGGTCGCGGTAGCTGTCGGCGCGTTCGATGGCGCCGGTGACGCGAAATGCCAGCGGGTTGTCGGCGTTGGCGCGCGCCACGTCGACCTCGGCGCGGCGCTGGTTCCAGCTGCCGGCCTGCAGGCTGACTTCATTCTTGTTGATGCCGGGCTTCTTGCTGATCCGGTTGATCAGCCCGCCGGACGAGCCGCGCCCGTACAGCACCGAGGCCGGTCCCTTGATGATTTCCACCTGCTCGGTGTTGGACAGGTCGCGGAAGTACAGCGCATCGTCGCGCATGCCGTCGACAAACTGGTCGGCAATCGCGGTAAAGCCGCGAATCGTCACCTGGTCGCGCTGGCCGTCGCCGTGCGACAGGCCGATGCCCGGCACCGCCTTGAGCACATCCTGCAGCGAGCGTGCGCCCTGGTCGCGCAGCACGGACAGGGGCACCACGTTGACGGTTTGCGGAATGTCGCGCAGCGGCGCGTCGATCTTGGTGGCGCTGGTCGAACTGGCCGGGTTGTAGCCGGCGTCCTGGTCGCGCGTGGCGGTGACGGTGATTTCTTTCAGTTCGGCCTGGGCCTGCGCGAGGGCAGGGCTGGACAAGTAGGGGAGCGCCAGCGCGATGATGACGGCCAGCCGTTTCTGTTGCATTGTCATGTTACGTCCTTGTTCTTGTGCATTTACTACGAATGATAATGATTCCCATTCATATTATTGCCGAGCAACGTCAATATGGCAAATTTATGTGAAACGCATAGGCCGGCGTCAGAACAGGTTCTGCTGCAAGGTCGTCAGGCTGTGGAAGTCGTCGCCCAGGAAGGGCAGGATGGCGTCGGCGATCGGTTGCAGCTGGCGCGTGACGTAGTGGTCGTAATCGATGCGCGAGCGTTGCGTTTCCAGCGGTTCGGGGCCGGCCAGGGTCATCACATAGCGAATCTGTCCGCCGCGCTGGTATTGCAGCGGGCGGCCGTGCAGGCGGTTGAAGTCGTCGGCCAGGCGCGCCGCGCGCACCGGCGGCGGGGCAGCGCCCTGGTATTCGTCGAGCGGCCGGCGGATGCGCTTGCGGTACACCAGCAGCTCGTCGAAGTCGCCGCGCAGGGTGCTCTCGACGTATTCGCGCACGTACTCGCGGTACGGTTCGCGCTTGAAGATGCGCAGGTACAGCGCCTGCTGGAACTGCTGCGCCAGCGGCGTCCAGTCGCTGCGCACCGCCTCGAGGCCCTTGAACACCATCTCTTCGCCGCCGTCGGCCTGGCCGGTCAGGCCGGCGTAGCGCTTCTTGCTGCTTTCTTCCGAATTGCGGATGTTCGGCATCAGGAAACGCCGGTAGTGGGTTTCGTATTGCAGCTCGAGCGCGCTGGCCAGGCCGAATTCCTGTTGCAGGTGCTCGCCCCACCAGGCGTTGACGTGGGCGACCAGCGCGCGCCCGATCTCGCCGGCCTGCGCGTCGTCGTGCGCGCCGCCCAGCCACACGAAAGTCGAATCGGTGTCGCCGTAGATCACCTGGTGGCCGCGTTCCTCGATCAGTTCGCGCGTGCGGTGCATGATCTCCTGGCCGCGCAGGGTGATCGAGGACGCCAGGCGCGGGTCGAAGAAGCGGCAGTGGTCCGCGCCCAGCACGCCGTAGAAGGAATTCATGATGATCTTGAGCGCCTGCGACAGCGGCTTGTTCCGTTCGCGCTTGGCCGCCTCGCGGCCCTCGGCGATCTGGCTGACGATGGCCGGCAGGCAGTGCTTCTCGCGCGAAAAGCGCGCGCCGCGAAAGCCCGGCACGGTGGCGTCGCTATCGTCTTGCAAGCCTTCGACCAGGCCGACCGGGTCGATCAGGAAGGTGCGGATGATCGACGGGTACAGGCTTTTGTAATCGAGCACCATGACCGAATCGTACAGGCCCGAACGCGAATCCATGACGTAGCCGCCAGGGCTGTTTTCGCCGGCGATATCGCCCTGGTTGGGCGCCACGTAGCCCTGGCGGTGCATGCGCGGCAGGTACAGGTGCTCGAAGGCGGCCACCGAGCCGCCGCCGCTGCGGTCCACCGCCAGCCCGGTCACGCTGGCGCGTTCAAGCAGGAAGGGCAGCAGTTCGGTCTTGTCGAAAATGCGGGTGACCAGTTCGCAGTCCTTCAGGTTGTAGTGCGCCAGCGCCGGCTTGTCTTCGTTGAAGCGGCGCTCGATTTCGGCCATGCGCTGGTAGGGATTGTCGATCGCCTTGCCTTCTCCCAGCAAGGTGCGGCTGACGTTTTCCAGGCTGTACGAGGAGAAACTCCAGGTGGCCGACTTGAGGGCGTCGATGCCGTCGATGATCAGGCGCCCGGCCGCGCAGGCGAAAAAGTGCTGGCGCGCGCCGTGCTCGCGCCACTCCATTGGGCTGCCGTCGCGCCCCAGGCGCAGCGGCACGCCGCAGCGCTCGGCGTGCTTTTGCAGCACGCGCAGGTCGAACTGCACCACGTTCCAGCCGATGATGGCGTCCGGGTCGTGCGTGGCCAGCCATGCGTTGAGGCGTTCGAGCATCTGCGCATGGCTGTCGCAGTACTCGAGCGCGAAGTCGAGCGGGGTATCCGGGCCGTTGGGGGGGGCCAGCATGTACACCTGGCGCTGGCCGCAGCCTTCGAGCGCGATCGAATACAGTTCGCCGCGCGCGGTCGTTTCGATGTCGAGCGAGACCAGTTTGAGGCGCGGCCGGTAGCCGGACGCCGGTTTCAACGGGCTGTCGGGCGCGTCGTGGAACAGCACCGGCGCGGTGATGAAGCGCTCCATCAGGTAACGCTCGGGCGGGCGGATGTCGGCCTCGTAGACGTCGATGCCGTACTCGCGCAGGCGCTTCGCTTGCCGGATCAACTGGCGGTACTGCTGGCAGTACAGGCCGAACACGGGACGCTGGCCGAAGTCGCGCAGGGCGAGGGTGCGCAGTTCGCAGCCGCGCTCGCCCGCAAGCAGCGCCTCGACCTGCGCGCGCCACTGCTCGGGAATGAAGGCGACCGAGAGCTGGTTGGCGAGGCGGATATGGCGCGGGCCATCGTCGGTGGCAAGCCAGAAGTCGACCTCGGTGCCGGCGGGCGTATCGCGCCAGTGGCGGGTCAGGATAAACCCCTGCTGCGGTTGATTCAAATGACTACCTCGGAAGCGCTGTAAGTGATGATGCGCCGGGGAGCGGCGGTCCGCGTATTTTAAGCGATGTGCGGCATGTTGGCTGGCATGAAATGTTGCAACTGTTGAAATGGCGTTGAGTTATGATTGTTGATCGACTATTATCGACCTTTTGCACATCATCGTTCCTGACGAAACCCCACTCAAATGAAAAGCTACCTGGCTCTGGCCGTCGCTGGTGTTGTCTCCCTCACGGCATGCGACAACAAGATCGAGGCAAACGACAAGAATATCAGCCTCGCTGTTGCGAACTATCTCGACAAAAAGGGTGAGCTTTGCCTGGACGTGACCGAGTGGCCGCTGTCCGTTTCGCCATACAACCTGGAAAGCAAAGACGTCGCCCCCGACACGCTGGTCGCACAAATGGAGGCATTGAAAAAGCTCGGACTGACTGCCGAGGCGCCTGGCGGAAACGATCCGAACGACACCAACCCGTACAAGCCGGAGGTCGTCGCCATACGTTACGTGCTGACCGACGCCGGGAAAAAGCTCTACCGCGAAAAGGAAGTGACCAAATACGATTACAGTCACAAAACCTCGAAGAAGGTCATTGAAGGCGACCTTTGCTACGGTCAAAAGAAGCTCGCCAAAGTGGTCAACTGGACCACCCCGGCAAGGGCGGGCAAGTGGCTGTTCGTGAACGTGACGTATGTGTACAAGATTGACAAGGTGGCCGACTGGGCCAAGCGGCCGGAACTTTCGGCGGCCTTCCCGTCGATCGCGGAAAACCTCGCGGAAGCGGGCAAAGTGGAGAAGAAAGTCCTGCTCAAATTGAACGAGCAGGGCTGGGATGAGTATGACATCGGTTTCGACTGAACCAGGCGCGCCGCGCCAGGCGATGCGATGAGAATGACGTCGGCGGCCCTGCCGCTGCGCCTGTTGACGGCGGCCGCGCCCTTGTTGCTGGCCGCCTGCGGCACCTTGGGCGCGGCCGCGCAGGCCGAATCCGGCGCCGGCGGCGTGTTCGCCGATGTGTGGGGCCGCTGGGCCGACTCCGGTGGCGACATTGCCGCCGCCGTCACCTGGGAACGCAAGGTGCAGCCCGGCGTGACCGTGGCCGAGATCGAAGATGCGTTCGCCAGCGTGGCGGCGGAAGAAAACCTGAAGATGGTCGGCAGCCTGCCGCTGTCGGCGGAATTGCAGGCGCGCTCGGGCCAGCCGCAAAAGTTCCTCAAGGTGTACTCCTATTGCGACCCCGAGACCGCGCGCCTGATGGTCGAGTTCAGCCCGCACATGGCGGCGTTTCTGCCCTGCCGCATCAGCGTGCTGGAAAAAGAAGACGGCCTGTGGATCTACACCATGAACATGGATATGCTCACCACCATGGGGCGCAAGCTGCCGCCCGCGCTCAAGCCGCGTGTCAAGCGCGTGCGCGACGCCGTCTGGAAGATGCTCGAGCGCGGCGCACGCGGCGAGTTCTGAGACCTCGTCGAGCAGGACTTAGAACGCCTAACAAAACCACGTGCTTGTCCTGGGAGCAACCACATCGTACACTGAGCGATTGCGACCGGCGGCTTTCGGCCAGAACCGGACGGTCGCGAATCGAATATTTGGCTAGAAGCGGTCGGCCCACGAGTTTGTCTCCGGCGCCGTGCTTACGATGAGCAGCCACTATAAAACTCATTGTTACCTCATCAGTCGGGCGGATCAGTAGCGCAGCGGAGTTTAATGAAAAATTTTCTAGCACGACACGACGTGTTGAATGCACGCAGAGGTTTACCTTGCTCTCTTTGCTGACTGAGAGACAAGTTCTTTATCGATAAGGAGATTTCGTGGCAGCAGCTCGACGGTTTTATTCCTGGGTGTGGCGTACTAACGGCCTAGTGTTTCTAGCGCTGGCGGTTGGGGGCGCGGCGATGCTCGTGTGGGCAGGCGCTTCCCTCTTCCAGCCGGCTACGCGCGCGCATCAGGACGAGACCGCTCTTCAGGTCGAGCCGGGCAAGGTTGATACCTCGGGGGCCCAGCTGAGCGGGTTTCAGACTATTCCGGGCACGGGCCTGCTGCAAGCGGCCCTTGAATTGCCTAAAGGAGGGGGAATGTTGTACTCGAAGGGGGTGGCGCCAATTCGAAATTACTATTTCTTCGATCCATCGTCCCATGCTGGACACTGGCTTATTCCGGGTTACCGTGGCCTGATTGCAGAGACCCATGAATTTCCCGCCAGGCATGTGCGCGGGGAGGACAACAGCGCGGCGGAAGTGGTTGTGTACCAGCTGGTCGACGCGGATTCCAACGGCGACGGCGCGCTGAACGAGGCCGACCTGATGACATTGGCCCTGGCGGACGCGAACGGAGGCAATTTCGTGCGCCTGCTGACCAAGGTGCAAAGCTTCAAGGGCATCCACCTTGTCGGCAAGCGCACCCTGTCGGTTATCTTCACGTCGGAGGGGCAGATGCGAGCCGCCCAAGTAGACCTCGACACCGGTAAGATCGTGCGCCAGTCGGTGCTCAAGCTATAGAGTTTGCTAGCCCATAAAGGAATCGAAATGCATATCGAATTCCTGCAGCGCCATTTGGGCGTTTGCATCTTCTTGCCGAACTTGGGCCCGCGCTGTAGTTCCAAGCCCCCACTGCCAGCACATGAAGGACTACCAGGTAGGCCAGGTGCGCCAAGCGACGCGAGGGGGCCAGAATGGGTGGGAATCGGATAGCTGGCAAGTCGTAAATTTCATGACATGCAAGCTGCTATCGTCGCTCGACAGGCAGGTTACGGCCAGGAGCCGTCATTCGGCCGGACGTGTTATGGAAGAGCTGATGAACAAGACAGATAGGTTTTAACGCGATGACTATTGGAATGAGACAAGGCAGTGTCGTAACCGAGATAGGTCCTGGAGGATTGTTGCACTCACTCATGTCGACAGTCGCAGCCCATCTCGAGAATGGGAATTGGGGGGCACGGTTTCCACTGCTGATGGGTAAGCTTTACCAAGGAAGCCTTCCTGCTGCGGATGTAGACGCCGCGATACTGGAGGCTCAGGCTATCAAAAGTGGCTTGATGAATCTAGGGCCTGACATGGTTGTTTGGGACATTGATGATCTGAGCCTAGTACCACCTCGGGGTAAGTCCGTCGGCACACATGTGAAGTCGATGGCGGAATATTTCGTGACTAGCACCGGGCGGAACTTGATGGATGAGATTCTTGACAACCTAGAGTCGTTGAAAGAATTCGGTGGGACTCTGGACATCCTTTCTTATGATGGCGTGCCGCCGTTTTAAACAAAGCGATCCAACGCAATCGCACGATAGAGTGAACCCATCTTCGATTTGGCGTGCAGGCCGGCACATGCAGGATGTCAGCTCCGAGGCGCCAGCGGCAGTACCGGTAGGCGCTGACGTGCCGTCGAGTACAATCGGCTGGAGCCGGCCAAAATCGGTCATTCGCCTCGGCTTGCTACTGCTTGGCACTTTGGTAGGCAATGAAGTCTCTTGCGGTATCGCGCACTTCCCGACTTGCATTTTCCGACGCCGCTACGGTTTCGAAAAGTTCGATCAACAATTCATTTCCCACATCGGTGATGCCACCGTTCAACATGCGATTTATCATCGTCAGATTGAAGTCTCCTGGAGCTCTGCGAACCGATTCAAGCAAAGCCGGCTCGTAGCCTTGAAAGTGTTCGAGGCAGTGGACAATGCCCCAGAAAACGCCGAATCCGTCGTGGTCTGGAAACCGCTCAAAGACCGACAACAGTTCTTCAAAGTCGGCTTGGGTAGGCTCCGATAGGTCTTGAACGAGCTCGTCTAGCCGCTGGAGCTGGGCCTCGTCCTCCGGAGAGTCAAACCAGCTTAAATCTAGCCGAGCCATAGAATCTTTTGAACGGTGAAAAGTATCATTTTATATGATTGAATGCATCACAATGCGAATGGTTTACGGGCATGGCCTATGTCCGGTTTGGGGCGATAGCGGACGTACACGGTCGTGTTCGGCAGCTAAGGTGGCGGCGATGTTCCCAGACGGACTCATGCCATGGCCCAAGCACTTCTTTCCCAAGACCTTTGGTCGTTTGTAGCCGCTTATCCCCCGGCCCTTCGCAGATCGCCGAAAGGCGGACGGCCACGTATCAATGATCGCGCGACCCTAACCGGGATCCTGTTGGTGCTCAAGACTGGGATACCTGCCGCGCGAACTCGGCTGCGGCAGTGGCATGACTTGTTGGCGTCGGCTTCACCAATGGATGCAAGCCGGCGTTTGGCAGCGCATCCACGAGGCGGTCCTGCGACGGCTGCGCGAGCACGACCAGATCATGTGGGATCGAGCTAGCGTTGACGCTGCCAGTGTGCCGGTCCCTGCCGGTGGCGAGCATAGGGGCCGAAACCCGACCGATCGTGGCAAGCTCGGTTGCAAACACCATCTGCTGGATCAACGTGGGTTGCCGCTCGTGGCCAAGATCTCGGGCACCCAGATGCGCGACTCGCGTTTCCTTATTCCACTCGTAGAAGTCATCCCAGCAGTCAAGGGGCTTTGCGGCCGTGCGCGCAAACGTCCAGATAGGCTGCACGCCGATCGAGCGTACGTTTCACGAGCACATCGGGCCTGGCTGCGCCGACGAGGCATCGCAGCACGCATCGCGCGATATGGCGTGGAGTCGCGTGAAAGGCTCGGCCGATGGCGTTGGGTCGTTGAACGTACCCTAGGGTGGCTACACCGTTTTCGCAGACTGCGCATCCGACACGAGCGACGAGCAGACATCCATCAGGCGCTCCTTTCGCTTGCCTGCCCACTCATCTGTTGGAAGTACGTCGAGAGATTTTGTCAGGCGCTCTTAATCTTCGCTGTTCATGGCCGACGATTCCGGGGCGGCCCCGGTATCGGCGCGGGCATACAGGAATTTTGCTGCGATGCTGGCCAGCACGGCCAGCGTTCCAATCGTTTCCAACAAAGCGTCGAGCATGATGTTCTCCGTAATGAGAGGCCCGGCAATGTGCGGCTCATGCATGCCATCGTAGTCGGCCGGCTCCAATCGCGCAATCTGGCAATTCCGGTGCTACACTTCGGCAATTCCGAAAGCACGAGACAAACCATGCGCTTCGACCTGACCGATATCCGCGTGTTCCTGAGCGTCGTCGAATGCGGCAGCCTGACCCAGGGTGCGCGCGCCATGCACCTGGCTTTGGCGTCGGTGAGCGAACGGATTGCCGGGATGGAGGCGGCGCTCGGTGCGCCTTTGCTCGAACGCAATCGACGCGGGGTGCGTGCCACCGCCGCAGGCGAAGCCTTGGTCCGGCATGGACGCTCGATCGTCGATCAGGTCGAACAAATGCGCGGCGAACTGCGCACGTACGCAACGGGCCTGAAAGGCCGCATCCGGCTGCTGTCGAACACGGCGGCGATGGCGGCATTCCTGCCGCCCCGGCTGTGCCAGTTCCTGGCCGCGCATCCCGACCTGTCGATCGACCTGGAAGAGCGTCCCAGCCTGGAAAGCGTGCAGGCGCTGGTGGACCGGCGCGCGGACCTGGGCATCCTTTCGGACGTGACCGATTTCGGCCCCCTGCAGACGCACCTGATCGCCAGCGACCAGCTGGTCGTCATTGCCAGCCGTTCGCATCGGATCGCCGGGCAAACGCAGGTGGCCTTTGCCGATATCCTGGGCGAGCCCATCGTGGGCATGGCCGATACGGCGCTCACCATCCATCTGGCCGAACGCGCGGCGCGCCTGGGCCGCCAGCTCGACTACCGGATTGCGTTGCGCAACCCCGAGCATATCGCGATGCAGGTCGAGGCGGGCGTCGGCGTGTCGATCCTGTCCGAGGTGCTGGCCCGGACACTGCGCCGCGACCTCGCCATTGTGCCGCTCGCGGAAGCCTGGGCCACCCGCCAGCTGTACCTCTGCGCACGCGATTTTGCCGCACTGACCCCGCACGCACAGTTGCTGGCGCGGCAGATGCTGGACTAGTGTTGTTTTCCGCAGTGCAACATCGAAATCGCTTGTGCAATCCCTGCGCATTTGGTTACATGCGTATATCGGCATTTCTTTAAACCTGAAACAAAGCATGGATCCAGACCTCGACAGTGAACAGATGAGCGAAGTGTTCGAAGAAGTATCGAACTATTTTGCGTTGCTGTCCGAACCGACCCGGCTCAAGATCCTGCATGCGCTGTGCAATGGCGAGCGCACCGTGGGCGCGATTGTCGGCGATATCGCCGCCACCCAGGCGAATGTGTCGCGCCAGCTCAACATGCTGTACCGCGCCCGCATCCTGGGGCGCCGCAAGGAGGGCGCGCAGGTGTATTACCGCATCGAAGACCAGAACACGATCGCCCTGTGCCGCACGGTGTGCAGCCAGATGGCGGAAAAGGTCAAGAACAGCCGCCGCATGGGGCAGGGCGCGATCCAGGGATTCATGGGAGCGGACGGCTGAGCAAGGTGAATACGATTCATGTCAACAGCACAATATGCCTGATTGGTTATATGCGCATATGGCCATATAAGTAAGTGGTAATGGTAGCCGCGTGCGGCGACCTTCAACAAGCAAGCGAGAGGTAGTGGCAATGACGACTCCGATACGCAAACCCGGCCGCGTGCAAGCAGCCCCCGAGCATTTTCTCGACAGCGCGCTGGTCGAGGACATCAACCGCGCCGGCATCGACAGCGCGCGCCGCGGCTTCCTGCGGCGCAGCTTCCTGGCCGCTGGCGCCGCCATGGGCGCGGGAACGGCGCTGGCGCAGGACGGCGGCGCGGGCGACCCCAACATCCTGATCCTGCCCGCGCATTCGCGCACCCTGGGCAAACCGGTCGTCACCAATCCGTACGGCCAGCCCTCGCAGTACGAGGCCAATCTGCAGCGGCGCGAGTCGCCCGGGCTGACCCGGGTCGGCGCGGCCTCGGTCTCGTTCACGCCCTTGCAGGGGCTGTTCGGCATCATCACCCCGTCCGGACTGCACTTCGAGCGCCACCATCAGGGCTGGCACGATATCGATCCCACCAAACACCGTTTCATGATCAATGGCCTGGTGAATAATCCCAAGGTCTACACCATGGACGACCTGATGCGCATGCCGTCGGTGTCGCGCATGCACTTCATCGAGTGCGGCGCGAATACGGCGATGGAATGGGGCAATGTGGCGGTGCCCTCGGTCCAGTATTCGCACGGCATGCTCAGTTGCAGCGAGTTCACCGGCGTGCCGCTCTCGGTGCTGCTGGAAGACTGCGGCCTCGACAAGCGGCGCGCCAAAGTGGTGTTGGCCGAAGGCGCCGACGGCTCGTCGATGACGCGCACCATCTCGCTCGAACGCGCGCTGGACGACGTCATCGTGGCCTGGGCCATGAATGGCGAGATGTTGCGCCCGGAACACGGCTACCCCTTGCGCCTGGTGGTGCCCGGCGTGCAGGGCGTGTCCTGGGTCAAATGGCTGCGCCGCATCGAAGTGGGTGACCAGCCCTACGCCACCAAGGACGAGTCCCTGCACTACATCGATGCGCTGCCGGACGGCACCTTCCGCCAGTACACCTCGATCCAGGAATGCAAGTCGGTGATCACCACGCCCTCGGCCGGCCAGCGCCTGCTCGATACCGGGTATTACAACATCACCGGGCTGGCCTGGTCCGGGCGCGGCAAGATCAAGCGGGTCGACGTCTCGGTCGATGGCGGGCGCAACTGGCGCACGGCGCGCCTGGAAACGCCGCTGCTGTCGAAATGCCTGAGCCGTTTCAATATCGATTGGGACTGGAACGGCGCGCCGGCCGTGCTGCAATCGCGCGCCATCGACGAGACCGGCTACGTGCAGCCGAAAATCAATGAACTGCGCGCGGTGCGTGGCACCCGCTCCATTTATCACAACAATGCAATCCAGTCGTGGCAGCTTGCGCAATCGGGGGAGGTGTCCAATGTCCAGGTTGACTGAAGCGGCGCTCGCGCTGGCCATGGCGGCGCTGTTCTCCAGCGCCGGCGCCGCCCCGGCCAGCAAGCCGGGGCGCAGCGCCACCCCACAGGAAGTGGCCGCCTGGGATATCGACGTGCGGCCGGATTTTGCCGGCTTGCCCAAGGGCTCGGGCAGCGTGCTGGCCGGGCAGGCGGTCTGGGAAGGCAAGTGCGCGTCCTGCCACGGCACCTTTGGCGAGTCGAACGAGGTGTTCACGCCGCTGATCGGCGGCACCACGGCCGAGGATGCCGCAAAAGGCCGGGTGGCCTCGCTCACCAATGGCCGCCAGCCGCAAAAGACCACCCTGATGAAAGTGGCGACCGTGTCCACCTTGTGGGACTACATCAACCGCGCCATGCCCTGGACCGCGCCCAAATCGCTCACCACCGACGAGGTGTATGCGGTCACCGCCTACATGCTCAACATGGGCGAGGTGGTGGCGGACGACTTCGTGCTGTCAGACCAGACCATGGCGCAGGCCCAGCAGCGCATGCCGAACCGTCATGGCATGGTCACCAGCCACGGCTTGTGGGATGTCAAAGGCAAGCCCGACGTCAAGAGCGTGGCATGCATGAAGAACTGCCCGGTCGAGGGCAGCGTGCGCTCGTCCTTGCCGGAAGCGGCGCGCAATGCGCACGGCAACCTGGCTCAGCAGACACGCGGCTTCGGCGCCACCCGTGGCGTCGATACAACACAGCCCGCGCCGACGGCCCGCCTGCCAGGCACGGCGACGGCGCCGCCGGCAGCGGCGGCGGGCGCACCCGGCCAGGCGGCGCTGGCGCTGCTCCAGCAAAACGCGTGCCTGGCCTGCCACGCCGTCGCCACCAAGGTCGTCGGGCCGAGTTTCAAGGCGGTGCAAGAGAAATACCAGGGCGACAGCAACGCCGCGACCACCCTGGCCGGCAAGATCAAGCAGGGTAGCGCCGGCGCCTGGGGCGTGGTGCCGATGCCGGCGCAGGGTCATCTCAACGATGCCGATATTGCCACGATGGTTGCTTGGATTCTGGCGACACCCAAATGAACGGATGTGGCCGGCGACTACCCGGATCGGGTAGTCTTGTTTCAAAGCGTAATCCTGTTCCACGCCACCGGCGCGATATCGTCGCCCCCGCGCAGGCGGGGGCCCAAGTTTGACGCGCTGCCGCTGCGCTACCAGCTTGGTTCCCCGCCTGCGCGGTGACGACGGTGGGGTGGCGTGCGACGCACTACCTTTTATTAACTGGAGAAGATGATGAATCAGAGTCGACGCAACCTCATGCGCATTACCTCGGTGCTGGGCGCGGCCTTCGCCGCCGGGCTGCTCAAACCGTCCGATGTGTTCGCGGCCGAATGGAGCCAGAAAGTGTTCGACGCAAAAAGCCTGGAGGCGGTGCTCAAGGAGCTCGGCGGCGATAAATTCGTCGTCAGCCCCGACATCGCGATCACCGGCCCGGATATCGCCGAAAACGGCGCCGTGGTGCCGGTCTCGGTCGCCAGCAAGGCGCCCAACACCGATTTCATGGCGATCCTGGTCGAGAAGAACCCGAACACCCTGTCGGCCAGCTTCAACATCCCGCCCGGCACCGAACCAGCCGTCACCACGCGCGTGAAGATGGGCGGCACCTCGAACGTGCACGCGCTGGTGCGCGCCGACGGCAAATGGCTGGTCGCGTCCAAGGAAATCAAAGTCACGCTCGGCGGCTGCGGCGGCTGATCCGCCGCCCACGCTTCTCCCCACATCGACAAAGGAAACCATCATGGCTGATCCAATGCGCATCCGCGCCAGCGCCACCGGCGAGCTGGTTGAAGTAAAAATCCTCATGCGGCACGACATGGAAACCGGGCAACGCAAGGATGCGGCCGGCAAAGTGGTCCCCGCCCATTTCATCAAGACCCTGGTGGCCAAGGTCGGCGACAAGGTCGTGTTCGACGCCAGCTTCGGCCCTTCGGTTTCGAAAGATCCCTTCCTGTCGTTCAAGTTCAAGGGCGCGGCCAAGGGCGACAAGGTCAGCGTGACCTGGGTCGACACGGCCGGCGACACCCGCACCGATGAAGGCACGATCACCTGAGGGGACCCCTGAGTTCCTCACGCACAAAACAACAAGGAGACGACCATGATCCACCGGCGTAAAGTTGTGCTCGCTTCAGGACTGCTGGCCGCGTTCGGCGCGGCGTTCGCGCAGACGTCCAGCACCGACGAGATTGCGAAATACCGCCAGATGCTGGCCGACGGCAATCCCGCCGAGCTGTGGGAAATGCGCGGCGAAGAACTGTGGAAGACCAAGACCGGCCCGAACAAGGTGTCGCTGGAGAAATGCGACTTCGGCAAAGGCGCGGGCGTGCTCAAAGGCGCGTACACCGAACTGCCGCGCTACTTCAAGGACGTTAACAAGGTGATGGACCTGGAACAGCGCCTGGTCCACTGCCGCGTCACCCTGCAGGGCTTGACCCCGGCCGAGGCGGTCAAGACGCCGTTTGGCGCGGCTGGCAAGAAATCCGACATCGAAGCGCTGGTGTCCTACATCACCGCCGAGTCGCGCGGCATGAAGATGGCGGTCTCGACCGCGCACCCGATGGAGCAGCGCGCCTTCGACACCGGCAAGCAGTTGTTCTTCTACCGGGGCGGCTCGCACGACTTCGCCTGCGCCACCTGCCACTCGGTGGACGGGCAGCGCATCCGCTTGCAGGAATTGCCGAACATCCTCAATCCCATCAATGCCCAGGCCGCGTACACGACCTGGCCGGCGTATCGGGTTTCGCAGGGGGAAGTGCGCACCATGCAGCACCGCCTGACCGACTGCTTCCGCCAGCAGCGCTTCCCGGAGCCGCTGTACGCCTCCGACGCGCTGACGGCGCTGACGATGTTCCTGGCAAAAAACGCGAACGGCGGCGTGTACGCCGGCCCGGCCTTGAAACGATAGGGGAAAGCACATGACATCAATCGCACGCATCTTCCTGGCGACCTGCGGCGCCGCCACCATCGCCGGCTGCGCCACGGTGGCGGCCGATACCGATTACCGCCAGGCCGCGCTCGCCCTGATCCGGCAAGACTTCAAGTCGGCCGGGCCGGCCACGGTGGAACGGGTCGCGGCCCAGGACGAGTCCCAGCAACTGTGCAGCCAGTACCCGAGCGCCCGTCCGCCCGAGGTGGCGGCCCACATCGAGGCGGCGCAGCTGGCCGCGGTGAAGCAGCCGGCCGACGGCAAGTATCTCGGCGCCTGGAAGGAAGGCGAAAAGATCGCCCAGAACGGGCGCGGCATGCAGTCGTCGGACGCGATCGGCGCGGTCAACGGCGGCAATTGCTACGCCTGCCACCAGATCAGCAAGAAAGAGATCTCGTTCGGCAATATCGGACCATCCCTGTACCAGTACGGCAAGCTGCGCGGCAACAGCGACGCGATCCTGAAGTACACCTGGAACAAGCTGTACAACGCGCAAGCCTACAGCGCCTGTTCCAACATGCCGCGCTTCGGCCACAACGGCGTGCTGACCGAAGCCCAGCTCAAGGATGTGATGGCGCTACTGCTCGACCCCGCATCGCCCGTCAACGAGTAAGCAAGGAGGCACCATGGGAATGAACCGGCGCGAATTTGCGCAACTTATGGGCATCGCCGCCGCCGGCGGCATGCTGCTGGGCTCGAAAGCGGCGCTGGGTGCGCCATCGCCGGGTGCGCTGTACGACCTGGCGCGCTTCGGCAATGTGCATTTCCTGCACTTCACCGATTGCCACGCGCAACTGAACCCGGTGCATTTTCGCGAGCCGAGCGTCAATCTCGGCATTGGCCAGGCCGCCGGCAAGATGCCGCACCTGGTGGGCGAAGCGCTGCTCAAGCAGGTCAACATCAAACCGAACACGCCGCAGGCGCATGCGTTTACCGCGCTCCATTTCGAGCAGGCCGCGCGCACCTATGGCAAGGTGGGCGGGTTTGCGCACCTGGCCACCCTGGTCAAGCAAATGCGCGCGGGCCGCCCCGGCGCACTGCTGCTCGACGGCGGCGACACCTGGCAAGGTTCGGGCACGGCCCTGTGGACAAAGGGCCAGGACATGGTCGACGCGGGCCTGCTGCTGGGCGTGGACGTGATGACCGCGCACTGGGAAATGACCCTGGGCGACAAGCGCGTGCAAGAAATCGTCGGCAAGGATTTCAAGGGCAAGGTCGATTTCGTGGCGCAGAATGTTAGCACCACCGATTTTGGCGATCCGGTATTCGCCCCCTACGTGATCAAGGAAATGAACGGCGTGCCGGTGGCCATTATCGGCCAGGCGTTTCCGTACACGCCGATCGCCAATCCACGCTACCTGACGCCCGACTGGAGCTTCGGCATCCAGGAAGAAAACATGCAGAAGATGGTGGACGAGGCTCGCGCCAAGGGCGCCAACGTCGTGGTGGTGCTGTCGCACAACGGCATGGACGTGGACCTGAAAATGGCCTCGCGCGTGCGCGGCATCGACGCCATCCTGGGCGGCCACACGCACGACGGCGTGCCGCAACCGGTGATCGTGGCCAATGGCGGCGGCAAGACGCTGGTGACCAATGCCGGCAGCAACGGCAAGTTCCTCGGCGTGCTCGACTTCGACGTGCGCGGCGGCCAGGTACGCAACTTCCAGTACCGCCTGCTGCCGGTGTTTTCCAACTTCCTGCCGGCCGACAAGGACATGGCCGCGCTGATCAAGAAGACGCGCGCCCCCTACGAGGCCAGGCTCAACGAAAAGCTGGCG
This sequence comes from Massilia sp. CCM 8734, assembly GCF_011682155.1. NCBI lineage: Bacteria > Pseudomonadati > Pseudomonadota > Betaproteobacteria > Burkholderiales > Oxalobacteraceae > Massilia > Massilia sp. CCM 8734. Next base: position 267,415 of record NZ_WHJI01000001.1, read on the forward strand.
ATCACCCAGGGCACCTTGTACCGGCGCGGCAATTTCAACGGCACCTTCGACCAGTTGATCATCGACGCGCTGATGGAGGTCAAGGGCGCCGACATCGCCTTCTCGCCGGGATTTCGCTGGGGCACATCCTTGCTTCCCGACAGCCCGATCCTGATGGAACACCTGATGGACCAGACCGCCACAACCTACTCGTACAGCACCCTGAGCGAGATGACCGGCAGCACCATCAAGACCATCCTGGAAGACGTGGCCGACAATCTGTTCAATCCCGACCCGTATTACCAGCAGGGCGGCGACATGGTGCGGGTGGGCGGCATGAGCTACGCCATCGACCCGAACGCGGCGATGGGCGCGCGCATCAGCGACATGCGCCTGCACGGCAAGCCGCTCGACGCCGGCAAGGCCTACAAGGTGGCCGGCTGGGCCCCGGTGGCCGAGGGCGCCACGGGCGAGCCGGTGTGGGACGTGGTGGCGCAGTGGTTGCGCCAGCAAAAAACCGTCACCCCGCGCAAGCTCAACACGCCGCGCCTGATCGGCATGCGGGGCAATCCGGGCATCATCGCATGAGCGGGCGGGGCGCCGTGATCCGCATTGTCGCGCTGGCCGGCTGGCTGCGTCGTCAGGCGGCCTTGCTGGCGGTGCTGGCCCTGCTCGGAACCGATACCCTGGCCGCCGGCGCACCAGCGCTGGGGTCGCCACGCGACCTGTCGGCCGACGCGGCGCTGGCGGCGCAGCGCGGCCAGCCATTGTTGGTGCTGTTTTCGCTGCCCGGCTGCGGCTATTGCGACGTGGTGCGCCGCAATTACCTGCTGCCGCTCACGCGCGAGGGCGCGGCGCAAGCGCGCCCGGTAGTGCGCGAGGTCGGCCTGACCGCAACAAAGCCCTTCACCGGACCGAACCAGGAAGCGAGCAGTGGCGCAGCGCTGGCCGCCCGCTACCAGGTGCGCATGGCGCCGACCGTGCTGTTGCTGGGCGCCGACGGCGCGTTGCTGGCCCCGGCGCTGGTCGGGGGCGACGTGGCCGGCATGTACGGCGCTTACCTCGACCAGGCGTTGGCGCAGGCGCAGCGCAAGATCGCCGGCCTATAGTCACCTTCTGAAAGGACTGCCATGAAATTCGCTATCTCGATTGCCGCCTGCCTGCTGGCGCTGGCCGCCCCGGCAGCGCATGCCGTCACGCCTGCGCGAGCCCAGGCGCTCACACCGGTCAAGGTGTCGCCGCACGTGTACTACTTCCAGGGCCATTCCGGCATGGCAGAGGCAGCCAACCAGGGTTTCATGTCGAACGCGGGCTTCGTGGTCACGCGCGATGGCGTCGTGGTGTTCGACGCGCTCGGCACGCCGGCGCTCGGCGAAGCGATGCTCAAGGCGATCCGCAAGGTGACGGCCCAGCCGGTGCGGCGCGTGATCGTCAGCCATTTCCACGCCGACCATTTCTATGGCTTGCAAGCCTTCAAGGCGCGCGGCGCGCAGATCTGGGCGCACGAGCGGGGCAGGGAGTATCTCGCTTCCGACCTGGCGGCCACCCGGCTGGCGCAGCGCAAGGAGGCGCTGGCGCCCTGGGTGAACGACGCCACGCGCCTGACCGGCGCCGACCGCTGGCTCAGTTTTGCCGACGGTAAAAGCATCGCCTTCGAGATGGGTGGCGTGCGCTTCAAGATCATCGACATGAGCGGCGCCCACGCGCCGGACGACATCATGCTGGCCGTCGACAACGACCAGGTGCTGTTCGCGGGCGACCTGTTTTTCGGCGGCCGCATTCCCTTCGTGGGCGAGGCCGACAGCCGCGTCTGGCTCGCCGCACTCGATCGCATGGTCGCGCTCGCGCCGCAGGCCGCCATTCCGGGCCACGGCGAACTGTCGCGCACACCGGCCAGGGATATGGCGCTCACGCGCGACTACCTGACGTTTTTGCGCCGCGTGATGGGCGACGCGGTAGCCGAACTGACCTCGTTCGACGAGGCATACGGTAAGATCGACTGGAGCGCGTTCGACAAGTACCCCGCGTTTGCCCAGGCCAACCGCCTTAACGCCTACGGCACCTACCTGCTGATGGAACGGGAAAGCCTGCAGCAGAAGCGACTGCCGGTCGCGCCGTCCCCTTGACCGTTTTGACAGGAGTTAGCATGCAATTGTTCCGCACCATGGCCGCCGTGATGGTGGTTGCCGCCGTCGCCGCCGCGCCGGCCAGCGCCATCGCGCGCGAAGAAAAAGTGGTTTATCACGTCACCGACAGCGCCAACGCCATGGGCGCGCTCGGCAATGTGCGCAATCACCTCAACGCCAGCCCGAAAGCGAAGATCGTGGTCGTCACGCACGGCCCCGGCATCGACTTTCTGCTGGAAGACGCCAAGGACAAGAACGGCAACCCCTACGACGCGGTGGTGCAGGAACTGTCGAACCGCAACGTCAAGTTCCGGGTCTGCAACAACACTCTGGAAGCGCGCAAGATCGACCGCAAGCGCGTGTTGCCTGAAGCGACCATCGTGCCATCCGGCGTGGCCGAAGTGGCGCGCTTGCAAACGCAGGAAGAACACGCCTACATCAGGCCCTGATCCGGGCTGCCGGATGCATGGATGCGGCGCGCCGGCTCAGGCTTGGTCGCGCCTGTTGCCATTGCTTTAAGTCGTGTTGCGCCATAGCCTCGTTTGTGTAAATCAAGGCCGGTCACGCTGGTCATTGTCGGTAGAATTAATGCTGTACTGAAACACTCTATTTGTCGCCGGCGTGGTCTTGCCGGTCGCCGCGCATTCCCAACGAACGAGGTTGAGCACAATGAAATTACGGAACAAAATGGCCTTGTGCATGGTGATTGTTTTCACCCTGTTTACGATCGCCCTGGGCGTCGCCATTGCGGGCATGCAGAATGCGACCACGAAATTCGAAGTGTTCATCAAGCAAGATCAAGCCTTCCTGGGCGCCAGCACCACCCTGTATGCGCAGGGCCTGCAAATGGGCCAGGCGCTGCGCAACATCATCCTGGCGCCCGAGAACCAGCAGGGCTACAAGAACCTGAGCGCGGCCCGTGACGAATTTCGCAAGGCCCACGGCACCGCGGTGGAACTGGCCAGGGACGACCCCAGCGTCTCGCAGTCCCTGGCAACGCTGAAGACCTTGCACGAGCGCCAGACCGAGATCCAGGCTGCCGTGGTCGAACTGGCCAAGGCCGACCAGGCCGCCGCCATCAAGAAACTCAATGCCGATGAGACCCCGCTGTGGCGCCAGATGCGCAGCGACTTGCTGGAACTGATCAAGTCGAAAAACGGCGCCGTCGATATCGCCAAGGGCGAGCTGACCAAGCAGACCCGCGCCACCCTGATCCTGAGCCTGGCGCTGGCGGCCGGGGCCGTGCTGCTGGGCGGCGGCATCGCCTTCTGGCTGACCCGCAACGTCATGCACCAGCTCGGGGGCGAACCGCACTACGCCGCCGAAATCGCCGCCTCGATCGCGGCGGGCGACCTGACCGCCAACATTGTGGTCGACGCCGACGCCGATCCCGACAGCCTGATGGTGGCCATGCGCACCATGCAGCACAGCCTGGCCGCGCTGGTGATGAAGGTCCGGGCCGGCACCGACACCATCTCGACCGCGTCGAGCGAAATTGCGACCGGCAATATGGACTTGTCCGGACGCACGGAAGAGCAGGCCAGTTCGCTCGAAGAAACCGCCGCCTCGATGGAAGAATTGACCACCACCGTGCAGCACAACACCGACAGCGTGCGCCAGGCCAACACCCTGGCCACGGCCGCGTCGGACGTGGCGATGCGCGGCGGCGCGATGGTGGCCGAAGTGGTCGGCACCATGGGCTCGATCAATGAATCGGCCAGGCGCATTGCCGACATCATCGGCGTGATCGACGGTATTGCCTTCCAGACCAACATCCTCGCGCTGAACGCGGCGGTGGAAGCAGCACGCGCCGGCGAGCAGGGACGCGGGTTCGCGGTGGTGGCGACCGAAGTGCGCAACCTGGCCCAGCGCAGCGCGGCGGCCGCGCGCGAGATCAAGGGCCTGATCGGCGATTCGGTCGAAAAGGTCGAGATCGGCAGCAAGCTGGTCGATACTGCCGGCACGACCATGAAGGAAGTGGTGGCCAGCGTGCGCCGGGTGACCGATATCATGGCCGAGATCACCACCGCCGGCCAGGAGCAGAGCACCGGCATCGTGCAGGTCAACCAGGCGATCGCGCAGATGGACAAGGTCACCCAGCAAAACGCGGCGCTGGTCGAGCAGGCGGCGGCCGCCGCAGCCTCAATGCAGGAGCAGGCCCGGGAGCTGAGCGCAGTGGTGGGCACGTTCACGGTGAGCGGAGCGGCCCACGCGCCGCGCAAGCTGGCGGCCCGTTCCGCGCCAGTGCCCGCCTTGCGCCAGGAATCGCGACATGGAGCATGAGCGCGCCCGCGACTACGTGCTGGCCGAGCTTCCCGGATACGCAAGCTGGTTCCAGGGCAGGTTGGACGCAGGCGACCCGGAAGAGCTACTGATGTATCTCGACACGGTCTCGACCTGGCTGTTGCCCGATCAAGCCGCGCACTTCGGTCCAGACGATTTCGACGCGATGCTCGACGAGTTCAGGGATGACGCCGGCCTGTAGCCGTGCCAGTCGGGCGCACCAAGCGTGTCGGTCGATGCCAGTCCAGGCCAGGCCAGGCCCATTCGCACATCTGCCATGCCAGGCGTTTTCGCTTGGCCGCTTGGCGGCGCCCGGACACGTCGTCGCGCCTATCTAAATAGGTTTGAATTTTCATTGTCAATCGCATACCATTGCGCAGCAAACAACAGCCATGTGAACACAAGGAAAGCGGAAAACAATGAAGATCGGTATCAGCGGCGCCAGCGGCCATCTTGGCCAATCCACGCTCAAGAAACTCGCCGCGCGCGGAGGCGGACACGAACTGGTGGGTATTTCGCGCACGCCGCAAGCGATCGCAGCGCCGTTGCAAGGGCGCTTTGGCGACTACGATGAGCCGTCCTCGCTGGTGGCGGCGTATGCGGGACTGGACCGCCTGCTGCTGATCCCGACCATCTCGCTGGTGCCGGGCGTGCGTTCGCGCCAGAACATTGCGGCGATCGACGCGGCCGTCGCCGCCGGGGTAGGGCACATCGTGGTCCTGTCGAGCTGCGGCGCGCGCGATATCGCCGAACCTGACCTGTACGCGCCGTACTTCGCCGCCGAACAGCACCTGATGCGCACGGCGCCGCGCTGGAGCATCCTGCGCATGAACTACTTCGCCGAAGCGCTGGCCGAAGAGGCGTTGGGGTCGCTGGGACATGGCTTGCTGGCCTGCTTCACCGAAAACCGCGTCGCTTACGTCGCGCGCGACGACGTGGCCGCGTCCGCCGCCGGCCTGCTGACGACCGACGGTCATATAGGCGCGACCTACAATCTGACCGGACCGGCGGCGCTCACCGGCGAGCAGCGTGCCGCCATCATCGCCAAGGCCTCGGGCGCCGGGATGGGCTTCCTGCCGATGACGGAAGAGGCAATGCGCGCCGCGCTGCAGGTTCTGGGCACGCCGCCGGACATCGCGCGCGCCGTGATCTGCCTGCATCATGGGATGGCATCTGGAATGTTCGACATCGTCACCGGCGACGTACAAAAGCTCTCGGGCAAGGCGCCGCGTACCTTGCAGCAGGTGTTGCGCCAGGCGTTTGCCTGAGCTCTGGTGTTGCGCGTCAGAAAGTCGTTGACTACGGTGGCGCGCCATGCCGGCGACGCGCGGGGTTACGACGCTTCGTCGGCGAGGTAGCCGCGTTCGCGCGCCAGTGGCTCGTTGTCGAACAGCGCCATGGCCGTCGCCATGCGCCTGAAGCCGAAGCGGCGATAGAACGGCTCCTTGCCGGGCACCGCGTACAGCAAGATCTTCTTGTGTCCGTGCGACAGCGCAACCAGCCTGGCGACGATTTGCTTGCCCAAGCCCGTGCCCTGGTATTGAGGCAATACGGCGATATCGCACAGGTAGGACGTATCGACCCCATCGGCCAAAGCGCGGCCCACGCCGACGATGCGTCCGTGCGCCCGCACGAAGCAGCAGTAACGGCTGTTGGCAAACACGATGGCAAGCTCGGCCGCAGGCTTGTCGCCGAGCGCGATCTTGTACAGTGCCGACAGCTCGTCCCAATCGATTGCATCGAGCGATTCCGTCCATTCCAGTGTCATACGCGTAGCTCCCGTCCGATGGCCCGCCATGCTTGCGGCAAGCCGTTGCGACATTATAGGACAGAATGTCACGATTGTTTTCGAGCGCCTGCCATGCGCTTGCCGCTGCCGGTCACCATCCCGACTCCATCATTTCGGGAATCTAAATTCCCTTCGGCAAGTGTCCCAGCAACTGGCGCAAGGCGCCGTGGGCAATCGCCACATCGGGCGAGTCGTGCAGCAGGATGATGTACTTGGTGCGGAACGCGCCCGCCGCCGCCGTGCCCGGGCCGACCAGTTCCTCGATCGCCGCGCGCCAGCCGGCGACGGCCTCGCGGGTTAGCGTGTCCGGCTCGTCGAGCGCTTCGTCGAGCGCGGCCATCAGTGCCGACATCGCTTGCAGCCACGCGAAATGCGGATGATTGGTGATCAGTTGCAAGTGCTCCAGCGGGCTGCCGACCGCGCCGAAATACACCGTTTCCACATCGATCAGGGCCTTGTGCAGGGTGCGCAGTGCACGCGGCACGGCTTGCAGGCTGGCGCGCAGCGCGTCGTTGTCATTCGCTTGATTCATTCGGTTCTTTCGATAACAGGTAACAGGATTCAAGATAGCGTCAGGATGCCGCGCCGCAGCGCGATGGTGGTGGCGTGGGTGCGGTCCCTGGCGCCGAGCTTGGAGAGCACCGCGCTCACATGCGCCTTGACGGTTTCTTCCTTGATGGCCAGGCGCACGCCCACTTCGCGGTTCGAATTGCCGTCGGCGACCAGGCGCAGCACTTCCAGCTCGCGCCCGGACAAATTATCGCTGCCGAAGTAGTTGGCCATTTCGGCGGCCACCTCGGCCGGAATGTAGCGGTGCCCGGCGTGTACGCGCGCAATCGCATCGGCCAGGTTGAGCCGGATCGCGCATTTGAGCAGATAGCCGCAAGCGCCGGCGCCGAGCGCGCGCGCAATGCGGGCGTCGCCCTTGTAGGTGGTCAGCACCAGCACGCGCGCGTTCGGCGCCAGCGCGCGGATCGCCAGCATCGCCTCGTGCCCGCCCATGAGCGGCATTTGCAGGTCCATCAGCGTCACATCCGGCCGCAGGCGAATGAAGCATTCGAGTGCTTCTTCACCGTTGGCGGCCTGGCCGACCACCTCGATGTCGCTGTCGCCGGCCAGCAGCGCGACGATGCCTTCGCGCAGCAGGCTGTGGTCGTCGGCGACCAGGACGCGGATGGGAGGGAAGGCGGCGGACATCGCGCATTGACGTTCTGTTAATGGATGAGCGCGATCATGCCACGCCTGCGCGCCTGCGGCTTGGATCAGTTTGCTGCGCCGCCGCAAACCCGTATCATGCCGGCATTTTCGCAAGATGGCGTTTGTGTGACCGCACCCCAACGCTGGTCCGGGCGCGACCTTGCGCTGCTGCTGGTCCTGGCCTTCCAGTTTTACCGGCACGGCGGCCAGACCTGGATCGGCGGCGGGCAGCGAAGGCATCAGCGCCACTTAGCGCACGGTCGCCAGATAGGCCGCGACGGCGCGCATGTCGGCGTCGCCGAGCTTGACGGCCACTTCTTTCATCGCCGTGGCCAGCGGATTGTTGAATTTGGGCGCGTCGCGGTACACCTTCAACTGTTCCAGCGTGTAGCCGGCCGGCTGCGAAGCGATGCGCGGGAATGGCGCCTGGCCGTGGCCCTGCGGCCCGTGGCAGCCGGCGCAGGCCGGGGCGCCCCCGGTGCTGCCGTGCTCGAAAATCCGGCGACCCTGCTGTTCCAGGCCGGCATCGTGCGACGGCTGGGGCTTGACCGGCTGGGCCGCGTAAAAGGTGGCGAGCTCGCGCATTTCCGGCCCGGTCAGTTGGCCGGCGACGGCGCGCATCTGCGCATGGGGCCGTTCGCCGCTGCGGAAATTATTCAGTTGCAGTTCGATATAGGCGGCGGACTGGCCCGCCAGATTGGGATACAGCGCGGCCGCCGCCGTGTTGCCGGTCGCGCCATGGCAGGCGGCGCAGCGTTGCAGCAGCGCCGCCGATGGCGCTGCGGCTGCCGGAATGGTGAAGGCCGCGAGCATGAGCGCCAGCGCGGCGCTCGCCCGGCGCAGGGAAAATGCGGTTTGCATGATGGTGTGCTTGTCGTCCGAACGGGTGGCAGACGAGTATAGGGGGGCTGGTACAAGCGGCACTTATACTTTGGTATAGTTAAATGGTGGCCATTAAAGGGAAAAGCGATGAATCAAACAGTCCTGCGTCCAAAAGACGCCATCGCAACCGGGCCGGATACCTGGATAGAACACATTGACCTGGGCGGGCGCTATCGTACGGCGGTGAAGATCGACCATTTGATGCCGGAACTGGCGAGCATGTGGGCGGCGCTGGAAACGCAGTGCGTGGCCGGGTGCTGCGGCGTACATGCTTTCGATTTTTCGGCGGACGGTGTGGCGGCATCGCTCGGCAAGGTCAATGCCGCGTGCAGCTGCGAGGCGCTGGCAAAGCTGCGCAATGGCTTGCTCGCCCTGCGCGGCGAGGTCGTGTCGAGCAAAGAACTGAATATGAATATCGACAAGAGCGAATTCCTCGAATTGCTCAGCCACCTTGACAAATGTTATCGCGCTGCAATACCCTCCCATCGCGACAAGCGTTAACAACGGCCTGTATGTCGCCATTGCGTTCATCCCAGCTTGTTTATGGCTGTCTGTAAAATAGAGAATGATGAAAACCCTGAACAAGGCGCTCGCCGCGTTGGTACTTTCTGCATGGGGCGCTTCCGCGTTCGCCGCACAGGCGTGCGATGAGCAGACTTTGCATGCGCTGGGCGCTTTCCTGAAGCTCGACCGGTTTGGCGCCGGCGCCGAGGGCCGGATTTTGGCCAGCACCTGCAAAGTGCTGCCGAACGATCCGCACACCACCGCCGCGGCCATGATCTTCCACGGCGAGTTGCGCGAGGTGGAGAACGACGACGAGAGGCTGCTCGTGTCGCTGATCGATAATCGCTCCTTTAACGTGATCGCTGCGCACGACGAGCGCTTTTCCAGCGGAATGGCCGTGGATTACCCGAAATACGCGCTCAATGTGGATACTGCAAGGTATAACTTGTCTGACGACGTGTTCGTGTTCGGCATCGATATTGTCGATAACCATGCCGAGCGCAGAGCCTGTAACTGGGATGGCGCTGACGGACCGACGCTCACGCTGTTTGCCTACGATAAGAAAAAGAGTCTACGCCCGATCCTGAGCATGCCCAGATCGCAGTGGATATATCGAACCTGCCTTAACAATACCTTGGATCAATTCAAGATCCTGGTCGAGGAATCGCGTACCACACTCGCCGTTGGCAAGGCAAAAACGCATGGTTATGCGGATCTACTGGTCAACGTCAGCAGCAGCTTGAGTCTGAATGGCGAGCCGTTCAAACGCAATCCGAAACGCAAGCCCTTGCGCTCCCTGATCCGCTACGACGGCCAGCAATACGATATCAAACCCTACGAGCTTGCAAAAGAGAAGTGGTTCAACCGATGACGGCGCGTTCCATGCACCCGGAACGTTCGCAATTTCACCTCATCAACAGGACCACTTATCATGAACATCGAAAAATTTGGCATGGGTATCTTCTATATCCATGATTTTCTTACCCCCGAAGAATGCGCGCGCCACATCGCTGACAGCGAAGCGATCGGCTACACGGCGGCCGGCCTGACCACCGGCAGCGGCGAGATGATGGCGCTCGATTTTCGGAATAACGACCGCATCATCTACGATAACGCCGCGCTGGCCGGGCAGTTGTACCAGCGTGCCGCGCCCTTCCTGCCCCCGCTGCAGCGCGACTGGGAACTGAGCGGGTTTAATGAACGCTTCCGGTTCTACCGTTATCAGGACGAGCAGTTCTTCAAGGCGCACATGGACGGCAGCTACGAGCGCAGCGAATCGGAGGTCAGTTTCCTGACCATCCTGTTTTATCTGAACGACGATTTCACTGGTGGCCATACCGATTTTGCGTGGGAGAGCATCAAGCCCAAAGCCGGTTCCGCCCTGGTCTTCCCGCACCTGCAAATGCATCAGGGTTCGCCCGTGGAAAGCGGCACCAAATACGTCTTGCGCACCGATATCATGTACCGCGAGCCGGCCGGCGCCGTTCCTGACCCAGCCTGATTCTGCTAAGCTGCGGCTCCCGATCACGTCACATGAAACAACGATGGCCATTAAACTGAACCAGGAAACCGAGGAGCGGCTGTTGTCGTCGCTGCAGCGCTATTGCATGAAGAATTTCGATGAAGAGGTGGGCGTGCTCAAGGCGCGCCTGCTGCTCGACTTCTGCCTGCGCGAAATCGGCCCGTCGATCTACAACCAGGCCGTGCAGGATGCGCAAGCGGTCATGCAGGAAAAGATCGCCGAAATCGATACCAACTGTTACGAGAGCGAATTCGGCTACTGGACGAAAAAGTAGCGTTTTACCCCCTGCGCTCGATGATTTTCTGCATCACCGCCACCAGCGCATTCATGTCGTAGGGCTTGTTGAGCACCAGGTCGCCCGGCCCCACGCCCGGGTGGATCTGCCCCGTGGCAAACACCACCGCCAGCCCCGGCAGGATCGCCCGCACCTTTTCCGCCAATACATTGCCGGGCAGTCCGGGCAGGCCGATATCGGTAATCATCACGTCGAAGCCGGTGCGCGCCACCGCGTCGAGCGCGGCCTGGGCGTCGGTGGCGTACTCCACCGCATGTCCCATCAGCTTGAGCATTTCAAACGTGATTTCGCCGACCGCCGGCTCGTCTTCGACCAGCAGCACGCGCAGCGCCGCCGGCGCCAGGGTGGCCGGCTGATCCGGCAAGGTGAGCAGTTTCTGCTTCTGGTTGGCCAGCACATGGCGGATTTTCCTGGCCAGCGCTTCGCGCGTGTAGGGCTTGCCCAGCAGTTCCACGCCGGCGTCGACCCGCCCGCCATGCACGATGGCGTTCTCGGTGTAGCCGGACGTAAACAGCACCGCCAGTTGCGGCAAGCGCTCGCGGGCCTTGCGCGCCAGGTCCGGGCTGCGCAGCGGGCCTGGCATGACCACATCGGTAAACAGCAGGTCGACCTGCACGCCGCTGTCGATCACGGCCAGCGCGCTGGCGGCGTCGCTGGCCTTGAGCACGCGGTAGCCGAGCTCGCCCAGCATGTCCACCACGGTGGCGCGCACGCCGTCGTCGTCTTCCGCCACCAGAATGGTTTCGGTGCCGCCGACATACACGGAATCGACCGGCATCGCCTGCGCCTCTTCCATCTCGAACGAGCGCGGCAGGTAGATGCGGACCGTGGTGCCGTGTCCCTCTTCGCTGTCAATCTTGACGTGCCCGCCGGATTGCTTGACGAAGCCGTACACCATCGACAAGCCCAGCCCGGTTCCCTTGCCCTCCGGCTTGGTCGAGAAGAAGGGCTCGAACGCCTGCGCCAGCACCTCCGGCGTCATGCCCTTGCCGGTGTCGCTCACGGCCAGCATCACGTACTGCCCGGCGTCGACTTCCGAGTGGCAACTGGCGTACAGCTCGTCGAGCACGGCGTTGCCGACTTCGATGTTCAGGCGGCCGCGTCCGTCCATGGCGTCGCGCGCGTTGATCGCCAGGTTCAGCAGCGCGTTTTCGACCTGGGCCGTATCGACCAGGGTGTTCCACAAGCCGTCCGAGATCACGGTGTCGATATCGATCGCTTCGCCCAGGCTGCGGCGCAGCATGTCTTCCATGCCGAGCACGAAGCCGCCGATCTTGACCACCTTCGGTTCGAGCGCCTGGCGCCGCCCGAAGGCGAGCAGGTAGCTGGCCAGCTTGGCGCCGCGCGCGACCCCGGCCATGGCGTTTTCCACGCGCTGGGCCGCGCGCGGGTTGTCTTGCACATCTTTCGACAGCAATTGCAGGTTGCCCGAGATAACTTGCAGCAAGTTGTTGAAATCGTGCGCCACGCCGCCGGTCAGCTTGCCGATGGTTTCCATTTTCTGGGCCTGCTGCAATGCCAGTTCGGTCTGGCGCATGGCGGCGGCGGCTTGGCGCTCTGCCGTGATGTCGCGCCCGACCGCGTGGATGAATTCATTGTCGGGCGCGGCGCTCCACGACAGGGTGCTGTAGCCGCCATCGCGCCGGCGGTAGCGGTTCTCGAAGCGGAACGTGGTTGCGCCCGTGCCCAGCGCGCTCACTTGTTGCGCCGTGGCGGCGCGGTCGTCCGGGTGAACCAGGTCCATGAACGACTGTCCGACCACAGCGTCGGCATCCCAGCCCAGCATCGCGCTGAAAGCGGGATTGGCGGCGATGATGCGGGCGTCAAAATCGGCCACCAGCATGATGTCGGTCGACAGGCGCCACATGCGGTCGCGCTCGGCGGTTCGGGCGCTGACCTGCTCGGCCAGCGTACTGTTGAGCCGTTCGAGCGCCAGCGCGCTGCTCTTGTGGTCGTCGATGTCGGTATTGGTGCCGATCCAGCTGATCAGCTCGCCACTGTCGCTGAAGATCGGCAAGGCGCGCGACAGGTGCCAGCGGAAGGCGCCATCGGCGCGGCGGAGGCGAAATTGTGTCTCGTATACGACGCGCTCGGCGATGGCCTGGCGCCACAGCGCGGCGGCGGCGGCCAGGTCGTGCTCGTAGACCAGGCTGGCCCAGCCGTCGCCATCGAGCGTGCCCTTGGCCGCGCCGCTGTAGGCGTACACGCGCTCGTTGAACCAGTCGAGATAGCCGTCGGCGCGCGCCGACCAGACGTGGTTGGGCATGGCCTGGGCCCAGACCCGGAACTTGCGCTCGTTGGCGCGGGTCATCCGCTCGGCGTTGACGCGCTCGGTCACGTCGGCGCCCTGCACGAACACGCCCCAGATCGCACCCTTGTCGTCGCGCACCGGCTGGTAGACGAAGTCGAGGTAGACCTGGCGCGCCGGCGCGGCCTCGGTGGCCGAGATGGCAAAGGCGACGTCATTGCCACGAAACGCTTCGCCGCTGGTGAACATGCGGTCGAGGTGCGCGATAAAGCCCTGTTCCGCCGCTTCCGGCAGCACCTCGCGCACGGTGCGCCCGATCAGGTCGCGGTTGCCGACCAGGTCGAGATAGGCTTTGTTGGCCAGGATGAATTCGTGCTGCGGGCCGCCGAGCAGCGCCATGAAACCGGGCGCCTGTTCGAACATGCTGTGCAGGCGGCCAATCTCGCCGCGCGCGTGGCGTTCGGCCAGCACCTTGGCGGTGGTGTCGATGACCACTGCGATCACGCCATCGATCTGGCCATCGTCGCCCTGCACCGGCGAATAGTCGAGGTTGAGCCAGAACTGTTCGAGCACGCCGTTGCGGCTCCAGCTCAGTTCCTGGTCGCGGTAGGTGAGGGTGCCGCCGGCCAGCACCACCGACAGCACCTGCCGGTTGAACCCGGCCACATCGGGAAAGCTGGCGCACACCGGCGTGCCCAGGATGGCAGGATGGTTTTCTCCGGCAAACACCGAATACGCCGCGTTGTACAGCATGACGCCGTCCGGTCCCCACAGCAGCGTCATCGCAACGGGCGAACGCAGCATCAGCGCGACGCTGGTCTTGAGCGCTTGCGGCCACAGCGCGATCGGCCCCAGCGAGGTGCTCGCCCAGTCGACGGCGGCGAAGGCGGCGCCCATGCCGCCCGCGTCCGAGAGAAAAGCGGGAAGGCGGGCAGGGGTGGCGGGATCGGTCATGAATGCGGGCGGTAATGTGAACGGCTGCGGGCGCCGCAAGAGCCGAAAATTATACCTTTTGCAATGAGCATTTACCATCGACACTGCGCGCGCGGCCGGCCGGCCGACCTACTCCCGCCCGGCTGCGCCGGCAGCCGGTGTTGTATTTTGATTCGTCAACAGACGCCGGCGCAGGGCGCGGACCGCTTACGGCATGCGGTCGATCAAGTCCTTGATCGAGCCCGGATTGACCGGCTTGACGAAATAATGATCGAAACCGGCGCCCAGCGAACGCTGCTTGTCGTAAGCCTGGCCGTAACCGGTCAGGGCGATCAGCACCGCGCCCGAGGTATCGGGCAGGCGTCGCAGGTTTTCCGCCAGCACGTTGCCATTCATGCCAGGCAGGCCGATGTCGAGCACGCAGACCTGCGGTCGCAGTTCGCGCGCCAGGTTCAGCGCGGCGTACGGATCGGTGGCGATGGTCACCTCGTAGCCGGACAGTTGAAGATAGGTGCCGAGCGTGTCGGCGGCGTCGGCATTGTCGTCGACGATCAGGATGTGGGGGCGGGTCGTTGCCGACGGCGTCGGGCTGGTGGCGAGGGTTTGTGGCTGCACTGTGTACACCTTTTGGTCTTCGGTTTGATCACGAATCGGGCCGGCAGGGCGGCGTTGAAGCGGCGCATGCACGGGTCCGTTAGTTTCCTATGTTACAGGTGATTCCGCCGCGCGGCGCCGTTTGCACGCCTTGCGTACAGCGAGAATCCCTAACAATGTTTATATGTTAAGCTTTTTTACAAAATAGTCGCGTTCGCTTGCACGGATGTGTTAGGCGCGCCGTTCACATGCTGCCGGGTAATCAAGGCGGCGGCAAGGTAAAATGGCGTGCGTGGCATCGTGCCCACGCGTCACCATTGCCGAAAAACGACACCGATGCGACTTACCTTCAATCCAGCAACGCTCAAGTTCCGCCTGACCGTGCTGGTGATCGGCCTGGTGCTGCTGGCCACCAGCGTGCTGACCTTCGTGTCGCTGCAACTGGCCGAGCGCCAGATGCGCGATGTGATCGGATCGCAGCAGGTGGCGCTGTTGTCGAGCGCGGCCGCCTACATCGACGCCGACCTGGAGGCGCGCCAGACGCTGCTCAAAACCCTGCGCGAGGAACTCGGCCACACCGACGGCAAGCCAGGCGGCGGCCTGCAAGCGTTTTTGGAAGCGCACGCGGGCCTGCGCGACGAGTTTTTCAATGTGCTGGTGTTCGACAGCGGCGGCACCATGCGGGCCAATATGAACGACCGGCGCACCAACGACAAGGTCAACTTCGGCAAGCGCGCTTACTTTACCGACACCGTCGCCGCGCGCGAAGGCGTCATTTCGCGCCCGTTCAAGAGCGTTTTGTCGGGCAAGCCGGTGATCCTGATCACTGAACCGCTGTACGACGCCGACGGCAAGCTGATCTTGATGCTGGGCGGCGCCATCGACCTGCAACGGCCGCGCTTTTTCGGCCAGCTTGCCGCGCTCGGCTCGGGCGCCACCGGCTACCTGTTCATGCTCACCGGCGACGGCACGGTGATCCACCACCCGAACAAGGCGCGCATCCTGCAGCGCGTGCAGGACGAGCCGGGCGGCGCCAATCCCGCCACCAGCGCCGCGCTGGGCGGCTTCGAAGGCTGGGTCGAAGGCCCCACCAAGACCGGCGTGCGGGCCCTGATCACCTACAAGCGCCTGCACAAGACCGACTGGATCGTCGGCGCCGTGTATCCGGTCGCCGAAGCGTTCACGCCGCTGATCCACCTGCGCCCGACCGCGCTGCTGGCCTCGGTCGCGGTGGCGGCGCTGGCCGGACTGGCCGGCTGGCTGGCCATCCTGCGCTTGCTGCGTCCGCTGGGCGAACTGCGCGGGCATGTGGCCGGGATGGTCGACGGCACGGTCGGGATCGACGTCTTCAACGTGCGCCGGCGCGACGAATTCGGCGAACTGAGCCGCGCCTTCTTCACGCTCTCGCAGCAGCGCCAGGAGGCCGAAGTCAAGCTCGCAGCCCAGGCCCGCACCGATATCCTGACCGGCATCGACAACCGCCGCATGTTCGAGGAAACCTTCGCCGCCGCACTGGCGCGCGCCGCGCGCGCCGACAGCATGGTCGCGCTGGCCTACCTCGACATCGACCATTTCAAGGCCATCAACGACACCTACGGCCACAAGGGCGGCGACGAGGTGCTGGTCGAGTTCGCAAAACGCTTGCGCGCGGCGGTGCGCTCGACCGACAGCGTGGCGCGCCTGGCCGGCGACGAATTCGTGGCGATCTTCGAAGGCGTGAGCAATGATGCCGAACCGGCAATCCTGGCCGGCAAAATCCTCGACATGGCGCGCACGCCCTTCCTGTGCGCCGGCAAGCAGGTGCAGGTGACGACCAGCGTCGGCATCGCCATCGGCGGCGGTGGCGCCAGCATGGAAGATTACCTGGCGCTGTCGGACGAAGCCCTATACGCGGCCAAGAACGACGGGCGCAACCGCTTTGCCATCCGCCGCCTGGATCCGGCGCTGGCGCAGGGGGCGCGCGCCTCCGTCTGTGCCGGCCGCTGATAGCGGGCGCCGCAAGCGGGGGCCGCAAGCGGGTGCGATAATGCTTGATTGCAGGTAACTCCAGCGTTAAGCTTTGCGTACAAGCACAATCTCGAAGGAATCTTTCATGAGCACACAATGCGACGGTTGCCCGGAATGCGCGCCCTTGCGCGCCAGGCTGGCTGAAAAAGAGCAGGAAATCCTGGACCTGACCGAGTCGCTGACGCGCCACGACACCCTGACCGGCGCGCTGAACCGGCGCGCGCTGACCGAACTGGTGGCTGAAGAGCTGCAGCGCTCCTCGCGCACCGGCCAGCCATTCTGCGTGGCCATGATCGGCATCGACCACATGAAAGAGGTCAACCAGCAGTTCGGCCACGACAGCGGCGACGCCGTGCTGCAGGCGGTCACCCGCTCGGCCACCGAGCTGCTGCGCACGCTGGACCGTTTCGGCCGCATCGAGAGCGACGAATTCGGCATCATCCTGCCGGCCACCTGGCTGCACCAGGGGGTGCTGGCGATGAACCGCCTCAACGCCAAGGTCGCCGCGTTCGACTGGGAAACCGTCACGCCGGGCCGCACGATCACGTTTTCGACCGGGCTGACCACCAATGCGCCGGCCGAAACGGCCGACATGATGATCCAGCGCGCCGAAAAAGCCATGGCCGAAGCCAAGCGGGACGGGCGCAACCGGATGGTGCAGATCGAGCAGGAGTTGCCCGCCGGCCTGTTCGCGGCGATGGACGATATGTAAGGACGGAAACTAGTCCCGTTTCCGCAATCCGGCCAGCTTGCTTTCGAGCGAGGCGGCCGAGACCGCGCCCAGATGCGAGTTGGCAAGCCTGCCGCCGGCGTCGTAGAACAGGGTGGTCGGCAGCGCGCTCGACCCCACCTCGCGCCCCATGGCCGACCTGCTGTCGAGCACCACGTTCTCCAGCGCCACCTGGCCGCCGTTCAGGTAAGCCATCACGCTCTGGCCATCTTCCCCCTGGTTGACGAAAACAAACACCACATCGCGGTTGCGTTGCTGGGCGCTGGCCAACAGCGGCATCTCCTGGCGGCAGGGCGGGCACCAGCTGGCCCACAGGTTGAGCACCACCGGCCGCCCCTGCGCCAGCGCGGCCAGGCTGACCGGGGCGCCGGCCGGCGTGACCAGCGCCACGGTCGGCAAGCTCTTGCGCTCGCTCAAGTTCAGCAGCAGCGGCGCGCCCGAGGTGAACCACGCCAGCGCGCCGGCCAGCACGCCGGCCGCCAGCGGATTGCGCAGGCGCGGCTGCCCGAGCATGCGCCAGGCGCCGAAGGCCAGGGCGGCCAGCAGCACCGCCCACGGCGTAAAACCGCCATCGCGGATATCGATGATCGACAACGGCGCGGCGCGGTACTGCGCGAACCAGCTGGCCACGAACACGCTCCGGCCCGCCACCAGGCCGACCAGCAGCATGTCGAGCAGCACTTTGCCGGTCTTTACCTTCTGATGGCGACCAACCCAGTTGCCGACGCCGCATGCTATAAGTAGCGATATCAGCAACAGCAAGTGCGCGCTCTGGAAGCTGAATGGCCCGAGGCTGACGTTCATGGCGGGTTTCTTTTCATGGGCGGGGTCCGTAGGGAAAACATTAACATTGTCGCGCACACAGATTAGGCCTGGATTAACCCGGTCCGGAGCAAGCATGAAAACAGGTCCATTCACATCGACGCTGGCCGCGCTGCTGCTGTTGGCGCTCGCGCTGGGCGGCTGCGCCGGCCTGCCCGCGCTCGATGGACGCACGCCGAGCCACTACATCGCCGCCAATGCCGCCACCCCGGCCACGCGCCTGGGCACGGCGCTGGCGCCGCTCAACGCGGCCCATCCCGGCATGTCGGGCCTGTACTCGCTGGCCAACGGGCGCGACGCCTTTGCCGCGCGCGCCATGCTGGCCAACGCCGCCGAGCGCAGCCTCGACGTCCAGTACTATATCTGGCGCAACGATACCACCGGCATGTTGCTGTTGAACGCCTTGCGCGCGGCGGCCTCGCGCGGCGTACGCGTGCGCCTCCTGCTCGACGATAACAACACGCAGGGCCTGGACCCGTTGCTGGCCGCGCTCGACGCCGAGCCCAACATCGAAGTACGCCTGTTCAATCCGTTTGTCATGCGCGCGCACCGCGCGCTGGGTTACCTGTCGGATTTTTCGCGCCTGAACCGGCGCATGCACAACAAATCGTTCACCGCCGATAATGCGGCCACCATCATCGGCGGACGCAATATCGGCGACGAATACTTCGGCGCGGCCGGCAGCCTGCTGTTCATCGACCTCGATGTGATGGCGGTCGGCCCGGTGGTGGACGCCGTCTCGCGCGACTTCGACCGCTACTGGAACAGCCGTTCGGCCTATCCGGTGGGCCTGCTGGTGGCGCAAGCCGGCGCCGGCCCCGGCGCTTCGCTCGACGCGCAGGCAGGGCAGGGCGGCGCTGCGCTGGACTACGTGGCGGCGCTGCGTGCCTCCCCGTTCGTGGAGCAGCTGGTCGCGCGCACCTTGCCGTTCGAGTGGGCCAACACGACGCTGGTGAGCGACGACCCGGACAAGGTGCTCGGCACCGAAGCGCCCGAAACCAAAGTGACTTATCAGCTCAAGCGCCTGCTGGGCGATCCAGGCGAGACGGTGGACCTGGTCTCGCCGTACTTCGTGCCCGGTAAAACTTGGGCCGCCAATTTTACGGCGATGGCGGCGCGCGGCATGGACGTGCACATCCTGACCAATTCGCTCGAAGCGACTGACGTGGTGGCGGTCCACGCGGGCTACGCCAAATGGCGCAAGCCCTTGCTGGAGGCGGGTGTGACGCTGTATGAACTGCACCGTGGCGTGGGCGGCGAGCGCGCTCCCGAAGGGGCCAAGGGCGGTAAACTCGGCAGCTCCGCATCGAGCCTGCACGCCAAGACGTTTTCGGTCGACCGCAAGCGCGTCTTCATCGGGTCGTTCAACTTTGACCCGCGTTCGGCCGACCTCAATACCGAAATGGGATTCGTGATCGACAGCCCGTCGATGGCCACGCGCATGGCCACGATCCTGCGCGAACAGGTCCCGGCGCGCGCCTACCGGGTGCGGCTCGCGCCCGACGGCACGCTGTACTGGACCGAACGCGTGGGCGACACCGAGATCCGCCACGACACCGAACCCGGTACCGGTTTCTGGAAGCGCGCGGCGGTCGGCGTGCTCTCGCTGCTGCCGATCGACTGGCTGCTCTAAAGCTTCGTTAGCCGGCCGCGCCGTGCGCCGCCTGCAGGCGTTCGGCGAAACGCGGGGCCGGCACGAAGCCGATGATGCGCCCCTGCGGCACTTCCTTGCCGCTGGCGTCGAACAGGATGATGCCCGGTGGCCCGAACAGGCTGAATTTTTTCATCAGCGCGCGGTCGTCGGCGCTATTGGCCGTCACATCCACCTGGATCAGGCGCATCTTCTTCATCGAGGCGGCCACCGCCGTGTCCGGGAACGTCATCCGTTCCATCTCCTTGCAGGCCACGCACCAGTCGGCGTAGAAGTCGAGCAGCACCGGCGTGCTGGTATCGGCCAGCGCGCGTTCGAGTTCGGCGACGGTGCGGATGCGGGTGAACTGGGGTGCGCTTTCGGCGTGCGCCACGGCCGTGCCGCCACCGCCGCGCAGATGCGCCAGCGGTTGCAGCACATCGCGCCCCGAACTGGCCGCGCCGGCCAGTTCGAACAGGCCCGCCACCAGCATCACCACGCCGAGCGCCTTGCCGGCATACGCACCGGCGCCGCTGTGCGGCGGCAGCGCATGGCCCACGTGCAGGAAGACCGCGCACAAAATCGCAAAGCCGCCCCACAGCGCCATCATCACCTGCACCGGGAACACTGGCGAGACCATCCAGATCGCCACCGCGATGAGCAGCATGCCGAACACTTTCTTGACGCCGTTCATCCAGGCGCCGGCACGCGGCAGCAGGCTGCCAGCGGAGAGGCCCGTGAGCAGCAGTGGCACGCTCATCCCGAGTGCCATCGAAAACAAGGCCCAGCCGCCGATCCAGGCGTTGCCGGTCTGGCTGATGTAGAGCAGCGCGCCGGCCAGGGGGCCAGCCACGCACGGGCCGACGATCAATGCCGACAGCGCGCCCATGATGAACACGCCCACGAAGCGCCCGCCCTGGACCGCGCCACCGGTGCTGGACAGGCGCGATTGCAGGGAGCTTGGCAGCTGCAACTGGTAGACATCGAACATCGACAACGCCAGGCCGACCAGCAACGCGCCGAAGGTCAGCAGCACCCACGGTTTTTGCAGCGCGCCGGCCAGGCCTTCGCCGGCCAGCCCCGCGCCCACGCCAAGCGCGGTGTAGACCAGGGCCATGCCGAGGCAGTAGGCGGCCGCCAGCAGCAGGCCGCGCGAACGCGAGACCGAGCCTTCGCCGACGATGATCGATGACAGGATCGGCACCATCGGCAGCACGCAGGGTGTGAACGACAGCAGAAGGCCGAACAGCAGGAAGGCGCTGCCGATGCGCCACAGGCTGCCGCTTTGCAGGGTGCGCTGGGCCAGGGTGGTGTCGTCTTCAGGGGCGGCGGCTGGCGCCGGCGTCGCTGGAACGGCGGCAGCCGGCGCGGGCGCCTCGGCCTGCGCCGTCAGCACGCCAGGCTTGGCCGGATCGACCAGAAAGGTCTTGGTCATAGGCGCGTAGCACAGGCCGGCGTCGGCGCAGCCCTGGTAGGCCACGTTCAGGGTGAACGGTTTGGCCATGGCGGCCAGCGTCACATCGAGCTGGCCGGCGTAGGTTTCCATCTCCTTGTTGAAGTTCTCGTCGAACTTGCGGATACCGGCCGGCAGCGCTGGCGCGGCAACCGGGTCCTGGCCGGCGGCGCTGGTAAAACCGAGGCGGTCGCGGTACAGGTGGTAGCCGGGCGGGATGGCCCAGCGCAGGGCCACAGCGCCGTCAGCGCGCACTTCGGTGCGCAGCACGAAGGCCAGTTCGGGATCGAGGAAGTCGTCGGCCGCAGCGGCCTTGCCCGCCCAGCCGCTCAGGGCAAGCACGGCGAGCATGGCGAGCATGGCGAGCAAGGACAGCAGCCATCTGAGGAAAGGTGCGGATGTCATGGTGGTTCTCCAGTAGTTTGATTCGGGGTGAAGCGTGTTACACATCCTTGCGGAAGCACTGGCCTTGCTGGTCGATGGCCAGGTAGGCCATGCCGGATTGATCGAGGAAGGCCAGGCCGTCTTCCCGCATCAGCATGGCGATGGTGGAACAGCTGCCGGCGGCAATCGCCAGCGGGCCGAGCACGCTGACCGAGCGCCAGTGCGAGACCGGCATGCCGCTGCGCGGATCGAGCACGTGGCAGTAGCGCGTGCCGGCGACGTCGATGAAGCGCTCGTAGTCGCCGCTGGTCGCCAGCGCGCCGCTGGCGATCGGGATCGCCGCCGCCAGGCCTGCGGCGTCGCGCGGGTCCTGCACGCCGATCGACCATGGCGCGCCATCGGGCTGCGGGCCGATGATGCGCAGGTCGCCGCCCAGGTTGACGTAACCGTGGCGCACGCCGCTTGCCAGCAGCAGCGCGGCGGCGCGGTCGGCGGCATACTCCTTGCCGAAACCGCCGAAGTCGATCTCCATGCCGGCCTGCCCCAGGCGAATGGCGCCGTTGGCGCGCTCCACATGACACCAGCCGACCAGCGGCAGCAGCGCATCGAGGGTCGCCTGCGCCGGCAGCACGGGACGGCGAAAGTCCCAGGCGCGCCGCAACACGCCCGAGGTGATGTCGAACAGGCCGCCGCTGCCGGCGTGCAGCACGCCGGCGTAGTCCAGCAGGGCGTTGGTCTCGTCGTCGCAGGGCAGCGCATCTTGCCCGGCGGCGGCGTTGATGCGCGCGATGACGCTGTCGGCCCGGTAGCGCGAATAGGTGCGCTCGATGCGCCGCACCTCGTCGATGGCCACCTGCGCCAGCGCCGCGCCGTCGACACCGGCATCGATACCTGGCGGCAGCGCCAGGCGCAGCTCGCAGCGGCTGGCCATGGCCTCGAACGGGAACGCGTGCACGTCCATTACCACTGCCGCGTGAGGCCCAGCTGGATGCTGTGGGCACGCAGCGGTTCCAGGCCCGGGCTGCCCTTGTCGAACAGGCGCCAGCTGCCGCGCTGCTGGTAGGCCTCGAGCTTGACGTCGACGATCCAGTCGCGGCTCAACTGCTTCGCGACCTTGATCCCGAGCGTCACCGCGCCAAAGCCCGACAGGCGCTGGTCGGCCGACGACAGCGCATCGGGCTTGCTCTCGTATCCGGGCCGGAACGGCTCGCCCAGCACGCCGTCGTACACCGGATCGAAGTGAAACCGCGCCGCGCGTTGCGAATACAGGCGCGCCGACGGCGTGATTGACCAGCCCTGGCCGACCGGCTGCACGTACTCGCCCCCGAAGGTGTGGGCGCGGATGCCGTAGGTATCGGTGTAGTAGCGGTACGACAGGCGGCTGGTGCCCCCGGTTGCCGTGTAATGGTGGTTCCAGCGCCCCATGATGGTGCTCTGGTTGCGCTGGCGCGGACGGTTGTCGAAGGCCTTGTACGGGTCCGAAAAGTAGCCGTGGCCCCGGCTGTGGGTCACGCTCAGCTGCGCCACATCGTTCGGCCCCAGCACCTGGGTCACGCCGGCGAGCAGGTTGACGGTCTGGCGCGATTCGTCGCGCACGATGAAGTTGACCGGATTGATCGAATCGTCCGACCCGCCCAGGCCGAGCGAGAAGGTGGTGTTCTTGTCTTCGCTCGACATGGTGCCGGTGACCGACAGGGCGCGCGAGTCGTAGTCATGCTCGGTCGAATAGGCCGCGCCCACGCTGACGCTGCCGCGCGAGAAGTAGCGGGTGACGGCAACGTCGCCGGCCTTGCGGTCGTCGCTCATGCGCGAGGCGCCCGACACCGCCGTGTGGTAACGCGGCGACGCGCCCGAGACATCGTCGGCGGTCAGCGAGCCGGCCACCGACCACACGCCCGCGACCGGGGCGACGAGCGAGATGGAGGGCGCGCGCACGCGGATGCGGTCCATGCTGGACTGGCTTTCTTCGTAACTGAGCAGCTTGACGCTGATCGACGCGTGCTCCGGCGGCGTTTCGGCATGCACCAGGCCTGGCAGCATCAGCGCCGCCGCCAGGATGGCGTGGCCCATGGCCGGAGTGGGTGCGGAAATGATTGGGGTGGTCATATGGTCGTTCATCTCTCAGTTGCAACCGCAGCCGCCGCCGCCGACACCGCTGCCGCCGGACGCCGCCTCGCGGCTGTTGTAAATATGCTCGTTGAAGCGCGCTTCGAGTCCGTCGCCCTCGATCAGCATCTCGGGTTTGGCCAGCGTGCCTTTTTCCCAGGCCTGCACCGGGGTAATGGCCGAACAGCCGGTAGCGCCGGCGGCCAGCGCCGCAACCGCACCGATGCGCAGCACGATCTTGCTCATCATCTTCATTTCTTCACTCCCAGTGCCGCTTTGATTTTCGCTTCCAGTTCCTCGCGGTCGGCCGCCTTGAAGCCGCTATGCTCGAACAGCACCTTGCCGTCCGCGCCAATGAGCACACTGCTCGGCATGCCCTTGACGCCATAGCTGCGCGGGGTGGCGCCGGCCGGATCGAAGCCGATCGCGAACTTTGCCGGCGTGCCCGCCAAAAAGGTGCGCGCGTCTTCGACCTTGGCGTCGACATTGACGCCGACGATCTGCAAACCCTGCGCGCCGTATTTGGCCTGCATCTCGTTCATCCACGGGAACGACTGGCGGCACGGGCCGCACCAGGATGCCCAGAAGTCGACATACACCACCTTGCCGGCGTATTTGTCGAGCTTGACCGCGCCATCCGGTCCCGCGAGGTCGAACGCCGGGGCGGGCTTGCCCGCTTCCAGCGCGCTTGCCGGCGCCGCCAGCAGCGCCAGGACGAGGGACGCGGCGATTGCGCGTGTATTGCGTTTGAAGTTGATCATAGCGGTTCCGTAAAGTAGATTGATCATGACTGCGCCGGATTGCGACGACGCCAGAAAAGGACACCGGCCGCCAGCAGCGCCAGCAAGGCCAGCATCGGATCCGTGCCATCGCGTACGGACGAACAGCCGCCGCCGCCCTGGTTCTGCGCCGGGGCCGCGTTGGCGTTGGGCGGGACAGCCGCAGCCTGGCCGGCCAGTGCGATGGTCCAGCTGCCGCCGCCATCGGCCTGCAGCACGACGCTGCCGTTGCTGGCGCCCGCGGCGGCTGGGGTGTAGCCGATCACCAGGTCGCACGATGCACCCGGTTGCAGCGCAAACGGCAAAGCCGCGCAGCCGCTGGCGTCATTCACGCGCGCAAACGGCCCGCTGAAGGTCGCCGCCGACAGGTTGATGGCGGCGGTGCCGGCGTTACTGAGCGTGAAACGTTTGGACGCCGCGCTGGAACCGAAGTCGAACGACTGCGGCGTGAGCGTGAGCGCGGGCGCCGCCGCGATGGCGGTGCCGGTGCCGCTCAAAGGCAGCGAAAACTGGGTGCCGCCGTCGGTCACCAGCAGCAGGTTGGCAAGCCGCGCGCCCGGAGCGCCCGGCTTGAAGCTGGTCTCGATGGTGCAGCTGCCCGCCGGACTGACGGCACCGTTGACCGCGCACGAGCCGCCGAGGACAAAGTCGCCGCCGTTGGCGCCGTCGATCACCAGGGTGGCGATGGTCAGTGCCGCCGTACCGGGATTGCGCAGCACCGTCGTGTGCGGCGCTGCGCTTTTACCGACCTCGATTTCGCCAAAACCAATCGGACCGGCATCCGACACTGTGGGCGAGGCGACTGCGGCGGTGGTGCCGGCGCCGCTCAGGGCCACCTGCACGGCGCCGCCGTTGAAGGTGGCTACCAGGGTCGCCGCGAACGCGCCTTTGGCCGACGGTGCGAACAACACCGGCACGCTGCAAGTGGCGCCAGGCACCAGCGCCGTGGCGCAGTGACTGCCCGGCGCCACGCTGAACCCGGCCGCGCCATTGACGGCGAGCGACGAGAAGGTCAGCACCACGTTGCCGGTATTGGTCAGCGTGACGTTCTGCGTGGCGGCCGCGCTGCCGATGGTCTGGCTGCCGAAGGCCAGCACGTTCGGTGTGGCGCCGGCCGCCGCTGTGGCGCTGGCGCCGCTGCCGGCCAGGCCGATGGTGACGTTGCCGTTGGCGGCATTCGAGGCCACCGTCAGGTTGCCGGTAAAGGCGCCGCTGGCGGTGGGCTGCGCCGCCACCGTCAGCGCGCAACTGGCGCCGCCGGCCAGCGGTTTGCTCACCGCGCAGTCGCCGCCGAGCGTGAAGACGGCGCCGTTGGCGCCCGCCAGCGCGATGCTGCTGAAGGTCAGGGCGCTCTGGCCGCTGTTATTGAGCGTGATGCTTTGCGGGGCCGATGGCGTATTGGTGGCCAGCGCGCCGAAGTTGATGCTGGTGGCCGAGACGCCAATGGTGGCCTGGGGCGCCGCGCTGCCGGTGCCGCTCAGCGCCACGCTGCTGCTGCCGCCGGTGCCGTTGTGGGCCACCGCCAGGCTGGCGCTGCGCGCGCCGGCGACGCTCGGCTTGAAGCTGACCAGCACCGTGCAGTTGGCGCCCGCCGCCACCGCGCCGCCGGGCGCGCAGGTGCCGCCGGCGATGCTGAAGTCGGCCGCCGCCGCCCCGGTCACGCCGATGGTATCGATATTGAGCGCGCCCGACCCTGTATTGGCCAGAGTGGCGGCGAGGGGACTGCTGGCCTGACCAAGGACCGTGCCGCTGAAGGCCAGGCTGGCGGGATTGAGACTGGCCGCCGGCGCCGCGCCCACGCCCGGGTTGCCGATAAAGGCCGCAAGGTCGGCCAGGTCGACATCCGACAATTTGCCGGCGTAGATATTGCCCATGCCGCCCTTGTTGGCGGCCATCGCCGCGCTGATGGCGGCCGGATTATCGGCCGCGCTCAGGATTTTGCTGACGTTGGCGGTCGGCGAGGCGGTATGGCAGCGCGCGCAAGCGGTGCCGCCGCCGGCCGGGCCGTTCAGGTACAGCGTCTTGCCGTGCAGGGCGTCGGCCGCGTGGGCCTGGCCCATTGCCAGCAAGGCGCACAGACCGGCGCCGCGCAGATGATGCCGCAGGCCGGATTGGTTCAGTCGAAATCCTGTCATTGCTACTCCTGGTTGATACCTGGTTAATGTTAAAAGTAGATGCTGAAACTGCAAAAACCCAGTGCGACACCGTTACACAGCGCGTGCACCAGTGCGCACAGCCGCCAGTCGCGCCAGCGGCGGTAAATCAGTCCGAATGCCAGTCCGGGCAGGAACACCGCCGCCATGGCTTGTGCGCCCGACATCAGGTGCAGCAGGCTGAAGGCCAAAGCGGGCAAGCCCAGCACCAAGACCGTCGGGCTTGGGCGCCGCGTCAGCCATTCCTGCAGGCCGGCGCGCACGATGCATTCCTCCAGCAGCGGCGCGAGCAGCAACAGCCGGAACAGGCTGGCGGCCGAGTGATCGAGAAGCGAGGGGCCGCACAGGGCAAACAAAATGCTGATCCTTCAGTGGTAACGATGCATTGTTCGGTCTTATTGAACGGTCAATACGGGCTCATCCACAAAAGGTTCAATGCTTTTGAAAAAATTTTTGTAAAAATTGCCACGTGTAGAATCAGCGGCGGGACCGGAGCAACATATTTTTTTCTCGGCAGCATGAACCTTTTCGCTTCGGGCAAGTATTCACCGCAGTAGCAGAGAACATCGTGGAGAACATCGCAGCATGCTTAAACAATGGAGAGCGCGTTTCGGGGGTACGCCGGCCGCACCGGCCGCACCGGCCGACACCGGCGACACCGCCTTGATTGCCCTGATCGCGGGCGGGGACCGGGACGCCTTCCAGGCGCTGTACCGCAAGTACTTCGGGCGGCTGGCGCGCTTTTTGGACCGGATGGTGCGCAACGGCGCCCTGATCGAGGAGATCGTCAACGACGCCATGCTGGTGGTGTGGCAGAAGGCGCACACGTTCGACCACACCTGCAAGGTGTCGACCTGGGTGTTCGCCATCGCCTACCGCCAGGGACTGAAGGCGGTGAACATGCGCGACGAGCCGGTGGAGTCGAATTTTGAGCTGGAGGCGGGCGACCCGCGCCAGGAACCGGAGCAGGCCCTCGCGCAGCAGCAGTTGCAGCAGGGCGTGGGCGAAGCGCTCAAGGCGCTCTCGCTCGAACAGCGGGTGGTCGTCACCCTGACCTATTACCACGACATGGGCTACCAGGAAATCGCCGAGACGATGGGATGCCCGGTCAATACCGTCAAGACGCGGATGTTTCATGCGCGGCAGCGCCTCAGGGTGCTGCTGTCCGCACATCAGGAGGAACCGTTATGAACCTGAACCAAGAACCGACCGGCGCATCGCACCAGGCGATGCGCGATTTGCTGCCGTGGTTTGCCAACGGCACCCTGGAAGAGACCGAAGCGGAACCGGTGCGCGCGCACCTTCAGCACTGCGCGCAGTGCGCCGGCGAGGTCGCATGGCAGCGCCAGTTGCATGCGGCGCCGGCCGAACCGCCCGGCCTCGATCCGGAGCGCGCACTGGCGCGCCTGATGCCGCGCCTCGGCCCCCAGGCGAGTGCGGCGCCTTCCAAGGTATCCGGCCTGCGCGCCTGGTTCGGCAACGGCTGGATGCCGTGGGCGCTGGCGGGGCAATGCGCCTTGATCACCGTGCTGGCGATCCAGATGATTGCGCCGGTGGGCAAGGGGGAGGCCTACCAGGCCTTGAGTGACGGCGCACCCGCGCCGGCCGGCACCATCGTCGTGATATTCCGGCCCGACGCCAGCCTGCGCGAGGTGCAGCGCACCTTGCAGGCCAGCGGCGCGCGCGTGGTCGACGGCCCGACCGTCAGCGGCGCCTTTGTCCTGAGCGCGCCGCCGGGCGAGCAATCGAACGCGCTTGCCGTGCTGCGCGCCGACGCCGGCGTGCAACTGGCCGAGTCGCTCACGCCGCGGAGCGCACCGTGATGCGCCTGCTGGTGTTGGCGCTGCTGCTCCTGGCGGCGCTCACCGGCCGCGCCCAGGAGGCGGCCCCGGCACAGGCGGAGGTGCGCCAGATCCTGGTGATGCTGCATTTGCCGGCGCCGCACTTCCGGCCCGACGCCGCCTACGGCGCCAACTACCGCGACGACGCCGGGCGCCTGGCGCGGCGCCGCATCGCCGAAGCGCTGGCGCGCGAACATGGCCTGACCATCCTCGAAGGCTGGCCCATGCCGGCCCTGAACGTGGACTGCTACCGCATGGCCGAACCGGCCGGCGCCGAGCCGGGCAAGATCGTCGAAGCGCTCTCGCGCGACGCCCGGGTCGACTGGGCGCAATCGATCAACACCTTCTCGGCCCAGGCCAGCGACCCGCTGTACCCGGTGCAGCCGGCCGCGCTGCAGTGGCAGCTGGGCGAAGTACGCAAGGCCGCCACCGGGCGCAAGGTGCTGGTGGCGGTGATCGACAGCGGCGTCGAAAGCGACCATCCCGACCTGGCCGGGCAGGTCGCCTTCCAGGAGAATTTCGTGGACGGCCAGGCATATGCCGCCGAGACCCACGGCACCGGCGTGGCCGGGGTGATCGCCGCGCTGGCCGGCAATGGCGTGGGGATCGAAGGCGTGGCGCCGGACGCGCGCCTGATGGCCTTGCGGGCATGCTGGCAAGTGGCTGGCGGGGCCACCCGCTGCAACAGCTTCACGCTGGCCAAGGCGATCAATTTCGCGCTGATGCACGGGGCGCAGGTGATCAACCTGAGTCTGTCGGGACCGTCCGACCGACTGCTGCGCGAACTGATCGACGTCGCCTGCGCGCGCGGCGTGCGGGTGGTCGGCGCGGTGGACGCGGCCAGCGCCGACGGCGGTTTTCCTGCCTCGCATCCTGGCGTGTTCGCGGTGGCGGCCGACAGCAGCCGGCAGATGAACGCGCACGTGCTGATGGCGCCCGGGCGCGACATCCCGACGGCGGCGCCTGGGGCGCGCTGGGGCATGGTCTCGGGGTCGTCCTATTCAGCGGCGCATATCTCTGGCATGATGGCCGTGCTGAGCGAGCTGCGTCCCGGGCTCACCTTGCCGCAGGTCCGCTCGAGCATCGTGCTCCAGCCGGGAGGCATCAACCTTTGCGCCACCGTCACCCGCCTCACAGGAAAATGTACATGCGTCTGCGTCGAGGTCACGCCGCCCAAGATTGTCCGCCTGCCCTGAACGCCGCCGCGCGCGGAGCGGCCCTTGCGTAGATGCCGGTTTGCGCTCGCACTGGCGTGCTGCCTCGCGGGCGGCAACGCCTGCGCCCAGGCCAGCGGCAGCGTGTCGCTGGTTTCCGACTATTATTATCGGGGCGTCGGCTACAGCAAGGGCGACCCGGTGGCCCAGTTCAACCTCTCGTTCGACACCCGCAGCGGCTTTTATGCAGGCACGTTTGCGTCGCAGCTCAAAATGAGCGGCACGCCGCACGGCGTGTACGCGATCGGCTACGCCGGCTATGCGCGGCGCATGACGGCGGGGCCGTCGTGGGAAGTAGGGGCGTCGAACCACACCTTTTCCAGCATGTCGGCCCTGAACTACCGCGAAGTGTATGCGGGGCTGGGCGGCGACCGGCTCAGTGGCAGGGTGTCGTATTCGTCGGCCTACCTGGGCACCAGCATGCGCACGGTGTACGGGGAACTCAATGGCGGCGTGGCGCTGACCGACGATGTGGGCTTGTTCGCGCGGGTCGGCTACCTGCGCCCGGTATCAAAGGTGCCGCGCTACACCTCCGGCGCGCGCGCCGACGCACGGATCGGCGTGAGCATGAGCATCGAGGCCTGGAAAATGCAGGCCGCGTGGGACGCGCTGCACGCGGAGCGGGGCGCCTACGCGCGCTCGAGCGGCAGTATCGGCTCGCGCAACGGGCTGGTGCTCACCCTCGGCCGCTCGTTCTGATCCGCCCCTTCGCCTGGTGTCAGGTCTGACATTCGGACACGAGCTGATCCTTAAGTACAACTACACAGCCATTTATAGTTGAGCCCGTGTCCGAATGTCAGACCTGACACCGGGGTGGGAAAAAGAAAAAGGGCCTGAAGATTTCTCTACAGGCCCTTCGTCTTACGAATTTTGGTGCGGCTGGCAGGAATTGAACCCACGACCCCTTGGTTCGTAGCCAAGTACTCTATCCAGCTGAGCTACAGCCGCGCTTAAGCAAATATTATAGCAGTGCGCGATGGCTTTGCCAAATCTTCTCACGCATTTCTTTTGAAAATACCGAACAAGCAAACAGTAGGGCAAAGAAAAAGGGCCTGGAGATCTCTCTACAGGCCCTTCGTCTTACGAATTTTGGTGCGGCTGGCAGGAATTGAACCCACGACCCCTTGGTTCGTAGCCAAGTACTCTATCCAACTGAGCTACAGCCGCTTAGGCAACTATTATAGCAGCTTCACCTTGTTTCCGGAACCTTGTTTTACTGGCGCCTGTCGCTCGGTGCTTCTACTATTCTCCAGATCGCTTGCATTTCCGAAGAAGGCGCTATTGTAGTGGCGCCTTCGCCGTTTGTCCAGAGGGCAAACGGAAAGGGGCGCCCGGCAAGTAATTTTCACCCCGGGCCGGCCATCTGTTAGATTACTCCTATTGCTGCGTGGAATGCTCATGATGCTTCGTTTGACGACCCGACCGAACGCGACACTGTTCCGGCTGGCCCTTGCCTGGCTGCTGGGCGTGGCGTGCGTGGGGACGGCGCTGGCCGCGCCCATGCGCAGCCTGCGCTTCGAGCATATCGGGCTCGAACAGGGCTTGTCGCAGGAGTCGGTGCAGAGCATCCTGCAGGACCGCCAGGGCTTCATGTGGTTCGGCACCCAGGCGGGCCTGAACCGCTACGACGGTTACCGCATGACCGTCTTCAAGAACGATCCCGCCGATCCGGACAGCATCGCCGACAATTACATCTCCGCCTCGTTCGAGGACGACCAGGGCCGCCTGTGGTTCGGCACCAAGGGCGGCTTGATCCGCTACGACCGCGCCACCCGCAAATTCATCCGCTACGCCAGCGCCGTCAACGCGGCCGACGGCATGAACAATCGCGTGGTCTCTGCCATCGTGGCCGACGGCGGCGGCGGCTTGTGGCTGGCCACCGGCGAAGGACTCAAGCACTTCGACCCGGCCAGCGCGCGCTTTGCCACGCTGCGCCACGATCCGGGCGACGCCACCAGCCTATCCGACGACCGCGTCAACGCGCTGGTGCGCGATACCGACGGCAGTCTGTGGGTGGCGACCGCGCGTGGGCTGGATCGGCTGGCACGCGGCGCACAGCGCTTCGAGCGCTTTACGATCGCCTCGGGCGGCGACGCCCGGCGTAGCGACGCCCGGCGCAATCAAGTGCTCTCGCTCTCGCTCGGCGCCAACCGCACCTTATGGGTCGGCACCGGCGCCGGGCTCGAAGCGTGGCAGCTGGGCGCGGCGCAGCCGGCGCGGCGCCAGTTCGGCGCGGCCGACGGCATCGGCGCGGTGCGCGTGCAGTCGTTGTATCACGACGCGAAGGGCAACCTGTGGGTCGGCACCGAACTCGATGGCCTGTTCTTGCGCGACCCCGCCAGCGGCGCATTCGTGAGCTACCGGCACCAGCCGCTCGACCGCCATTCGCTGTCGGACAACCGCATTGCGGCCAGTTTCCTCGACCGCAGCGGCACCCTCTGGGTCGGCAGCTGGTTCGGCGGCGTGAACCGGGTCGACATCGCCAGCGGCGGTTTCAACCGGCTCGCGCACGCGCCGGACGACCCGGCCAGCCTCAGTTCCAACAAGGTCCGGGCGCTGGCGCCGGACGGTCATGGCACGCTCTGGCTCGGCACCACCGGCGGCGGCGTCAACAAGGTCGACCTGCAAAAGGGCAGCGTTACCCGCCTGCGCGCGGGTGAGCTGGTGACGGCGCTGGCGGTCGGGGGCGAGCGCGTCTGGGTCGGCACGCCCACCGGCCTGTCGTCGATGGACAAGGAGGGCGGCCACGTCACGCCGCTGCCGCTCGGCGGCGACGCCAACGCCTCGTATATCCAGCGCCTGCTGATCGACCG
This sequence comes from Massilia sp. CCM 8734, assembly GCF_011682155.1. Taxonomy (NCBI): domain Bacteria; kingdom Pseudomonadati; phylum Pseudomonadota; class Betaproteobacteria; order Burkholderiales; family Oxalobacteraceae; genus Massilia; species Massilia sp. CCM 8734. The sequence continues at coordinate 299,699 of NZ_WHJI01000001.1, forward strand.
CGCCGGCAAGCTGTGGATCGTCACGCGCGGCGGCGTGGTGCGCTACGATCCGGCCAGCGACACCCGGATCGGCTGGCGCCACGATCAGCACAATCCGCACAGCCTGGGCGAGAACCACGGCTTTGCGATCGTGGAAGACCAGCGCGGCATCATCTGGATCGGCACCGACAACGGCCTCGAACGGCTCGACCCGGCCACCAGCCGCTTTACCCATTACCGCTACGACCCGGCCGATGCGGCCAGCCTGCGCCACAGCCGCATCTATTATCTGTTCGAGTCGCGCGCGGGCCAGCTGTGGGTAGGCACCGCGGGCGGCCTGCACCGGGTCGAGCCTGGGGCCGACGGCAAGGTGCGCTTTCGCTTTTATGATCTTAACGGCACTGGCGCCGCCGACCCCATCGGCGGCATCGTGGAAGACGACGCCGGCATGCTGTGGGTGAGCAGCACCGCCGGCCTGGCGCGGCTGGACCCGTCCAATGGCCAGGTCAAGCACTACACCGCCAGGGATGGCCTGACCGATGGTTCGTATTTCGTCGGCGCGGCCGCGCGCAGCGGCGACGGCAGCCTGCACTTCGGCGGCATCAACGGCCTGACCTCGTTCCGTCCCGAGGCGATCCGCGAAAATCCCTACCCGCCGGCGGTCATGATCACCGATTTCCTGATCTTCAACCGTCCGCTGCGCGCCGGCCAGCAGCTTGGCGACGCCACCTTCAAAGGCGCCATCGAAGACGCCCGCGAGATCACGCTGTCGTACCGCGATTCGGTGCTCTCGCTCGAATTCGCGGCCCTGCATTTTGCCGACCCCCAGCGCAACCGCTACCTGTACCAGCTCGAAGGCTTCGACCAGGGATGGGTCAGCACCGACGCCGGCAAGCGCTTCGCCACCTATACCAATCTCGATCCGGGACGGTATGTGTTCCGCGTCAGGGCCAGCAACAAGGACGGCGTGTGGAACGAGGCGCCGACCGCGCTGGCCATCACGATTACGCCGCCGGCCTGGAAAACCTGGTGGTTCCGCCTTGCGCTGGCGGCGCTGGTGGCGGGCATCGGCTATGCGCTGCTGCGCCTGCGGGTGCGCGCGCTGGTGCAGCAAAAATCCCTGCTCGAGCGCCTGGTCGGCTCGCGCACGGCGGAACTGCGGCTGCAAAAGGATTCGGTCGAACGCCAGAAAGTGGAAGTCGAGCAGGCGCACCGCAATATCGCGCTCCTGAGCGACATCGGCCGCAAGCTGACCGCCAAACTCGATAGCGAGTCGATCATGCTGATGTTGTACGCCCACGTCAATGAGCTGATGGATGCGAGCGTGTTCGGCATCGGCCTGTATCGGCCGGAGCGCGCCTGTATCGACTATCCGTTCGCGATGGAGGGTGGCAAGCGCTATTTGCCGTATTCGCGCAGCATGGACCAGCCGAACCAGCTGGCGGTATGGTGCATCGCCAACGAGCGCGAGGTGTTCATCAATGACCTGGAGAAGGAGTACGGCAATTACATCGGCGACCTGCTGCTCACTTCCAGCGAAGAGAACCTGGGCACGCTCGAAGACGGCTCGCTGCCGACCACGCCGCGTTCGCTGCTGTATGTGCCGATCGCGGTCAACGGCCGCATGCTGGGCGTGGTGTCGGTGCACAGCTATGCGACCAATGCCTACGAACGCATTCACCTCGACATGCTGCGCACGCTGGCGTCCTACGTCGGCGTGGCGTTCGACAATGCTGACGCCTACCGCCAGCTCCAGAGCACCCAGGCGCAGCTGGTCGCGCAGGAAAAGCTGGCGGCACTCGGCTCGCTGGTGGCCGGAGTGGCGCACGAACTCAATACCCCGATCGGCAACAGCCTGCTGATGGCCAGCACCTTGCAGGAGAAAACCAGCGCGATCGCCGAGAAGTTCGACGGCGCCACCATCCGCCGCTCCGACCTGAAGGTGTTCATCGATGCGTCGCAGGAGGCGTCGGAGCTGATCATGCGCAGTTTGTTCAACGCGGCCGACCTGCTCAACAGCTTCAAGCAGGTGGCGGTGGACCAGGCCAGCGCGCATCGGCGCCGCTTCGACCTCGAACAGGCCGCGCACGAAATCGTGGCCACCATGATGAACCAGGTGCGCAAGGCCGGCCATACGCTCACGCTGGCGGTGGAACCAGGCATCGAGATGGAGAGCTACCCGGGACCGTTCGGGCAGGTGATGATCAACCTGATTAACAACGCCTTGCTGCATGCGTTTGAAGGGCGCATCGGCGGCGCGATCACGGTCACGGCCGGCCGGCAAGGGACGGAGCGGGTGCAACTGGTGTTCGTCGATGACGGTGTCGGCATTCCGATCGAGCACCAGGCGCGCATTTTCGATCCGTTTTTCACGACCAAGATGGGGCAGGGCGGGTCCGGCCTGGGCCTCAATATCACGTACAACATCGTCACGTCGCTGCTGGAAGGGAGTATTCGCGTCGAAAGCGGCGCGGGACGCGGCACCACGTTCTTCATCGACCTGCCGCTCAGGGTGGCGGCGTAGGCGAACACACACAGGGAGATGCATGACCATCATCACGACCGTTGAAGACTTGCGGGTACTGGCCAGGAAGCGCGTTCCGCGCATGTTCTACGATTACGCCGACGCTGGTTCCTGGACCGAATCGACCTACCGCGCCAACAGCGACGATTTTGCGAAGATCAAATTCCGCCAGCGGGTGGCGGTCAACCTGGTCGACCGCACCACCCGCACGACGATGATAGGGCAGGAGGTGGCGATGCCGGTGGCGCTGGCCCCGACCGGGCTGACCGGCATGCAGCATGCCGATGGCGAGATCCTGGCCGCGCGCGCCGCCGAACGCTTCGGCGTGCCGTTCACCCTCTCGACCATGAGTATCTGCTCGATCGAGGACGTGGCGGCGCATACCACCAGGCCGTTCTGGTTCCAGCTGTATGTGATGAAGGACCGCGCTTTCATCGAGCGCCTGATCGAGCGCGCCAGGGCGGCGCGCTGCTCGGCGCTGGTGCTCACGCTCGACCTGCAGGTATTGGGCCAGCGCCACAAGGATATCCGCAACGGCATGACGGCGCCGCCCAAGATGACGCTGGCGAACATCATCAACCTGATGACCAAGCCGCGCTGGTGCATGGGCATCCTGCGCACGCCGCGTCGCGGCTTCGGCAATATCGTCGGCCACGCCAGCGATGTGTCGGACATGTCCTCATTGTCGGCATGGACCTCGCAGCAGTTCGATCCGGCCCTGTCGTGGGCCGATGTGGAATGGATCAAGCGGCGCTGGGGCGGGAAACTGATCATCAAGGGCATCATGGATGCGCAAGACGCGCGCCTGGCGCTTGATTCCGGCGCCGATGCGCTGATCGTATCGAACCATGGCGGGCGCCAGCTCGATGGCGCGCAGTCGAGCATCGGGGCGCTGCCCGCCATCGTGGAGGCGCTCGGCAAGCGCATCGAGGTGCATATGGATGGCGGCGTGCGCTCGGGGCAGGATGTGATCCGAGCGCTGGCCCTCGGCGCCAAGGGCGTGTATATCGGCCGGCCGTTCCTGTACGGGCTGGGCGCGCTGGGCGAGCAGGGCGTGAGCAAGTGCCTGGAGATCATTCGCAACGAGCTCGATCTGACGATGGCGTTCTGCGGCCTGCGCGACGTGAATGACGTGAACAGCAATATCCTGTTGCCGGGGACCTTTTAGAGCACGTTCTGCGGCTTGCCCGCTTCGAAGGCTTCCAGGTTATCGATCAGCATCTCGGCCAGGGTCTGCATGGCGCCAGCGCTGGCCCAGGCCACGTGCGGCGTCAGGATGAAGTTGGGCAGGCGCAGCGCCAGCAGCGGATTGCCGGGCAAGGGCGGCTCCTGGCTCAATACATCGAAGCCGGCGCCGCCGATCACGCCATCGGTCAGCGCCTGTGCCAGCGCCGCTTCGTCCACCAGGCCGCCGCGCGCGGTGTTAATCAACAATGCACTGCGCTTCATGCTGGCCAGTTGGCGCGCACCGATGATGTTCGTGGTCTGCGCGCTTAAAGGCAGGTGCAGGCTGACCACGTCGGACGTCGCCAGCAGTTCGGCCAGCGTCACGACATCGACATCGGCGTCGTCTACCGGCGAGCGCGAGACCACGGCGACGCGCATGCCGAACGCGCGCCCGAGCGCCGCCACTTGTTTGCCCAGCGCGCCGTAGCCGACGATGCCGAGCCGGCTGCCGGCCAGGTCGGCTATCGGGTGATCGAGCAGGCAAAACTGGTTCGAGGCCTGCCAGCGGCCCGCGTCGACGTCCGCGCCATACGCCTTCAGGTTGCGGCGCAGGGCGAGAATGAGGCTCAGGCAATGCTCCGGCACCGACACCAGCGAGTAATTGCGGATATTCGATACCACGATCCCGCGCGCGCGGCAGGCGTCGAGATCGATGTTGTTGGCGCCGGTGGCGGCGACGGCCACCATCTTCAGCTCCGGCAGTTGCGCAATATCGGCCGCGCGCAGCGGCACCTTGTTGGTGATCGCAATGGTGGCGCCGCGCAGGCGTTCGACCACCTGGCCGGCGCTGGTGGCGCCGTAGTCGCGCCACGCGTGTTCGAATGCGGGACGCCGCACGTCGGCCATCAGGCTGTCGCGGTCGAGGAAGACGATGTTGTGCATATCAGGGCCTTGGTAGTTGCAGGAGTGGGTGGGTGAGAAACAGGTCGGCGACCCATTCGACGAACACGCGCACCTTGGCCGACAGGTGGCGATTCTGAGGATATACCACGTTCACCGGCACCGGCGTGCTGCTCCAGTCGGGGAGCACGATTTCGAGCTTGCCGACGGCGACCATCTGGTCGACCATGAAGCTCGACATCTGCATCAGCCCGAGCCCCTGCATTCCGGCGGTCATATAGGCGGTGGAGTCGTTCACGGCCAGGCAGGCGGGGGCTGCGACGGTGATCACTTCATCGCCCCGGACGAAATCCCAGTCGAAGATCTTGCCGGTCTTGGTGGAAAAGTAGTTGACGCAGCGGTGGCTGGCCAGGTCGTGCGGATGGGTGGGCCGTCCATGCCGGTCCAGGTAGCCCGGCGTGGCGCAGGTGACAAAATTGAGCACGCCCACGCGGCGCGCGATCAGCGCCGAATCGGGCAGGTTGCCGCCCCGGATGGCGCAATCGACGCCTTCTTCGATCAGGTCCACCGGGCGGTCGCCGATACCGAGGTCGAGCCGGATGTCGGGATAGCGATCGAAAAAATCGGACAGGGCCGGCAGCAGGATGTCGTTGGCGAACCCGCTCGCGACATCGACGCGCAGCCGTCCGCTCGGATTGGCGCGATTGCGCGAGAGCGATTCTTCGGCTTCGCGCACATCCGACAGAATGCGCAGGCAGCGTTCATAATAGGCAGCGCCGTCGGCGGTCACGCTCACATGCCGCGTTGTGCGGTGCAGCAGTTTGACTTCGAGCGCCAGTTCGAGCGCCTGCACCAGGGTCGACACGGTGGCTTTGGGAAGCTGCATGTTCTCGGCCGCGCGCGTAAAGCCGCCGGCGTCGACCACCTGGACAAACACTTCCATAGCTTGCAATTTATTCATATTCCTCCGCATTGTTCAGATTCCTGAACAATCAATTCGCTCTTGCCCTCTTTATCAGATTGTAGATCAAGTTTAAAGTGGCCGTACTGCAACATAGGATGTCGGGACAATCGGAAGGAAAGGGCTACTCTTATGCGTTATCAAAAAGCAATCATGATGATCGTGACACTCGCGATGGCGATGCTGACGTTGACGGGTACCGCCTTGTCCGACCAGTTCCCGCAGGCCGCGAGTGCGGAAAGCGTCGGTTTTGACGCACTTGCACATGACCTGTTCGGCACTTCCCTGCTGGCCTGTGCGGACGACGAGTTGGCGGAGCCGCAATGAGCTCCCAGGACGCGCCGGTGCAGCTGAAGATCCGCGACCTCGAGGTTGCGGGGGCCGAAGGCCCGCTGGCTGCGCGTCTGTATTCGGGCGGCGACGCCGGCGCCAAAAAAGATGGCTTGATCGTGTTCTTCCACAGCGGCGGCTTTATCGGCGGCGACCTCGATGAGGCGGACGAGTTCCTGCGCCACCTGGCCAGCTGCTCGACCCAGCACCTGGTGCTGGCGTCGCGCTACACCCTGGCCACCGAGCGGCCCTTTCCCGCCGCCGCCGAAGATGCGCACGCGGTGCTGGCCTGGTCCAAGAAGCACAAGGCCAAGCTGGGATGGAGCGGCAAGCGCCTGCTGGTGGCCGGCATCGAGGCCGGCGCCAACCTGGCTGCCGTGTGTACGCTGATGGCGCGCGACCGCGGCGGGCCGGCGCTGGTCGGCCAGATCCTGATCATGCCGATGCTCGACCCGGGCCTGTCCACCTGTTCGATGCGCGCCATTCCGCAAGACGCCACCCTGGCCGGGGTGGCAGTCCAATGCGCCGCCAGCTACCGCGGCTACCTGCCGAATGCGGCCGACCGCACCCACCCGTATGCCTCGCCGCTGCAATCGAGCCGGCTGAAAAACCTGCCGCCCGCGCTGATCCTGTCCGCCGAAGACGATCCATTGCGCGACGAGGCCGAACAATACGGCGCCAAGCTGGCCACCTGCGGCGTGACCACCACGGTCAAGCGCATGGCGGCGGCGCCCCTGGACGACACGGCCGCGCGCAACGAGTGCGCCTGCAGAGCCGTGGCGCTGCATGAAATCGGCAATTTTTTACATGGCCTCGATACGCCGCCATCCTGAATTAGCGCATTACTCGTAACACCACCACCAGTTACCCCCGTGCAGCTGCGCTGAGAAACCCTCGGCGCAGCGTACGGACCCTTTTCGCCTTTTGAAACAGCACAGCTCGTCTTTCGTCGTCTATCCGGCTGATTTATTAAACATTTTCATCAATAAGAGGAAAAAAATGAAAACCACTAATCGATTAATGACCTTCGCCCGCCCGCTCGCGGCCGCGATGGCCTTGGCGGGACTAGCGGCCCTGTCGCTGGCGGGGTGTGAAGAGGCGAACAGCAAGGCCCAGCCGGCCGCTCCCGCCGGCCCGCCGATCACCGCCGCCACCGTGATCGAGCGTTCGGTCAACGAGACCCAGGAATTCTCTGGCCGGCTTGAAGCGGTCGACCGGGTCGACATCCGGGCGCGCGTGAACGGCTTTATCACCTCGGTCAACTTCAAGCCGGGCAGCATTGTCAAGAAGGGCGACGTGCTGTTCGTGATCGACCCGCGCCCTTACCAGGCCGAAGCCAATCGCGCCGAAGCGGCCGTCAGTTCGGCCCGCGCGCGCGCCGACCTGGCCAAGCTGGAACTGGCCCGCGCCGAGCGCCTGCTGGGCGACAAGGCGATCGCCCAGCGCGAGTTCGACGAAAAGGCATCGGGCCTGAAGGAACTGGACGCCAACGTACGCGCAGCCCAGGCTTCGCTCGAAGCGGCGCGCCTGAACCTGAGCTACACCAATGTGCACGCGCCGATCGGCGGGCGCGTCTCGAAAGCCGAAGTCACCACCGGCAACCTGGTCGACGGCGCCGTGATCCTGACCTCGGTGGTATCGAGTAATCCGATCTATGCGACCTTCGACGGCGACGAAGACACCTACCTGCGCGTCGGCCGCGTGGCCCAGAAGGGCACCACGGTGCCGGTCAAGATCGGCCTGGCGAATGAAAGCGGCTTCCCGCACGAAGGCAAGCTCGAATTCATTGACAACCGCCTCGACTCGGCCACCGGCAGCGTGCGCATGCGCGCCATGTTCGACAACACCGATAACACGCTCGTTCCGGGCCTGTTCGCACGGGTTCAATTGGGCGGCGGCGACGGCGCCCAGGCCAAGACGATCCTGATCAACGACCGCGCCGTCGGCACCGACCAGAACCGCAAGTTCGTGTATGTGATTGGCGCCGACAGCCGCGCCGAATACCGCGCCGTGGTCCTGGGACCGAGCGTGGACGGCCTGCGGGTGGTGCGCAGCGGCGTCAAGCCAGGCGAAAAAATCGTCATCAACGGCTTGCAGCGCGTCCAGCCTGGCGCACCGGTAACGGCGCAGATCGTGGCGATGGACCAGGACAGCAAGGCGCCGCAAGCGAAGGCCGACGACGCCAAAGCCCCGGACGCGAAAGCCGCGGACGTCGCCGACGCGAACGTCGCCGACACCAAAAAAGAAGTCAAGGTTGCCGACGCATCGGCTAAAACCAAGGAATAACTCACATGAACTTTTCACGATTTTTCATCGACCGGCCGATTTTCGCGGCCGTCCTGTCGATCATCATATTCGTGGCCGGCCTGCTGTCGATTTTTGCATTGCCGATCTCCGAATATCCTGACGTGGTGCCGCCATCGGTGGTGGTGCGCGCCCAGTATCCCGGCGCGAACCCGAAAGTGATCGCCGAAACCGTCGCCGCCCCGCTGGAAGAGCAGATCAACGGCGTCGAAAACATGCTGTACATGTCGTCGCAGAACACCTCGGACGGCTCGCTGATGCTGACCGTGACGTTCAAGGTCGGCACCAACGTCGAGCAGGCCGAGTCGCAGGTGCAGAACCGCATCCAGCGCGCCTTGCCGCGCCTGCCCGAAGAAGTGCGCCAGATCGGCGTGACGGCGGTCAAAAGTTCGCCCAACCTGACCATGGTGGTGCACCTGTTGTCGCCGACCGGCCGTTATGACGACGTCTACCTGCGCAACTACGCGGTGCTCAACGTGAAGGATCAGCTGGCGCGTATTCCGGGCATGGGCGACACCCAGCTGTTCGGCGCCGGCGACTACGCCATGCGCATCTGGCTCGATCCGCAGAAGGTGGCGGCGCGCGGCATGACCGCGTCCGACGTCGTGGCCGCGGTGCGCGAGCAAAACGTGCAGGTCGCCGCCGGCGTGATCGGCGCTTCGCCGTCGAAAGGCGCGGAATTCCAGTTGACCGTCAATACCCAGGGCCGCCTGACGTCGGTCGAGGAATTTGGCGACATCATCGTGCGCACCGGCGCCGACGGCGCCATTACCCACCTCAAGGATGTGGCGCGGATCGAGCTGGGATCGAATTCCTACTCCCTGCGCGCGCTGCTCAACAACAAGTCGGCCGCCGCCATCGGTATTTTCGAAGCGCCGGGTGCGAACGCCTTGCAACTGTCGGCCGACGTACGCGCCAAAATGGCGGAACTGAAGAAAGACTTCCCCGAAGGCGTCGACTTCAGCGTGGAGTACGACCCAACCCAGTTCGTGCGCGCATCGATCAAGTCCGTCATCCACACCCTGCTCGAAGCGGTCGCCCTGGTGGTGCTGGTGGTGATCATCTTCCTGCAAACCTGGCGCGCATCGATCATTCCGCTGCTGGCCGTGCCGGTATCGATCATCGGCACGTTTGCGGTGATGCTGGGCTTCGGCTTTTCGATCAACACGCTGTCCCTGTTCGGCCTTGTACTGGCCATCGGTATCGTGGTCGATGACGCCATCGTGGTGGTGGAAAACGTGGAACGCAATATCGAAGCGGGTTTGAGCCCGCGCGACGCCACCGTGCAAGCGATGAAAGAGGTGAGCGGTCCGATCATCGCCATCGCCCTGGTGCTGTGCGCCGTGTTCGTGCCGATCGCCTTCGTGGCCGGCCTGTCGGGCCAGTTCTATCGCCAGTTCGCGCTGACGATCGCCATTTCGACCGTGATTTCGGCATTCAGCTCGCTGACCCTGTCGCCGGCCCTGGCCGCCGCCTTGCTCAAGCCGCACCATGCGCCGAAAGATGGACTGACGCGCGTGATGGACAAACTGTTCGGCCGTTTCTTCGCCTGGTTCAACCGCTTCTTCGGCCGCGCGTCGACCAAGTATGAAGGTGGCGTGAACGTGGTCCTGAAACGCAAGGGCATTTCGCTGATGGTGTACGCCGTGCTGGCGGTGGCCGCCGTGTTCATGTTCAAGGCGGTGCCGAGCGGCTTCGTGCCGGCCCAGGACAAGCAGTACCTGGTCGGTTTTGCCCAATTGCCCGACGCGGCTTCGCTGGACCGTACCGACGCCGTGATCCGCCAGATGTCCGACATCGTGGCCAAGGTGCCGGGTGTGGAATCGTCGATCGCCTTCCCTGGCTTGTCGATCAACGACTTTACCAATGCGCCTAACGCCGGCATCGTGTTCGTCACGCTCAAGTCTTTCGAGCAGCGCACCGGCAAAGGCATGTCCGGTCCCGAGATCGCGGCCGAGGTGAACAAACGCCTGGGCGCCATCCAGGACGCCTTCATCATGGTGTTCCCGCCACCGCCGGTCAACGGCCTTGGCACCGTGGGCGGCTTCAAGATGATGATCGAGGATCGCGGCAACGTGGGCTACGACGAGTTGTACAAGGCGACCCAGGCGATGCAGATGAAAGCCTGGCAGAACCCGCAGCTGGCCGGTGTGTTCTCCAGCTTCCAGATCAACGTGCCGCAACTGTTCGCCGACGTCGACAAGGTCAAGGCCAAGCAGCTCGGCGTGCCGCTGACGACGATTTACCAGACCTTGCAGATCAACCTCGGTTCGCTGTACGTGAACGACTTTAACCAGTTTGGCCGTACCTACCAGGTGCGCGTGCAGGCCGATGCGCCGTTCCGCTCGCACGCCGACCAGATCGCCCAGCTCAAGGTGCGCAACGACAAGGGCGAGATGATTCCGCTGTCGTCGCTGATGCGCATCAAGGATACCTATGGCCCGGACCGCGTGCAGCGCTACAACGCCTACGTATCGGCCGACATGAACGGCGGCCCGGCTCCTGGCGTCTCGTCCGGCCAGGCCCAGGCCGCGCTGGAGAAGATCGCTGCCGAAACGCTGCCAAAAGGCGTGTCGTACGAATGGACCGAACTGACCTACCAGGAGATTTTGTCGGGTAACACGATGGTGCTGGTCTTCCCCTTGTGCGTACTGCTGGTGTTCCTGGTGCTCGCGGCGCAGTACGAAAGCTGGACGCTGCCGCTGGCGGTGATCCTGATCGTGCCGATGTCGATCCTGTGCGCCCTCGTCGGCGTCAAGCTGACCGGTGGCGACAACAACATCTTCACCCAGATCGCGCTGTTCGTGCTGGTGGGGCTGGCGTCGAAAAATGCGATCCTGATCGTCGAATTCGCCCGCGAACTCGAAGACCACGGCCGCACCATCGTCGAAGCGGCGCTGGAATCGTGCCGCCTGCGCCTGCGTCCGATCCTGATGACGTCGATCGCGTTCATCATGGGCGTGGTGCCACTGGTGTTCTCGAGCGGCGCCGGCGCCGAAATGCGCCATGCGATGGGCGTGGCGGTGTTCGGCGGCATGCTGGGCGTGACCTTCTTCGGCCTGTTCCTCACGCCGGTGTTCTACGTGCTGCTGCGTACCTTCGCCAAGAAGCTGGAAAAGAAATCAAGCGTGGCAGTGCCTGCGCATCTGGAAGGAGCAGTGTAATGACTGATATGAAGACAACCATCATGAGGCGCATGTCACCCTTGCTGGCGGCGCTGCTGCTGGTGGCCTGTTCCAGCATCCCGCAACTGAAAGCGCCGGCGCTCGACATGCCGTCCGCCTTCAAGGAGTCGTCCGAGCCCTTGCAGGCGGCCGACGGCACCCGCTGGAAAGTGGCGCAGCCGGCCGAAGGGCAGGCGCGCGGCGAGTGGTGGCTGGCGTTTAGCGATGCCAACCTCACCGCCTTGATCCGCGAGGCGACCGACGCCAACGCCAGCCTGGCGGTGGCGGCGGCGCGCGTCAAGCAGGCCAGGGCGCTGGCCGGCATCTCGCAAGCGGACCGCTCGCCGCAGGTCGGCGCCGGCATGGGCGCGCAGCGCAGCCGCACCTCGGGCGTCTCGCGCGGGCTTGCCGACGACGCGTCGGTCGCCCCCGGCAATGTGTACCAGGCCAGGCTGACGGCCAGCTACGAGCTTGATCTGTTCGGCCGCGTGGCGGCCAATGTCAGCGCGGCCAATGCCGACGCGGCGGCCAGCGAAGCGACCTACAAGTCGGTGCTGCTGGCCTTGCAGGCCGACGTGGCGCAGACCTACTTCAAGCTGCGCGAAACGGACGCCGAACTGGCCACCCTGGCGCGCACGGTCGACCTGCGCACCCAGAGCGTGAAAGTGAACCAGAGCCGTTACGACAATGGCGACATCGGCGAATTCGACCTGGCCCGCGCCAGGACCGAACTGTCGACCGTGCGCGCCGAGGCGATCGGCCTGCAACGCCAGCGCGTGCAATACGAGCACGCACTGGCCGTGCTGCTCGGTAAACCGGCGGCCATGTTCAGCGCCGACGTCAACCCGCTGGTGGAGTCGGCGCTGCTGCCGGCCATTCCGGCCGGCTTGCCGTCGGCCCTGCTGGAGCGCCGTCCCGACATCACCGCCGCCCAGCGCGCGATGATCGCCGCGAATGCGCGCATCGGCGTGGCGAAAACGGCCATGTACCCGTCGCTCAGCCTGACCGGCGGCCTTGGCACCGAATCGGGCGGCGGCGGCAACCTGTTTAACTGGAGCGCGCGTTCGTGGGTGCTGGGCGCGCTGCTGTCGATGCCAATCATCGACGGTGGTCGCAACAAGGCCAACATCGCGCGCAGCGAAGCGGTGCTGGAAGAGTCGGTGGCGAGCTACCGCCAGAACGTGCTGGTGGCGTTTGCCGAAGTCGAAGACAACCTGGCCGGCCTGCGCATCCTGGCCGGCCAGACCGAGCAGATTGACGCGGCCGTGGTGTCGGCGCGCCGTTCGGCCGACCTGGCGCAAAAGCTGTACAACGCCGGCCGTTCCAGCTACCTGGACCTGCTCGACTCCCAGCGCAACCTGGCTGCGGTCGAGCGCAACGCGGTGCAACTGCGGGGTGACCGCGCGGTGACCACCGTGGCGCTGATTCGCTCCCTGGGCGGCGGCTGGCAGTAGGTTTTTGAGGCCCCCGGTAGTGGAACGGTAATCCCCTCTCACATGGCGCGGCCGACCAGCCGCGCCATTTGCGTATTCACAGGGCAAGCCATACAATGGCGGCACATGCCCGCCACCCTACAAGACGAGCAGCTCATGCTGCGCTACCGCGATGGCGACCTGGTCGCCTTCGAGGAGCTCTATCGCCGTCACCATGCGGGCCTGTACCGCTTCGTCGCCTGGCGTTCGCCGCGCGCGGACTGGGTCGACGAGATCGTGCAGGACAGCTGGATCAACCTGCATCACGCGCGCAGCCGCTATCAGCCCGACGCGGCCTTTCGCACCTACCTGTTCCAGATCGCCCGCAACCGCCTGCTCGACCTGCTGCGCCAGCAGCAACCGCTGTTGGCGGCGGAGCTGGGCAGCGGCACGGATGGCCGCGACGTATTTGACTCGCTGGCCGATGCGGCGCAGGATGTGGTCTCGCCCGATGTGGCGCTCGAACACAAGCAGCGCAACGACAGCCTGCATGAAGCACTGGCGGGCCTGCCGAGCGAGCAGAAAGAGGCGCTGGTGCTGCAACAGTTTTGCGGCATGAGCCTCGAAGACATCGCCGCCGTGGTAGCAGCACCGGTGGAAACGGTCAAGAGCCGTTTGCGCTACGCCATGCGCAAACTGCGCGAAGGGAGCCTGAGTGGACAACGATGACATGAGCGACGAACAATTCGACGCCTTCCTGCGTGGGGAAGACGATCTGTCGCGCCGTCTGCAAGGATTGACCCAGCCGGCGTCCAGTCCCAAGCTCGATGCCGCCATCCTGGGGTATGTCAAGGCGGGCCTGGAGCAGGAGGCCAGGGCGGCTCAGGCGGCGCGGCCGGCGGCGGCCAATGACGCCGTCATCGAAGGCGCGCCGCCACGGCTGGCCCCCGGCCTGGGGCGGCGCTGGCGCATTCCGGCCGGGATTGCGGCGGGGGTGCTGGCCGGCGTGCTGGGGCACCAGGTTTACCAGGGCAGCGGCGGCGGGGCGGGCATGGAAGGCGGGATGGCCGCCGCTCCGACTGCGGAAGCGCCGCAGGTCGTGGCAAACGTGACGCTCGACATGGAGCGGCCCGCGCCGCCGGTGGCGATGGATGTGCCGGCGCCTTCGGCGCCCGCTCCGGCCAGCGTGGAGGCTTCTGCGGCGCCCGCGCCGACCCCTGTCATGAAGGCGGCGCCGCCTTCGCCAGCGCCGGTGCAGGTGGCCGCCGCACCGCCATCGCAAGAACTTCAGCGTGTTGAAATCACCGGCTCGTCGATCAAACGCACGGCTGCCGAAAGCACGCTGCCGGTGGAGGCGTTGAAGCAGAAGGATTCGAAGCAGCCGTATCAAGGGTACAACAGCGACAACCCGGTCCCCGAGGTGCAGTCGCCGCCGCCAGTGGCTTTAGCGCGGGCGCCTGAACCGGTGGCGGCTCCGGCACCAGCGCCGGTGAGGGTGGCGGCGGCGCCTCCCGCCGAACCGGTTGCCGACGACGCGAGGGCGGCTGCCGCGGCGCCGGCCGCGCGCCCGGCGCGCGTGGCGGGGCGCGAGTCGAAGAGCGACCTGGAGCTGTCGAAGGCGAGAGCGTTCGATGCCCATGACAAGCGCGCGCACGACTGGCTGGCGGTGATCGACGCCATGCTCAAGGCGAAGCTGGACAAGGACGCGCTGGCCGAATGGGCCAGGTTCCGCGCCGCCTATCCCGATTATCCGGTACCGGCCGCAACGCGCGACCGGATCGCCGCGATCAAGCAGTGACAAGGCAATGATGCCGCGAGCGCGGGTTCGCGCGATGTAAGCCGGCGCCAGGCAGATTGCCGGTGGAATGCGATATCGTGGCGCGGCTGGCCGGCCAGGATATCGGGAACGATCGGTGACGTTGAAATGCGGCGCATCGTTTTCCGGCGCGCCGCGTGGCCCGTTCAGGGCTTGATGTCGAACTCACCCACGAATACAGTTTCCCTGCGGTCCTTCAGGCGCAGGGTGATGGCTTGTTCCTTCTGGCGCGCCGTGCCGAAGGCGGTGAACAGCTTGACCTGAAGTGTCGTCGCGCCGGCCACCACCTGCTGGCGGTTGCCGTAGAAATTGGCCTCGATTTTGTATTTGCCCGGTGCCGCGCGCCGCAGCGAAAACTCTTCCGGCCCGTAGCCGCCCGTGAAATCATAGGACATGCGCGCCCCCTGGCTCGACAAGCGGTTTGCATAGCTCGATTTTTCGCCATTCGGCGCCGTCACCCACAAGTCCATGTCGCTGTTGTCGGCATCCCAGGTCAGCACCACGCGCAAGTCGAGCGGCAGGTTGGCGCGCAGGCGCGGATCGATGCGGCGCAGGTCGAGCGGCTTGGGCGCGGCGGCGACGATGGCGTTGATTTCGGCCAGCACGATCGTTTCGATATCCGGAAAACGGCCGTTCCACGGGCGCTCCACCACCTCGTACAAGGTGTCGATGGCTTCCTGCGTGCGCCCGGTGGCGGCCAGCGCCAGGCCCAGGTCGCGGTACGATTGCGGCTCTTCCCCGGCCAGGCGCAGCACTTTTTCGAACACCGGCACCGCCAGTTGCGGCGCGCCGGCCTGCAGCAGGCGGTAGCCGAGAATGCGCAGTACGGCGCGGTTTTCGAGGTCCATTTCGGCCAGGTTCGACAGCACCCGCAGGGCCAGGTCGCGCTGGCCTTTTTCGAGCAGGATGTCGGTTGCATCGAGGTAGAAGGCGCTGCTGTTGGCGTAGTCCGGTTTCTGGTCGAGGTAAATCGTGTAGACGGTGGCGGCATCGGCGTCGCGCAAGCGCTTGAGGTAGGGCGCGTTCGGCACCCATTTTTTCAGGCCCATGCCGATCGACGGCGCGCGTTCGGCGACGTCTTTTTCCTTGGACGATACTCCCTGGGGCGCAATGATCGATTCCGCGTCACGGCTTCGTATCGCGCTGGCCGTTATCTCGACGCGTTGTGGCGAGGGCGCGCGCGCCGCCATCGGTGCCGGCACTGGCATGGGGGCAGGCATGGCCATCGGCGCGCGAGGCGCCTCCCTCAGGTTATCGAACGGCATGGCGCGTTCCTGTGCGGGTTTGGCGGGAGCGCGCTCGAAGGCCGTGTTCCACCACGCGGTACGGCTCTCGAAATTTCTGACCACCTGATCCAGATGCTTGACGCGCGCGGCGCTGCGCTCGCCGCCGCGCTGGTCCTTGAGCTTGCGCCAGGCGTCGCGCTTGTCCTGCGGCGGCTCGATCTCGTAGCGCACGTAGTCTTCCAGCCGATCGAGCACGATCAGCGAAGTTTCGCGGGTCGGGATGCCGAAGCGGCGGCCGATGCGGCCGATTTCGGAGCGGTGCAGCTCGGGGTCCGCTTCCAGCGCGCGCAGGCGCAGCGCCGCCCAGGTGGACGCGGCCAGCGGATGCTGCGCGCTGTCGGCGCCGAGCTGCAGCTTGATGGTTTCCTTCTTCTCGCCGGTCGCCAGCGTGACGTTCAGGGTCGCGTCGGTGCTGAGCAGGCGGCCCGCGATGCGCAGCATGCCGCCTTCAACCAGCCCGCTGCCCGCTTCGATGTCGGTGGCGCCGCTCGCCTGCACCTGTTCGATGCGCGCCTGGGTTGATAGCAGGATGTCGCTGGCCTCGCCCGGCGAGGCGGGATTGATACGGATGATCTGGCCCCGGTTGCGTTCGGCCAGTGCGGCCAGGCGGCTGGTGTCGGACGACGCCGACGAGACCAGCGCAAACAGCGCCTGGTGCGACGCCAGCACCGGCGCGCGCGCCAGGCCATAGTTGGACAGGCCGTCGCTCAACAGCAGGTACTGGTCGACGCCCGCTTCCGGCTTCCAGTCATTGAGTGCGCTGGCGCCGTCGTAGCGGGTGCTTTCAAGCGCGCGCCGCAATGCGCTCCAGTCGCCGCCACGGATGTCGAACACTTGCTGCGCTTCGGGACGGTCGCGCAGGCGCGTCAGGCGCACCTGCACCGAGCCAAGCGCGCGCAAATAGGCGTCGAGTGCGGCCAGTTCCTGTTCAATGTTGCGCTGTTCGCCCGAGCCGGAGCTATCCCACAGCAGGCCGATGACGCGCGGACGCGCACGCGCCACATGGGTCGGCGGCACCGGAATCTCGGCCAGGAACCAGGTTTGGCCGAGACGGGTCTCCTGATAGAGGCGCGCTTGCTTGCCGGCGACGGTCTGGATGCCGATACCGCGCTCGGCCTTGTAGTCCTGGCGCCGCAGGCGCGCTTCGTAGGCGCCGGCGGTCCGCTCGAAACGCAGGTCGTGGCCGTTGGCCAGCGCCAGCGGGGCCTCGGCGGCGTCGTTGACGCGGACGGTCAGGTCGAAATTGCGCACCTCGCCAAAGGCGAGCGGCAGTTGATAGACCCAATTGGCGCCGCTGCGCATCAACGGGCCGGCGTAGGTCAGTTCCACGGTGCGGGTTTTGCCCGGCATGATGGGGTAGACCCGCAGTTTGAAGTTGTTACCTTGGGTGACTTCGAGCAGGGCGGGGTCGACGCCGGCCCGTACGATTTCTTCGAATACCGCGCGGCCGCGCTCTTTTTCAACCGGGACGGCCGCGCGCATCTTGCCGTCGATATCGAGGGCGAAGGCATTGACCTGCTGGCCGTCGGGCAGCGGAAACTGCAGCTTGCCTTCGAGCTGGCGCGCGTTGGGGTTGTAGAACTCCATGCGCACCGTCGTTTGCGCCATGCCGCCGCTGATGTCGGCGCTGATCGAGAGCGTTTGCAGCTCGATCGGCCTGGCGTCGGCGGCGCTCTGCATTAACGGTGGTGGACGGAGAATGAGGCGGGGCGATTGCGCGTACGTGAGGGCGCTGGTCGACAACAGCAGCGCCAGGGGCACGATTCGGTTCGACATGGGAGGCTCCGGTTGGCCGACGCTGGTGCCGGCATTGACGATGAAACGGAGCGGCGGGCAAAAAGGGGTTGAAGCGGGGTGAAATGACCGCGGTTTTTGTCAAAAAGAGCGTTTTGAACTAAAAAACCAAAAACGGGGACGAAAAAAAAGACAGGGAGCCTGTCTTTTTCTTCTCACTGCGGGAACAACTTACTTCATTGCTGCGTCTTTTTTGGCTTCCGCGGTGTCGACAGCTTTGTCGGCTTTGGCTTCTGCTTTAGCTTTTTTAGCTTTCGAATGGGCTTTGGCTTTGGTTTTGGTGGCGTCAGCGTGGGCTTCGGCGACGTCGGACTTGGCTTCAGCGGCTGCTTTTTCTACTTTTGCATCGGCTTTTGCGTCGGCTTTGGCAGCTTTTGCGTCAGCTTTGACGACGGCTTTGGTTTCTTTTGCTTCGGCTTTGGCGATTGGTGCGGCAGCGGCAGGTGCGGCAGGAGCCTGGGCGAAAACCGAGGTAGCGAACAGACCGGCGATCAACGATGCGATAACTTTTTTCATGGTGTTTCCTCAGTGTGGTTATATGGTGGAGCAATTCTTGGATGCTACAGATTCACTAACGCGGCCACTTGCATCCCAGTTGACGCGATTTACAACTACTTACAATCAGCCGGGAAAGTCGCTCAGTTAGCTGGCGAACAGTCGTTCTGTCCGCTTGGCCCCAAAATCGGTAAAAAACCACACTCACGAGGTTGCCGCCATGCCGGATGCATTAACGGTGTATCAGTCCAAACGCGATTTTTCGATTACGTCCGAACCGGCCGAGGGAGGTGAGGCGACTCCCGGTGCACTCACCTTCGTCATCCAGAAGCACTGGGCCAGCCGCCTGCATTACGACTTTCGGCTTGAACTGGACGGCACCATGAAAAGCTGGGCCGTGCCCAAGGGGCCCAGTTACGACACCAAAGACAAGCGGATGGCGGTGCACGTGGAGGACCATCCGATCTCGTATGCGAGCTTTGAAGGCACCATCCCGGAAAAGCAGTACGGGGCCGGCAAGGTGATCATCTGGGACAAGGGCACCTGGCAGCCGCAGGGCGATCCGCACAAGGGCTACCAGGGTGGAAACCTCAAGTTCGAGATTCACGGCCATAAAATGCGCGGCAAATGGGTGCTGGTGCGTATGAAGGGCAAGGGTGAAAAGCAGGAGCCCTGGTTGCTGATCAAGGAAAAAGACGATTACGCCAGGTCCGCCGCCGAGTTTTCGGTGGTCGACGAGATGCCCGACAGTGTCAGCAAGTTGCCCATGCCGGGCGCGCAGGCCGCCAAGGCCAAAGCCAAAGCCAAGCCTGCGCCGCTCAAGTCGGCAGCCGGGGCCACCGGCCGCGCCATGCCGGCGCAGGCGCTCAAGGCGGCCCTGCCGGCGTCGCTCTCGCCCGAACTGGCGACCCTGGTCGACCAGCCCCCGGGCGACCCGGCCGAATGGATCTTCGAGGTCAAGTTCGACGGCTACCGCCTGCTGGCGCGGATCGAGGGTAAACAGGTGCAACTGATGACCCGCAATGGCCACGACTGGACCCACAAGCTCGAACCGCTGCAAAAGGAACTGCTCAAACTCAAGCTGCCGGACGGCTGGTACGACGGCGAAATCGTGGTCCATGACGAGAACGGACGGCCCGACTTCGGGCTGCTGCAACTGGCCTTCGACGGCGCGAACACGGCCGACATTGTGTACTTCCTGTTCGACGCGCCGTACTTCAAGGGCCACGACCTGCGCAACGTTCCGCTCGAGGCGCGGCGCGCGCTGCTTGGCGCGGCACTTGGCAAGGCGTCGTCGGACGCGGTGCGCTTTTCGGGCGAATTCGGGACCGATCCGGACGAACTCGTGCTTGCCGCCTGCAAGCTGGGACTGGAGGGGGTGATCGGCAAGCGGCGCGACTCGCTGTACGTCACGCGCCGCTCGCCCGACTGGATCAAGCTCAAATGCGGCCAGCGCCAGGAATTCGTCATCGGCGGCTATACCGATCCGCAGGGTGCGCGCACCGGCATCGGCGCGCTGCTGCTCGGCACCCACGACAAGGACGGCGTGCTGCGCTACGCCGGTAACGTCGGCAGCGGCTTTACCCGGGCCGTGCTGCGCGACCTGAAAGAAAAACTAAGCGCCCTCGATACGGACCAGAGCCCGTTTCCGTCCAAGGCGGTGGCGGGCCGCAAGCATCACTGGGTCAAGCCCACGCTGGTGGCGGAGGTCAGCTTTGCCGAGTGGACCAGCGCCGGGGCAATCCGCCACGCCGTGTTCCAGGGCCTGCGCAGCGACAAGCCGGCCAGGGCGATCGGGCGTGAAGTCGCCACACATATGGAGGAGTCGATGCAGACGCAAAGCAAAACCGAAGCAAAGAGCGCAAGCGCGAAAGCGGAGCCAGTGGCGCCGCTAGGCGAGCTGCCCGCAACCCTGAAGGTGACCCACGGCGAGCGCGTGATCGACAAACAAAGCGGCGCCACCAAGATCGAGCTGATTGGCTATTACGCGCTGGTCGGCGCGCTGATGATGGAGCACCTGAAAGGGCGGCCGGTGTCGCTGGTGCGCGCCCCGAGCGGCGTGGGGGGCGAGCTGTTTTTCCAGAAGCACTCGGACGTGGACAAGCTGCCCGGCGTGAAGCAGATGGACCCGGCGCTCGACCCGGAGCATCCACCGATGCTCGAAGTGGGCAGCGTGGGCGGCATTCTGTCGGCGGCGCAGTGGAACGTGGTGGAGTTTCATACCCAGAATGCCATCGGCAAGAGCTACGAGGCGCCCAACCGCATGGTGTTCGACCTGGACCCGGGCGAGGGCGTCGACTGGGCCGCGATCCAGGAGGCGGCGCAGCTGATGCATGCATTCCTGGACGAACTGGGCCTGCCGTCTTTTCTGAAAACCAGCGGCGGCAAGGGCTTGCATGTCGTGGTGCCGCTCAAGGGCGGGCTCGATTGGGACACGGTAAAGGACTTTTCGCAGGAGGTGGTGCGTCATATGGCGCTCACCCTGCCGGAGCGCTTTGCGTTCAAGAGCGGCCCGAAAAACCGGGTCGGCAAAATTTTTATCGATTACCTGCGCAACGGGCGCGGCGCCACCACCGCCTGCGCCTGGTCGGCGCGGGTACGGCCGGGGCTGGGGATTTCGGTGCCGGTGGGGTGGGATGAACTGGCCGCGCTCAAGTCCGGCGACCAGTGGACGGTGCATAACGCGCATACGCGTCTCGATCACGGCAACGCGCCGTGGGACGGCTACGCAA
The DNA here is from genome assembly GCF_011682155.1 of Massilia sp. CCM 8734. Taxonomy (NCBI): domain Bacteria; kingdom Pseudomonadati; phylum Pseudomonadota; class Betaproteobacteria; order Burkholderiales; family Oxalobacteraceae; genus Massilia; species Massilia sp. CCM 8734. The sequence goes on from NZ_WHJI01000001.1 coordinate 320,563, forward strand.
AAGCCGCCAAGACGCTGACGGCGGCCATGAAGAAGCTGGGCTTCAAGAAGCAGTGATGCGCGGGCCGGCGCGGCCCGCGCACCGGATCCTTACTTCATGTTCAGCGCGGCCCGCACGCCGTCGCCGTAAGCGCTGTCGGCCTTGTCGAAGTGGGCCAGCTGGCGCTGCAGGATCTCGTCGCTGACCTGGCTCAGGGGACCGGCCAGGTTGGCGCACAGGTTCAGCTTTTCCTGCGCCGTCAGGAGGCGGAACAGGTTGCCGGCCTGGGTGTAGTCGTCTTCCATACCGCGTCCATCGAAGCGGCCGGCGCCGCCGCGCAGCGCCAGTTCCGGTTCGCCGTGGCCCATGCCGCGCGGTGCGCTGCCCGTGGCGTTGACGGTGGCGTAGTTTTGCGCCGCACCGCCGTTATCGACCGCCATCGCACCATCGCGCTGCTGGTTGTGGAACGGGCAGCGTGGCGCGTTCACCGGCAGGTGCTGGTGGTTGGTGCCGACCCGGTACAACTGGGCGTCGTGGTAGGCGAACAGGCGGCCTTGCAGCATCTTGTCCGGCGAGTAGCCCATGCCCGGCACCGCGTTCGCCGGCGAAAACGCCACCTGTTCGACTTCGGCGTGGTAATTGTCGGGATTGCGATTGAGCTCGAAGATGCCGACCGGGTCCAGCGGGAAGTCGCGGTGCGGCCAGACTTTGGTCAGGTCGAACGGATTCCAGCCGGTGCGCGCTTCCCAGTCATCGAGCTGCTGCTCGCTGGCCACCTGGAGCCGCACTTCCCACTGCGGGAAGTCGCCGCGTTCGATGGCGCCGAACAGGTCGCGCTGGGCGTAGTCCGGGTCTTCGCCGGCGATGCGCGCGGCGTCGGCCGCACTAAGGTTCTTGATGCCCTGGCGCGTCTTGAAGTGCCACTTGACGTAGACGCGTTCGCCGGCGGCGTTGATCAGGCTATAGGTATGGCTGCCGAAACCGTCCATGTGGCGGTAGCCGTCGGGCGTGCCCCGGTCCGAGAACAGCATCGTCACCTGGTGCAGGCTTTCGGGCGCACGGCTCCAGAAGTCGAACATCATGGTGGGCGACTTGAGATTGCTGCGCGGGCAGCGTTTTTGGGTGTGGATGAAGTCGGGGAACTTGATCGGGTCCTTGATGAAGAACATCGGCGTGTTGTTGCCGACCAGGTCCCAGTTGCCTTCTTCCGTGTAAAAGCGCAGGGCGAAACCGCGTGGATCGCGTTCGGTGTCGGCGCTGCCGCGCTCACCGCCTACGGTGGAGAAGCGCGCGAAGGTGTCGGTTTTCTTGCCGATGGCGGCAAACAGCCGGGCCTTGGTCAAGTGGCTGATGTCGTGCGTGACGGTGAAGGTGCCGTAAGCGCCCGAGCCTTTGGCGTGCACCACGCGCTCGGGAATGCGCTCGCGGTTGAAGTGCTGGAGCTTTTCGATCAGGTGGAAGTCTTGCAGCAGCAAGGGGCCGCGCGGGCCCGCGCTGATGGAGTTCTGGTTGTCGGCGACCGGGATGCCGGAAGCGGTGGTGATCTGTTGGTCTTGGCTCATGCTTGCAACTCCTCAGTGGTGATTCGATGCAAGAAGTGTAGTTGAGCTCATTAGTTAGTCAAAGGCAATTAAATATATCCAAGCGATAGTTTTTATTAATTCACTTCTTTGGCGCGGGGAAGCGCGCGGCGAAGATCAGCATTCCCAGGACCGGGAAGGCGGCGGCCTTGAGAGTGATGTTCCCCTCTTTGGTGGGGGTGAACAAGATGGTGAGCACTGTCAGGACGCAGAAAAGCAGGTACAGGCAGAGACGAAGAATCTTGCTCGGCAAGGGCATGCCGGACAAGGTCAGATACCAGACCAGCGCTGCGGCGATGAGGCCTGTCGGCCATAAAAGATAGAGCGCGATCAGGGCAACTTCGCCGACGATCATGCCCAGGAAGAGCAGCGACAACAGGAACAGCACACTGACTGCGGCGCCGTCCGCGTGACGCGTCAGATTACTCTTGGCCATGGCTGCCTTTCAGGCGATTCATGAATTTGCCGGCCTGTCAGGCGCGTGATGTCTGAAGCGCGATGAGTTCACGGCTATTCTTTTTCGACGACGATGCCGCGGCCATATCCGCCGTGCGCCTGTGGCAGCAAAACGCACAGCATGAGGGCCTTGTCGGTGGCGGCGATGGTCTTGATGACATCGCGCTGCTCAGCGTAGTTTTCGCTCGCGCGCAGTTGTTCCGCCGTTTTGCCGGATTTTTTGATCTGTTCGGCCAGGCGCTCTTTGTCGACGGTGAGGTTGGGGCACTTGGCGGTGGCGTAGTCGCCCGAGGCCATGGCCCCGGCCACTTGCGCCTGGATGGCGTCTTGCTCGGTGACCTCGGCGCAGGCGGCACCGGTGCCCAGTGCGAGAAGGGCGGCCGCTGCAACGGTAGCGAATTTCATGGTGATGTCCTGTGAAGTAGATGTTGACATTATCACATGAAAATAGGTCTATCAAGCAGTCAGGCCCCGCACATTTTTACGACTCGTCCGCTGGTTCAGCCGTCTCGCGCGACAGATGAAGAGGCAAATTTCATGCAAACGTCCGGTAAGAACTGGCAGCCTTGCTGCGGAATGCTTACCATTATGGCATGTTGATCGCTGGCCGGTCCTGGTCAGCCATCCTCGTTCTTGCGGATGCCGCGCACGTTCAGGGCCAGCAGGCCGACGTTGAGCGCAATGAGCGCCCAGGCGGCTTCGCCCCAGCCCCACGCGATCCACATCAGGTTGCCGACGATGAGCATCCAGAAGGCGACGATGCGCTTGCCGGCCTTTTTCGAACCCATCCACCACGCGGCGGCCAGGCTGATCGCCATCGCCGGCCACTCGAGTAAAGCAAATATATCGTCCATGCGGCTCCTGTCAGGTCACGCGGCCTTGCGCCGGGCCGGCGCCGCCTTGGCTTTGGCCGCTGGCTTGGCGGCGGCTTTGGTCGCGACTTTGGCCGGCGCCTTGGCGCGGCTCGGGGTTTTTGAAGCAGCCTTGCGCGGTTTGGCCGCTGGCGCTTCTTCCTCGTCCTCGCTCTCTTCGACGGGGGCACTGGCCTTGCCGGGCTTCTTGCCCAGGCTTTGCTGGAGCAGCGCCACCAGGTCGATGACGTTACTTTTGGCAGCCGGCGCCTTTTCCTTGTCCGGCATGGTGATGGTCTTGGTCTGTTTGGCCTTGACCTTCTTCGCAACCAGCGCGAGGATGTCTTCGCGATAGGTGTCGTGGTACTGCTCCGGCTTCCAGTCCTCGCTCATGCCCTCGACCAGCGCCATCGCCATTTTCAGCTCCTTGTCGGAGATGGCGGCGGTTTTCGACCTGGCGGTCGGGATCTTGAGTTCATCGGTGGGACGGATCTCGTCGCTGTAGCGCAGCGTGTTGAGCACGATCGTGTCGCCTTCGCACACCAGCGCCGCAAGGTGCTGCTTGACGCGGATGACCACCGTGGCGATGCCGATCTTGCCCACTTTTTTCAAGGTCTCGCGCAGCAGCGCATAGACTTTATCGCCGCCCTTGCCGGGCGCCAGATAGTAGGGCTGCTCGTAATACAGCAGCGGCACCGTCTCGGCGTCGATGAAAGCGAGGATGTCGATGGTGCCGGTGGCCTCGGGATTGGCGCGGCGCAGGTCTTCCTCGGACAACACGACGTATTCGCCGTCGCTGTACTCGTAGCCCTTGACGATGTCGTCCCAGACGACTTCCTTGTTGTTGCCCTTGTTGTAGCGCTTGAAGCCGACCGGCGAGAAATCGCGCCGGTCGAGCATGGTCAAGTCAAGCGCGTTGTCGCTCACGGCCGGATGCATCTCGACCGGAATATGCACCAGCCCGAAGCTGATTGCGCCTTTCCACAGACTGCGTCCCATAGCCGGTCCTTTCCTTATCCGCCCACGCTGCCGGTGACCGGCAATACGATGCCTGTGATGTAGCCCGAACATACCGACGAGGCCAGGAACACGTACGCCGGCGAGAGCTCTTCCGGTTGGGCCGGACGGCGCATGTCGGTGTCCTGCCCGAACTTGGCGATCTTCTCGGGCGACTGGTCGGCCGGGTTGAGCGGGGTCCAGACCGGGCCTGGCGCAATCGCGTTCACGCGGATGCCCTGATCGAGCAGGTTCGAGGCCAGCGACATCGTGAACGCGTGGATCGCGCCCTTGGTGGCCGAGTAGTCGAGCAGCTTGCCCGAGCCCTGCAGCCCGGTCACCGAGCCGGTGTTGATGATCGCCGCGCCGCGCTTGAGGTAGGGCAGGGCGGCTTTGGCCATGTGGAAGTAACCGTATATATTCGTGCGCATGGTTTCGTCGAAGCGCTCTTCGGTCAGGTCCAGCAGCGATGCGGCGTGCTCCTGGAAGGCGGCGTTATTGACCAGCACATCGAGGCGCCCGAATTCGGCCACCACCTTGTCCACCGCCTCCTGGCAGAACGCCATGTCCTTGACGTCGCCCGCCACCGTGATGCAGCGCCGGCCTTCAGCTTCGATGCAGCGCTTCGTTTCGTCGGCGTCTTCATGTTCGTTCAGGTAAAAGATGGCCACGTCGGCGCCTTCGCGCGCGAACAGCACGGCCACCGCGCGTCCGATGCCGGAGTCGCCGCCGGTGATGATCGCGGTTTGCCCCTGCAGCTTGCCGCTGCCCTTGTAGCCTTCGGCCATGAAGCGCGGTTTGAGCTCCATCGACGCTTCGATGCCCGGTTTGACCAGGTGCTGCGACGGCAGCGGCGGCGCCGGCTGCGCCGGGCCGCCCGTTTGTACCGCTTGCTTGCTTTCTTCCTTGCCGCCCGAGGCGTCTTTCTGATCCTGCCTGCTCTGGATCGCGCGCTGCTTGTCGGCGACCGCTTCGACCTGCGAATTCATTTCGTTCTCATCTGTATTTGGCATGGTGCTTCCTCCTCTGGAGCAGGCAGTATCGGACCGTGCTGGCATGATGACGGTGCGCCCGCGCACACTGCGCACGTGTTGGTGTTTGCTGAGTTGGTGCTTTATGGCAAACTGTGAACAGGATGGACGCAAGGTGTGTTGCCACTGCGTATTTATGCCGCATACTTTAGTGCTCAAGGAGATTCGATGGCGCAGCAGATTGGACTTTTTCTGAATCCGGTAGGACAGCGTCGAGTCGATTTCCAGGGTATGTATGCCGACATGTTCGCGCGCCTGTTCATCGCCGACGGCAGCGAGCAGGCCACCGTGCTGCTTGGCCAGGAGCGGGTCGACCTGTTGATTATCGATCTCGAGCGGTTCGATCGCAGCTTCGATCTCGACGCCCTCGGTGAACTGATCGCGCGCCGCGCCGGGGCGCCGGTGCTGATCCTGTGCCCGTTTTCAAGCGCCGGCTGGCTGCCCGCGCTGATGAAGTTTGGCCCGCTCGCTTACGCCATCACGCCGCTCGACGAGGGCGAGTTACGCGCCGCCATCGGCGCCCAGTTGCAGGCGCCCGAGGCGAGCGTCACGCATGCGGACGACCTGCGCGCGCTGCTCGCCTTGCGCACGCGCTTGCAGCAGGCGCTGGTCGATGTCGACGACCTGGCCACCGTGGCCGAACAGATTTGTGTGGCCCTGTGCGACGTTTCCGGCGCGGTGCACGCGTCGCTGTTTCGCATGGACGTGCCGGGCGACCTGCAGCTCGAAGCGCAGTATTCGCCCACGGGCCTGAACCTGGCGCGCGTGCTTCACCGCAGCGACAGGCTGCTGCAGTCGCCGCTGCGGCACGCTTTCCCGGGCCTTGTGGCCGCCTGCAGCAACGAAATGTGCCTGCTCGACGCGCCGGCCAAGGCGGGCGAACCGGAACTGGCGCTCTCGCTGGTCGACAAGGGCGTCGACATGGTGGTCGGGCTGCCGCTCGGTTCCGCGCCGGGCAGTGCGCTGGCCGGCTCGCTGTGCCTGATGTTCGGCCGCGCGCGCCAGTTCAGCACCGAGGAACTCGATTCCTTCGTGACGCTCGCGCAACTGGCCGGTTTTGGCTTGCGCATGGCGGCGGTCAGCCGCGAGAACGAAGCCTTGCTGGGGCGCGTGACGCACATGGCCACGGTCGACGCGCTCACGGGCGTGGCCAACCGGCGCCACGGCGAGCACCTGCTCGAACTGGAAATCAAGCGCGCCCGCAGGTACAAGGTGCCGGCGGCGCTGATCGGGTTCGACATCGACCGTTTCAAGGCCATCAACGACCAGTTCGGCCATCCGGTGGGCGACGCGGCGCTGCGCACGGTGGCCGCAGTAACCCAGGCCGCGCTGCGCACCAGCGATGTGCTGATCCGCTCGGGCGGCGAGGAGTTCCTGATTATCGTGCCGCATACCAGCGCCATCGATGCGCTGAAAATCGCCGAAAAGATCCGGGTGGCGGTGGCGCAGACCGATATCGCCGGCTGCGACAGGCTGACCATTTCGCTGGGCGTGGCGCAGCTGGCCGACCAGGAAAGCGCGGACTCGCTGATGCTGCGGGTCGATGCGGCCCTGAGCCGGGCCAAGCGCGCGGGGCGCAATTGCGTGGAGCTGGCGATGTCGTAGGCGCCGCAGCGCCGGCAGGCGGCTACTGTATAATCCGCCATCACCGGCAAAAGGATAAACAGATCAAGTGGGCATGCTGCAATGGGTAAGAAACTACCGGCGCGCGTCGCTGCCCGGTGATATCAGCGCCGGCATCGTCGTCGCCCTCATGATGATCCCCCAGGGGATGGCCTACGCCCTGGTGGCCGGCTTGCCGCCGGTGGCCGGCATCTACGCCAGCATCCTCCCTCCCATTCTGTACGCGATCTTCGGATCGAGCATGACCCAGTCGGTCGGGCCGATGGCGATCATCTCGCTCATGACGGCCGCCGCCCTGGCGCCGCTGGCCGCTCCCGGTTCCGGCCTGTACATCGTGCTGGCCGCCCAACTGGCCCTCGCTTCCGGCGCCGTGCTGCTGCTGTGCGGCTTGCTGCGGCTCGGCTACGTGGCCAATTTCTTTTCGCGTCCCGTGATGAGCGGCTTCACCATTGGCGCGGCCGTCGTCATCGCCATCGGCCAGGTGAAGGTGCTCGCCGGCGGCGCTCTGCCGCAGGTGCACATGCCCAGCGCACTGCTTGGCGGCGGCGCCATCGTCGTGCTGCTGCTGGCCAAACGCTACCTGGCGCCGCTGCTGCGCCGCGCTGGCCTGGCTGCCAACGTGGCCGACATCGGCGCACGCCTCGCGCCCATGCTGGTGGTGCTGGGCGCCATGTTGCTATCGAGCCTGGTCGACTTGCCGGCGCTGGGCGTGCAGAGCACCGGCGAGGTCCCTTCCGGCTTGCCCGGCCTGAACCTGGCCACCTCCGGCGCCCACTGGCGCGCGCTGGTGCAACCGGCGCTGCTGATCGGCTTCATGATTTTCTTGCTGGGGATGTCGGCCGCGCAAACGCTCGCGCTCAAGCGCCAGGAAAAACTGCAAAGTAATATGGAGCTGGTCGGCCTGGGCGTGGCCAATATCGGCAGCGCGCTCACTGGCGGCTTGCCGGTCACCGGCAGCCTGTCGCGCTCCGGCGTGAACTTCGCGGCCGGCGCCAACACGCCGCTGGCGAGCATCATCACCGGCGCGCTGCTGGCACTGGCGCTGGTCGCGCCGACCGGATGGCTGGCGCTGCTGCCGCTGCCCGCGCTGGCGGCCACCATCATCGTGGCGGTACTGGGCATGCTGGAGCTGGACACCCTGCGCACCGCCTGGCGCTACGACCGCGGCGACGCGCTGGCCCTGCTGGCGACCGCCGGCGGCGTGATCGCGCTGGGCATCGACTACGGCGTCATTCTCGGCGTGCTGCTCTCGCTCGGCACCCTCATCTGGCGCGCCAGTCGTCCGCATATCGCGGTGCTGGGGCGGATCCCCGGCACCGAGCATTTCAGGAATATCGAACGCTACCCGGCCGGCACCGTGCCCGATGTGCTAATGCTGCGCATCGACGCCAATCTCTTTTTCGGCAATGTGGAAGCGGTCAACGCGCGTATCGAAGACGAACTGGCGCTGCATCCGGCCGCCCGCCACCTGGTATTGGTCATGACGGCGGTCAGCTCGATCGATACGTCGGCCCTGTTCGGGTTGGGCGAACTTAATCTGGCGCTGCGCCGGCGCGGCATTGGCCTGCACCTGGCCGAGGTCAAGGGGCCGGTGATGGACCGGCTGAAAGCGAGCGAGCTGCCGGGCGTCCTTCATGGCCAGATCTTTTTGAGCGCGGCGATGGCGTCGGACGCGCTGGCCGCCAAATGAAGGCGCGCTTCGGGCAACTGGGCTACGCGCTCGTGCCCGAGGTGCTGCCGGCAGCCGACTGCGCGCGCCTTGCGCAGCTGGCGCAGCCGGCTGCCGCCGCGTCGGGCGGCACGCGCTGCCTGCTGGCGCAGCCGTGGTGCGCCGACCTGGCCCGGCGGCTGCGCGCCGATCCCGCGCTGGCGTCCTTGCTTGATCCGGACGCGGTCGCGGTGCAGTGCACCTACTTTGAAAAATCGGCGGACCGCAACTGGCTGGTGCCGCTGCACCAGGACCTGAGCATACCGGTGGCGGCGCGCGTCGATGCGCCTGTGTTGCGCGGCTGGTCGGTCAAGGAAGGCACGCTGTTCGTGCAGGCGCCGCCGGCGCTGCTCGACACATTGGTGGCCGTGCGCGTGCACCTCGACCCATGCGGCCTTGACGACGGGCCGCTGCTGGTGGTGCCGGGATCGCACCGCGCCGGCGTGCTTGCACGGCCTGATGCCGCCGCCGCGCGCGCCGCCACGCCGCCGGTGGCGTGCCTTGCCGGCGTGGGCGGCACGCTGGTGATGCGCCCGCTGCTGCTGCATGCGTCGTCCAAGGCGCTCGGGCACGGCCGGCGCCGCGTGCTGCACTTTGTGTTCGGCCCGCGCGTGCTTCCGCACGGCCTTGCATGGAACGTCGCGCTGTAAGCCGGCTAGTGACCCCGCGACGCGCCTTGTGTACTATGCCGATATTATAAAAAACAGATCCGGGGACCGACGATGGACGACTTCATCGAGATTTACGAGAACGCGCTGACCGGCGAGCAGTGCGCCGCCGTCATGGCGCGCTTCGACGCCAGCGACAAGGTCGTGCGCGGCAAGACCGGCAACGGCGTCGACACCAGCAAGAAAGACAGCTACGACCTGACCATCTCGGCCCACGAAGAATGGCAGGACGTGGCGGCCATCATGATGCAGGCCGTGCGCGAGCACCTGTGCGCCTACATGGACAAATACCGCATGATGCTCATCGGCGCGCTGTCGCCGCAGGTGATTCACCCCGGCACCGGCGAGCCGGTGGTGCTGTCGCCGGAGAATTTCGACGAGTGCGGCACCGCCCACATCGATGAGCTGATGCGCATGATGTACCGCGCCGGCCAGGTCAACGTGCAAAAGTACGTGCAGGCCAGCGGCGGCTATCATCACTGGCATTCCGAGATCTATCCGCAGAACGCCAGTTGCGAGAGCCTGCACCGCGCGCTGCTGTTCCAGTTCTACCTGAACGACGTGGACGACGGCGGCGAGACGGAGTTCTACTACCAGCGGCGCAAAATCGAGGCACGCCAGGGCCGCTTGATCATCGCGCCGGCCGGCTTCACCCATTCGCACAAAGGCCATGTGGCGCGCAGCGGCGACAAATACATCGCCACGTCGTGGATACTGTTCCAGCGCGCCGAGGCGCTGTATGGCCCACCGGCCTGACCGGCTTCACTTTCACCGACTGACACCATGAACCAATTTCTTCGCTACCTGATCGCCCAGGCCTACAACAACGCCTGGGCCAATCACCGCCTGTTGCGCGCATGCGCCGAGCTGTCGCAGGAAGAATTCGAACTCGCCACGCGCACCAGTTTTTTCCCGTCGATCAAAGAGACCCTGAATCACAACCTGACGGTCGACTGGTTCTACATCGACGCCATGGAGCGGGCGGCGCGTGGGGACGCACCGCATCCCGACTATTGCGCCGCCTTCTTCGAGCCGGAAGAGCCATTCGCCGCGTGCGCCGATTTGCGGGCCGCGCAAAAGTTGAGCGACCAGCGCCTGATCGCCTACTGCCGCCGGCTCGACGAGGGCACGCTCGCGCGCGACGTCGGCATCCTGCGTGACCACGGGCTCATGCTCGACACGCCCGCTCGCCTGTTGGCGCATCTGTTCCAGCACCAGGTCCACCACCGTGGCCAGGTCCACGCGATGCTCGCCGGGACGGCCGTCGAACCGCCGCAGCTCGATGAATTCTACAGCCGTGGCGAAGCCGAAGACCGGGCGCAGGATTTCGCGGAACTTGGCTTTACCGAGGCCGATGTGTGGGGTGTGTAAGTACGCGTGACAAGCGCTCGTAGCGCGTGGTAAATTTGAGTTGTAGCCAAAAGTAAAAACCGGCCACTGACGGCTTACCGTAACCTACCACAGGCCAAACATGCATTGCACCGGGCGTCGGCACGTTCACGTCGCTTTCACGGTCGCCGCTTTGGCGAGCGCGGCGCCGGCGTGCGGGCTGGAGACGCAAGTGAGCGGGCGGCTCAGTTTCGGCGCCAGCTTCCGTACCGAGGCATCGGCCCCGCATATGCTCGTTGCATACAATGCGCAAGCGCTTGGATTGTCCGGCCTTGCCAGCGCGGGCCAGAACAGCGATGACGCCAACCTGAATTTCCGGCGCGGCGACGCCGTCACGCGCGCGCTCAAAGGCTATGTGGAGCTGGCCGCTTTTGAAGCCAATGTCAGCGCGCTGGTACGCATCAAGGCGTGGCACGACTTCGCCCTGAGCGACCATGCGCACGCGTGGGGCAACAGCATCAACGGCTACGTCGCCGGCCAGCCGCTGGGCGATGCCGGCGGCGCGCGGCTGGCGCGTTTTTCGGGCGTGGCGCTGGGCGATGCGTTCATTGCGCACAACACCCAAGTCGACGACGTGCGCGTGCTGACGCGCTTCGGACAGCAGTCGCTCTCGTGGGGGGAGCGCAGCGGCTTTCCGGGCGGCCTGGCTGCGCTCAACGCAGTCGACTTCCCGGCGCGCCGGCGTGCCGACGCCGTGCCGCAGGAAACGCTGGTACCGGCGCCGATGCTGTTCGCGCGCGCGCAGGCTGCCGGCGGATTCGGGGTCGAGGGCTTTTACCAGACCCACTTCCGTCCGTCCGCGCTGGACCTGTGCGGCACCTTCTGGTCGGGCACCGACTACGTGGCGCAAGGATGCAACCAGGCTTTCGCCGGGCCGATGCCCGTGAGCGACCGGGTGCGCCTGGCGCGTGGCGCTTATGTAAAGCGCATGGACAATCCCGTCCCGCACGACCATGGCCAGTACGGCGCGGCGCTGACGTGGACCTCGGCGCCGCTGGCGATCGATGTCGGCCTGTATCATGCGCGCTACACCAGCCGCACCCCGCTGCCGGGCGTGCGCAAGGCGCAGCGCGCCGGCATGGGCCTGATCGCGGGCGACCCGGATGGCAAGAATATGCGCTACTTTACCGAGTACGTGGGCGACATCGCCATGACGGCGCTGACCGTGGCGCACCGGCGTGCGCACGGGAGCCTGTTCGGCGAGCTGGCCTACCGCGCCAACCAGCCCTTGCAACTGCCTCCCGGCGGCACCTTGCCGGCTTTGCTCAATCCGGCGTTTCCATCGCTGCTGCGCAAGGACGTCGATGCGCTGGCGCCCGGCGCGCTGTATCACACCTACGACCGTTACCGCACCTTCCAGCTGCAAGCGGGCGTGCAGCGGGATTGGCCGCGCATCGGCGGCGTCGCCCTCAGTACCCTGGGCGAAGTGGTTCTCAAGCGGGTCGCCGGATTGCCCGATCCCGCCGTGCGGCGCTACGGCCGCGCCGACCAGTATGGCAACGGCCCAGTCAACGGAACCTGCGCCGTCACCACCACCGACGCCGCCCGCCAGTGCAGCGCCGATGGCTATGTGAGCCCGGCCGCCTATGCTTATCGCATTCGGATGGACGCGCGCATGGCGCAGGTGGGGCCGGGACTGAACCTGCACGCATGGGCGCAATTGCAGCACGACGTGAAGGGCTGGTCGCACGACTTCATTCTCAACGAAGGCCGGCGCACCATGAACATGGGCGTGCGCATGGAATACCTGAAGCGTTATGTCGCCGAAGTGGTCTATGTGCCGGTGTGGGGCGGCATCTACAACACGCAGGTGGACCGCGACGTGCTGGCGGTGTCGATGGGCGTCAAGTTCTAGCGCACCAAAGTAGTGCGTGCGCGCCGTGGCGGTGCGCCTGATCACCCGCTGTGGGCGCGCCGCACCATGAACGTGCCGCGTGCGCTGGCACGCATCCTGCTCCTGCAAAGGTATGCGAGATTGCCACCCGACCGAACCGACCCACACTGCATGGCAAGCGAGCCTGAGGCTGCGCTTCGCCGACGATGCCGGCACCACGCGGCTGATGGAGCGCATCCACAGCGGGCCGCTGCGGGTGCAAAAGCCGCTGTATCCGGAAGGTGCGCGTATCTGCCACGCGATCATCGTCCATCCGCCCGGTGGCGTGGTGGGCGGCGACCGGCTGTCGGTGAGCGTGTCCGCCGGGGGGGCCACGCATGCGTTCCTGACCTCGCCCGGCGCCGCCAAGTGGTACCGGGCCAACGGCAAGGTCTCGCGCCAGGATGTGACGATCGACGCCGGGGCCGGCGCGGCCGTCGAATGGATGCCGCAGGAAGCCATCTTCTTCAATGGCGCCCATGTGGCGCTCGAACAACGGGTCGAGTTGGCGCTCGATGCCAGCTACATCGGCTGCGACATCCTGTGCCTGGGCCGGCGCGCCTCGGGCGAGATTTTCGACAGCGGCGTCATCACCCAGCACACGCAGATCCGCCGTGGCGGCAAGCTGCTGTGGTGGGAGCAGGGCGCGCTGCGCGGCGGCGGCGCGCACATGCACAGCCCTCTTGGGCTGAACGGCGCGAGCGTGTGCGCGACCCTGGTCGGCGTGGGCCGGCCGGCCGGCGCCGCGCTGATCGACGCCATGCGCGCGCTCGATCCGTCGCTCGGCGTCACCCAGGTCAAGTCGGTTTTTGTTGCACGTTACCTGGGCGAGGACAGCGAAAGCGCGCGTCGCGCCATGTTCGGGGTGTGGCAGATGTTGCGCCCGCACCTGCTCGGGTGCGCCGCGCCGCTGCCGCGCATCTGGAACACCTGAAAAGAGAGACGACAATCCATGGACCTGACCCCGCGCGAAAAAGACAAACTGCTGATCTTCACCGCCGCCTTGCTGGCCGAACGGCGCATGGCGCGTGGCCTCAAACTCAATTATCCGGAAGCCGTGGCGTTGATCAGCGCGGCCATCATGGAGGGCGCGCGCGACGGCAAGACGGTGGCGCAGCTGATGTCCGAAGGCGCCGCGATATTGACGCGCGCCGACGTCATGGACGGCATCGCCGAGATGATCCCCGATATCCAGGTCGAGGCGACTTTCCCGGACGGCAGCAAGCTCGTGACCGTCCACAACCCCATTCCCTGAGAGCGAGATGAGCATGATACCTGGCCAATACCTGCTTGCCGATGGCGACATTGAACTGAACGCCGGCCGCGCCACCCGCACCGTGGTGGTGGCCAACAGCGGCGACCGGCCAATCCAGGTCGGCTCGCACTTTCACTTCTTCGAGGTCAATACCGCGCTGCACTTCGCGCGCAGTGCGGCAATCGGCATGCGGCTCAATATCGCTTCCGGCACCGCGGTGCGCTTCGAGCCGGGCCAGCGGCGCACCGTGGAACTGGTCGCGCTCGGTGGCGACCGGATGGTGTTCGGCTTTAACGGCCTGGTGATGGGCGAACTGCCATCGCACCGGGGAGATTGAGATGCCCTCGATCAGCCGCCGCGCCTACGCCGACATGTTCGGCCCCACCACGGGCGACCGACTGCGCCTTGCCGATACCGACCTGTTCATCGAGATCGAACGCGACTTCGCCATCCATGGCGAGGAAGTCAAGTTCGGCGGCGGTAAGACCATCCGCGACGGCATGGGCCAGTCGCAGCGGCTGCACGCCGATGTCATGGATACCGTCATCACCAACGCCGTCATCGTCGACCACTGGGGCATCGTCAAGGCCGATATCGGCCTCAAGAACGGCCTGATCGCCGCCATCGGCAAGGCCGGCAACCCGGACGTGCAGCCAGGCGTGACGATGGCCATCGGCGGCGCCACCGAAATCATCGCCGGCGAAGGCATGATCGTCACCGCCGGCGGGGTCGATACCCACATCCATTTCATCTGCCCGCAGCAGATCGAAGAAGCGCTCATGAGCGGCATCACCACCATGATCGGCGGCGGCACCGGTCCCGCGACCGGCACCGCGGCCACCACCTGCACGCCGGGACCGTGGCACCTGCACGCGATGCTCGGCGCGGCCGACGCCTTTCCGATGAACCTGGGCTTCATGGGCAAGGGCAACGTCAGCCTGCCGGGGCCTCTGGAGGAACAGGTGCTGGCCGGCGCGATCGGCCTCAAACTCCACGAAGACTGGGGCAGCACCCCGGCCGCCATCGACAACTGCCTGGCGGTGGCCGAGCACATGGACGTGCAGGTGGCGCTGCATTCCGATACCCTCAACGAAGGCGGCTTTTTGGAAAGCACGCTGGACGCCTTCAAGGATCGCACCATCCACACCTTCCATACCGAAGGGGCGGGCGGCGGCCATGCGCCCGACATCATCGCCGCCGTCGGCCAGGACAACGTGCTGCCGTCGTCGACCAATCCGACCCGGCCCTTTACCGTCAACACGCTCGACGAGCATCTCGACATGCTGATGGTGTGCCATCACCTCGACCCGGCCATTGCCGAAGACGTGGCCTTCGCCGAGTCGCGCATCCGGCGCGAGACCATCGCCGCCGAGGATATCTTGCATGACCTGGGCGCGATCTCGATGATGTCGTCCGACTCGCAAGCCATGGGCCGCGTGGGCGAAGTGATCATGCGCACCTGGCAGAGCGCCCACAAGATGAAGCAGCAGCGCGGCCCGCTCGCACCCGACACGGCGCGCAACGATAACTTTCGCGTCAAGCGCTACATCGCCAAATACACCATCAACCCGGCCATCACGCATGGCGTCTCGCACGCGGTCGGCTCGCTGGAAGTGGGCAAGATCGCCGATATCGTGCTGTGGAAGCCGGCGTTTTTCGGCGTGAAGCCGTCGATCATTCTCAAAGGCGGCATGATCGCGGCGGCGCAGATGGGCGACCCGAATGCGTCGATCCCGACGCCGCAGCCGGTCCACTACCGCATGATGTTCGGCGCCTTTGGTGGCGGCCTGAAGAAGTCGTTCACTTTCGTCTCGCAAGCGGCGTTTGATGCGGGTATCGGCCGGCAACTGGGCTTGAACAAGACGCTGATTCCCGTGCACGGCATGCGCCACCTGCGCAAGCGCGACATGATCCACAACGGCGCCACGCCCCGCATGGAAGTCGATCCCGAAACCTACGAAGTGCGCGCCGACGGCCAGTTGCTGGTGTGCGAGGCGGCGCTGGTGCTGCCGATGGCGCAGCGCTATTTCCTGTTCTAAGAGAGTCCCGCGATGATGACATTGCATACCAAGCTGACGCACGCCGAGCGCGTCGACGATGAACTGGTGCTGGCCTACGACCAGCGCGAAAAGTGCCGCCTGCGCGCGCGCATGGCGTCCGGCGAGGAGGTGGCGCTGTTCATGGTGCGCGGCACGGTGCTGTGCGACGGCGAGCTGCTCACGGGCGCCGAAGGGCGCGTGGTGCGCGTTATCGCCGCCAGCGAACCGACCTACGTGGTCCGTTGCGGCACGCCCCTGATCATGGCGCGCTGCGCTTTTCATTTGGGGAACCGGCATACGCAGGCCCAGATCGGCGAGGGCTTCTTGCGCATCCGGGTCGATCCGGTGCTCAAGGAGATGGTGGAGGGCCTGGGCGCGCGCGTGGAACAAGAGAGCGCGCCGTTCGCGCCGGAAGCGGGGGCGTATTCGGGTGGAGGGCACAGCCACGGCCACGATGGCCATCTGCTCGCGCCCGTGCCGCTGCGCCAGAAGATACACCGGCCGGGCGACCCGGCGTCGGCATGAACGCCAGCGCGCTGCTGCACCTGCTGCAGTTTGCCAGCCCGGCGCTGCCGATCGGCGGCTACAGCTATTCGCAAGGGCTGGAAGCGGCGTTCGAGGCGGGCCTGGTGACGGACGCCGACAGCGCCCGCGCCTGGATCGCGCGCCACCTGGACGAGGTGGTGGCGCAGTGGGATGCGCCGCTGTTCTGGCGGCTGCTCAAGGCCTTCGAGGCGCATGACGACGCCTCGGTGGCCTTGTGGAGCGAGCGTTTCCTGGCCTCGCGCGATAGTGCCGAGTTCCGCGCCGAGACCATCCAGATGGGCTACTCGCTCACGCGCCTGATCGCGGAGCTGGGCGTGGCCGACGTGGCCTCGCTCGGCCCCGAGGTGGCGCTGCCGACCGCCTTTGCCTGCGCGGTCGACGCCCTTGGCATACCGCACGAGGAAGCGCTGCTGGCGATGCTGTTCTCCTGGATTGAAAACCAGGTGCTGGTGTGCGTCAAGTCGGTGCCGCTGGGGCAGGTGGCGGGCCAGCGCATGCTGCTGTCGCTGCGCGCAAACATCGAACAAGCGGCGCGGCGCGCGCAAACGCTGGACGACGAGGAGATGTCGAACTGGTCGCCCGGCCTGTCCATGCTGTCGATGCGTCACGAGGCGCAGCACGGCAGGTTGTACCGATCATGATTAACAAGGAAGAGAGACAGAAAATGACATCGAATCCCCTGCGGGTCGGCATCGGCGGCCCGGTTGGTTCCGGCAAAACCGCCTTGTGCGAAATGCTATGCAAAAGCATGCGCGATCAATACGACATGGCGGTCATCACGAACGACATCTACACCCGCGAAGACATGGACATCTTGCTGCGCGCCGGTGCGCTGCCGGCCGAGCGCCTCATGGGCGTGGAAACCGGCGGCTGTCCGCACACCGCAATCCGCGAAGATGCCTCGATCAACCTGGAAGCCATCGCGCGCATGCAGGCCGATTTTCCCGAGCTGGACCTGATCCTGATCGAGTCCGGCGGCGACAACCTGGCCGCCACCTTCAGCCCCGAGCTGTCGGACCTGACCCTGTACGTGATCGACGTGGCCGGCGGCGAGAAAATCCCGCGCAAGGGCGGTCCGGGCATCACGCGCTCGGATCTGCTGATCATTAACAAGACCGACCTGGCGCCGCACGTGGGGGCCGATCTCGCGGTCATGGCGCGCGACGCGAAGCACCAGCGCGGCGAGCGCCCCTTCATCTTCACCAACCTGCGCAGCGGCGAAGGCGTGGACGCCGTGGTGGCCTTTATCCGCGAACAGGGCCTGCTCGACGCCGGATGACTGGCCCGCCCACGGCGGCGGCTTGTCTTGATGGGTCATTTCGACTATTATTGAATCATCAAAACGAGCCCGCATCGCGCGAATCCGCCATGACCATTACGATTTACCACAACGCGCGCTGCAGCAACTCGCGCCGCGCCCTTGAACTGATCCAGGCCAGCGGCTTTGATCCGAAGATCATCGATTACCTTGTCGAGCCGCCCACGCGCGCCGTGCTGAAAGAGCTGATCTCGCGTGCGGGCCTGGCGGTGCGCGACGCCATGCGCACCAAGGAGCGCGAATACGCCGACCTCGCGTTGGTCGATGCCGCCGACGATGCCCTGCTGGACGCCATGGTGGCCCATCCGACCCTGATCAACCGCCCGTTCGTGGTCACGCCGCTGGGCGTGCGCCTGTGCCGTCCCGGCGATCTGGTGCTCGATATCTTGCCGCCGAAGGGGGCTTGAATGGACATCAAGGACATGAGCCTGCCCAACCTGGGCGAAGCGCAGTTCGACCTGCCGACGCTCGATAAACTGGCGCCGCCAGTGCGCTTCAACCATGCGCCGCGCATCCTGCTGCTGTACGGGTCCCTGCGCGAGCGCTCGTTCAGCCGCTTCCTGACCGAAGAAGCGGCGCGCATCCTGGCGCACATGGGCGCGGACGTACGCATTTTCGACCCGCACGGCCTGCCGATGACCGACAGCGAAGCGGTCACCCATCCCAAGGTGGCCGAGCTGCGCGCCTTGTCGCTCTGGTCGGAAGGGCAGGTGTGGTGCAGCCCGGAGCGGCATGGCGCCATTACCTCGGTGATGAAAAACCAGATCGACTGGATTCCACTGGAAGTCGGCTCCACCCGGCCGACCCAGGGACGCACGCTGGCGGTGATGCAGGTGTCGGGCGGATCGCAGTCGTTCAATACCGTCAACACCCTGCGTTTGCTGGGGCGCTGGATGCGCATGGTGACGATACCGAACCAGTCGTCGGTGCCCAAGGCCTACGAGCAGTTCGACGAGGCGGGACGCATGAAGCCATCGCCGTTTTATGACCGTGTGGTCGATGTGATGGAAGAGCTGTTCAAGTTCACCTTGCTGCTGCGCGAGCGCAGCGACTACCTGGTGGACCGCTACAGCGAACGTCGGGATGCCGCCCTGCGCAGCGTCTAAAGGGCGCCGCGAAAAACCGGTCCAGCCCCTGTAGTACTAGCGGCCAAGGTTGAGGCGCGCTCCCAACAACTCAACAAACATGAAAGCGGCCTCAACATTCCGCCCAGACCTGGCCGAGTCGTGGTCTACCGTCCCGGCCTTGGTGGTTTGTCCGCGCCCTGATCCACTACCCTGGACGTGCAAGTAGACGCCTTGGTTGGCGCCGCTTTCAAAACGATATCTACCCTACGACTGCCATAATGACCGTTATATAGGCAACGAAGAGAGCGCCGGCAAGTATCATTCTTCGAAAGTAGTATTGCTCCTCGGGTGGATCGGCGCGCGTTATTAAGCGCAACCAGCCCCCCCCCGTGAAATCATGCAAATAATCAACGAAAGTATCTTTACGACCTCGTCGTAGCCGCGTGTATCGTACTGTGTAGAAAACGAACGCCGCCAGCGCGAGCACCCCTGGCAGGATCATTGCGACTCCTATCGCGATTTGTAATATGTTCATAGCGTTGAGATCTCTGTAAGCTTTTGAGGAGCGGAATCAGATTGTGCTGAACTGACCAAGTACCGGTCTTCTGAGCTGGGACCCGCGCGCGGATCGAGCATGTGTTTGCCGGCCTGGCCGAGATGGGCGGCAAGGCCGGCGCACGATCGCACTGGCGCGCGCCACCTTGCAGCTCAATTGGAAGGGCGCTGCTTACAATTTGCGGTGCCTGGTCTACTTGAAGATGTACTTAGCTATGTCAATTTAACTTTCTCCATTACCGTATTTCCAAGATCATCCGGTATCGGCGTACGAATAAACCTTGAAGATGACAAGGAACCGCTCCCGAATTTACATTCCTCAAATCGGCAATCCTCGAATGAACAATGAACCAGCGACGCTTTTCTGAAGTTCGTCTTCACAAAAATGCAGTTGACGAATCGAACCTCAGTCCCTATCGCGGATGTTAAATTTGCCATGAAAAAATCGCATTTCGAGAATTCACCCCGCAATACAGCACCTGATAAATTCGCCGACGTAAAGTCGCACGAATTGAAGATTTTTCCTAAATTCGTTTGCAGCGACGCAAAGCAAAATCGCACTTTCTCAACCTTGCACATCCCAAACTGGCCAGTTCGTTCAAGTGCCGCTCCAGAAAGATCGACAGAATTTATCGTTACGTTCCTGATGAATTGCGTGATCGAAATTCCACGTAAATCAACGAACCCATCATCCATCACCGGAAAAGGAAAGGTAGAATTCCCGACGAGCGCTTCTTCACCCTGGGATATTTGTTGGGTAGTCCATCGCTTCTTTAATTGTTCAATCTCTGATTTGTCCATCGCTTTTCTCAAAATGCCACTGCCGGCATCGCGACCGGCGATCACGCGACATTTACCGGTAATTTTAGGTGCCCTAAAGGTAGGGCCAGAAGGTCAGCGCGCCGATCAGCACCGCGCCGGCGGCGGCAATGAGCACGCCGCCGGCGCCGATGTCCTTGGCGTGCTTGACCGCGATGGCGTAGCCGGGCGAGACGACGTCGCACACGTATTCGACCGCCGTGTTGATGGTTTCGGCCACCCACACCGCCACCATGGCCGCGACCAGCCAGCGCCAGTCGGCGCTGCTGACATTGAAGTACAGTCCAAGGCCGACCACGATCACGCTGGCGGCCAGGTGCAGCCACGCGTTGTGCTGGGTCTTGAGCATGAAGACAATGCCCGCAATGGCGTAGCCGAAGCTTTTGGAGCGGGCCGCCAGCGAAAAGCGCTGCGGCGTAGCGACGTTTTTGGTTTCGTTCATGGTGTATCCGTAGGTTTGATCAAGCGCCAGTCCTGCGCCTTGCCGGGCCGGCGCGCCGGCTTGGCCAGCCACGACGTGACTGCGGCAATGCCGCCCAGCACAGCGGCCAGAAGGACGCAGCATGCCATTATCTGCCTCCCTGGACTTGAACGTGCAGGTTTGTGCGCCCGGAGAACGCCATGCTCACGCTGGCCTTGCCGCTGGCGTCGGCCGTGACGCTAACACCGTTGGCAAGGTACTGGCCGTGCGCCCGCAGGCCGACGAGGCCAATTACGTGGATGCCGTCGGCATACAGCACCGCGCGCAAGCCATGGCCGTCGGCATGCGCACTGGCGACCAGGATGTCGGGATACGCCAGCGCATCGAGCTGCGGCCCCGCCACCAGGGGCGGATCGCCAATCACCTGGCGAAAGCCATCGCGCGTGCCGGCGCGCGCCATCAACTCGACGCCGTGCGCCCAGACCGAGGCGCGCATGCGGTGGATCACACCATCCTTGAGCACACTCGGGCACTGCGCTTCCAGCGCGGCCATGCAGGCGTCGTAGACGGCGCTGTCGCCCAGTTCCGCCGCCGCCAGCGCGGTGGCGCTGTAGGCGCTGGCGCGCGAGAAGCCGTAGTTGCCGGTGTCGATAGGCCAGAAGGCGCGGCGGCGCAAGGCGCCATCGGGCCCGAACAACTGGCGCCGCAGCAGCAGCCACTGGCGGCGCGCCAGGTCGGGGGCGACCACGTTCAGGAAGAAGCACGGCATCGCCAGCGGCATCGCGCCGCCGATGGCCGGCAGGGCCAGGCCGGTGCGCGCCGACTTGCAGGGGACATACCGGCCGAAACCGTCGAGGAATTCGGCTTCCAGGTTGTGGCGGAAGTCGTGCGCGCGGGCCGGCCAGCGCTGCTCGCCATGCTGGGCGTCGAAGGCCATGATGGCGCTCGCGCCGATGGTGTTACACAGCGGGTAGACCCAATTCGGCTCGCAGGCGATCAGGTAGTAGGGCGAGGTCGTATATTCGTGTTCGAGGCGCCGCACCAGCGAGCCGGCATCGTGCGCGTAGCGCCGCCCCGATGGATGGGTGAGCGTAAAACGGCCGCTTTCGGAGAAATCGCGGCGCCCGGTGCTGGCACTGAACAGCGCCATTTGCAGCGCCACGAAGCCGGTGTACATGATGTTCTCGCGTGCGATCGGGTCCGGGTCGGCCCGCAGGTTACCCCACAGGTTTTCCAGTCCCCAGTACGACCAGACCCGGTGCTGCGCCTGTTTGTCGAGCAGCGCGATCTGGGCCTTGTGCATGTAGCCGCGAAACGCCGGCGTGTAGCGCGCTTGCGTGAGCGCCACGCCGTAGGCGAGAAAATTCAACTGGTAGCGCGTGGCGGCCGTCTGGAACTGGTCGATTTTTTCGAAGCCGTTGAACTGGTCGAGCGGTTGCAGGGCGCGGTCGAGGGCAAAGCGCAGGCGCCGCAGGTGGTCGAGCGACATTTCTGGCGCATCGCCGGTGCCGGGAGCGGCGTTGAAAATGTGGCTCAAACGGCCCGATTGACTGGCAAGCCAGGCGTTGTCGATCTTGCGCTGGCGGCGTGCGAGGGTGAAGCGGGCGGCCATGGCGAGGGCCAGCGCCACGAAAGCGAGGGCCACACCGGAGAGCACCATGTCGATCGTCGCTGCCCGCAGCGCGCCGTGGCGCATGGTGGCCGCGCCCGTGGCCATGCCCAGCCAGGCCACGGGCGGCGCGAGGATATTGCCGGTGCCGAACCAGACCAGCAGGGCGAAGGCGAAGGTGGCCATGCCGGCAACCGCCGCAAGCAGGTGGCCGACGCCGCTGGCGGTGCAGATGTCGGCATGGGCGAGAAAGCCGCCGCCGGGCAGGATCAGGCCCATGCCCAGGATGCGCAGTTGGTCTTGGTGCGTCAGGAACAGCAAGGCCATTCCTGCGCCGAGCATCAGCAGATAGAGAAGGAACAGGCGGATGAGGCGTGCCTGGGTAACCGGGCCGAACAGGCGTTGGTAAGGTGGCAGGGAAACGATATCGGTGTCGTGAGAGGTCATTCCTGCCGGCCGGTCGGGTAAAGCATCATTTTACTTGAACTGCCGCAAGTAAATTTGTTGCCGCCCAGGATTGGATGACTTTGAAGACATTGGCATGGCTACCATTTGCCATTGAAGCTGCCATCACAAAACTCGCCGTTGCCCTTGACCAATATCGAACACCAGGGCATTTGTCGCGACAATGCCAGCAGCGCCGGACGTGAAAAATTGTCTCCGTCCAGGGTGATGCAAATATGCTCTAATTGCGTCATCGGCGCCAGTCGGTCCAAGCCGGACTGGTCAATCGAGGTCCCGTGAATTTGCAGATCGACCAGATTGTTGAGCTTTAGCAGGTGAACGATGCAGTCGTTGGTGAGCTGATCATTTTCCTTCAGCCGCAGGCTGGTCAGGCGTGGCAGGGCGGCAAGGTGCGCCAGGCCCTGGTCGCTGATCTCCGTCCACTGCAGGTTCAGGTCCTCAATGCTTTTCGCTTTCGCGAGACAGGCAAGCCCGGCATCGTCGAGGTTGGTACCGCTAAAGCACGCAGAGCGCAGGCGGCTTAGCTCGCACAGCTTCTCCAGCTCGTCCATGCGAGCGATATCGCGTGTTCCGGCGAAAGTAAAATGGCGGATAGACCGATCGAACCATGCACCGTCGATATTGATCATGCGTGCCCTCCGCAGGCGCGCGCGCAGATGGTTGAACGTGAGAAATGTAAGATGAATGTCATATGGGGCAAGGATAACCGCGGTCCGGCACCATACGCAAGCGGCCGTTCTTGCGGCTGCTGATATCCGGCACGTCAATCATGGCGTCCTTATATATCCAAACGGAAATTAAATGTATTTACCGCCGCGCATCTAATTTACAATAGACGATCACTGCAACGGTAGTTTTTCATTGGAAACACCCGCTTGCATCGTTTCTGATTGTTAGCGGAGTCAAGTAATGAATTATCAAGAAGGCCCTTTCGCAGGAGGGCTGGAGACAGTTTTCCTGACGCCAACGATCAGCCTCCGTTCAGGCGTCCCGGAGACTTTGCCCGCATTGCAATACTGGCGCGAGCGCGTCAAGCTGCAGGCGCGAGCGCTGATGCATCGGCGCGTCACCGATCAGTGGTTGCGCGTGCTCAATGCGCATCCGGTCTTTTGCGACCTGGTGCGCGATTCGCCGAAGCTGCTGTACAAAATCTATCGCCCCTACATGAGCAATGTGCTGTGCGCCGAGGCGCGCCTGCGCGTGTTGGCGACGCATTACGGCTTTGTGTTTAGCCGTGGAATGGGGCCGCTGATCGTCGCGGCCGCTCGCGCCGGCGTAGCGCTCGGATCGGTCGAGGGCAAAACCGGCGCTATTTATGAGCTGCAACTGCGCGCCGTATCCACCATGGAACGCGAAGGCGAGCTGGTGTTGCAGTTGTGCGACGGCGGCACGCCGGTGTTTTCGCTGGCGTTCACGTTTGCGGAAGAAGAGGGGCAGCAGATCGTGTGCATCGGCTGCATCCAGGGTCCGAAGGGCAGCGACGGGCTCGAAGCGATCCGTACGGCAACGCGCGAGTTGCACGGGGCGCGGCCCAAGCATTTGCTGGTGACCCTGGTGCGGCAGCTGGGCCATGCTGTCGGATGCAGTCGCGTGCGGCTGGTTGGCAATGCGAACCGGGTTGTACACGGTGCGATTCGCCGTGGCAAGGTGATGGCCGACTACGACCAGATGTGGAACGAGCTGGGCGCCGAGCGGCGCGCCGATGGCGATTATGCGATTGCCTGCGAGCCTGTGCCGGAACCCGACATGGAACAAATCCAGTCGAAAAAGCGCTCCGAAGCGCGCAAGCGCCACGCGGTGGTGCTGGAACTGGCCGATGCGCTGGTGGCCAGCCTGGCCAAGCCGCCCAACCCTTGATCCAGCTCAAACCGGGGTCTGACCCTAATGCCGGTAAAAACCGTCATTCCCGCCTACGCGGGAATGACGGGTCTTAACGCCATTAGGGTCTGACCCCGGTTTGAGGCGGATCAAGTCAGGGGACGCTGGTGGCGGCCCCCGCCGGGCAAGCGGCCCGGCTGGCGCCTGTGGAGATGCTCGCCCATCATCGTTCGTGTCAGCGGGGCACGGCGTGGAAGCTGCCGTGCAGCGCGACCGAATTGGCGAGGCGGACATCGTCCAAGCCGGCGCCGTGCACACCTCCCGCCACGTCCGGTGTGTAGGGCGCAATACCATCGGTATAGCCCGCGAGGTTCTTGATCTGCGCGATGGCCGCTGCATCGCCTTCGAATGCCTGCGCCATTTCTTCGGCGTAGTCGAGCGGGTCGCCCATGAACATGATTTCGAGCGGATTCATGGTCAAATACGGAAGCGGCAGGGCTTTGAGCGCATCCATGGCGTTTTGCCAATATGCCTTGCCCAATGCCGGATCGCCGGCGATCGCTTCGAAGTGCGGCAGCGCCTGCGACAGGTTTTCAATCGCCTTGGCGACGGTGGTACATGGCAAGCCGACTTCGATTGCTTCTTCGTCCTCGTCCTCGTCCTCATCTTCATCAAGCTCGACCGTCACCATCTGGATATCGTCCGCCTTGAAGCAGAAAAACCAGGGGATGGGGATCGCGTAGGCCGCTTCGGCAACCTCCGCATAGCTGTTTCCCGGCTTGTCCAGGTCACGGGCCAGCGCAAACGGGTTGCTGGTCAGGACGGATGTGTTTAACAGGACTGCGCGGTTCGACATAGGTGCTTTCCGGTAATAGGATTGAGTCTGACAGTTTATGTTGCCGAGGCCGCACTTGCAACACGCGCAGGCGCCGCCGGACAACCCGCCCAGCTGGTGCCTGCCGGAATGTGCTCGCCCTTCATCACCAGGGTCAGCGGGCCGAGGCGGGCGTTGTCGCCGACTTTGGCGCTGTAGAGCACGGCACTGCGCGGCCCCATCGTGACCTTGCTGCCGATCTCGACATGATCAATCTTCATCACGCGGTCTTCGAACAGGTGGGTCTGCGGGCAGGCGAACGCGTTGAGCTCGCTGTAGTCGCCGATCGAGACGCAGTCGAACTCGGTGATATCGGTGGTGTCCAGATACACGCCGCGCCCCATTTTGCATCCCAACAAGCGGAACGCGACCGGCAGCCAGGGCGTGCCGCGCAGATAGCGCATGAAGTTCGGTACGGCAATGCCCTCGTACAGATTGGTGACGCCTTCCGACAGCCACACGAACGGCGTCCACATCGGCGCCGAGCGCTTGCGGTAGTGGCCCAGCAGCAGCCATTTGAGCGTGAGCACGAACACGAAGTTGCCGATGCCGTACATCAGGCCGGCCAGCGCCAGGTCGGCGATCACCTCGCCCCACAGCCCGGCGGCCGCGGTCGGCATGACGTCGAGCACCACCGTGTAGCCGACCGCAATCACCAGCGCGTGCGGCGCAACGATACGGAAAGTTTCCACCAGGGTGCGCCCGACGCGGCGCAGCGCCGACGGCCGGTAGGTCAGCCATTCGGGATAGCCGCTGACCTGCTCGCGCGCCGGCAAGTGGATCGCCGGCGAACCGAGCCAGGTGTCGCCGCTGGCCATGCGCGCGTTGTCCGGCGCATGGGTGTGCACGCCGACCAGCACGCGTTCCGGCAGGATGGTGCCATCTGGAATATAACTGCCGTTGCCGACAAAGCTGCGGTGCGACACCACGGTCGCCTGCATGGTCATCCAGCCGCCGTCGATGTGTTCGTCGCCGAGCATGACGGCGTCGGCAATGAAGGTTTCGTCGCCCAGGGTCAGCATGTCGGGCACCACGCCGAGCGCGGTCGAAATCTCGGCATCGCGCCCGACCTTGGCGCCCAGCAGGCGATACCAAAAGGGCGCGAACACGGTCGCATAAATGCCGTGCAGCACGTTCAGGCTGGATTCCTGGATATGGCTCACCAGCCATTTTGCACAATAAATATTGCTGTGGACGGCGGAGCGACCCGGTTTCAGGCGTGGCAAGCCGCCCCAGCGGATCGCGGCCGAGACCAGCGCGGTCAGCACGATCAGCACGGCGGAAGCCGGAAATGCCAGCAGGAAATAGCGGACCAGTTGGGTCATGACTTGGTTGCCTTGCAGCCAGGGCATGACTTCCATTTCATCGAGCCAGTCGATCAAGACAAAACTCGGGAACACCGGCATGAAGAACACCGTGGTCACGAGCAAGATGCCGAACACGAAGAAGACCGCTTCGCCCGCCAGGCGCGCAGGGCTGGCCTTCGGTCGCGGCGGCAGGGTCGACACGAACGGCCCCTGGTCGCGCGCGGGCGAGCCGCCCCACACGCGCGCCGCCGGCACGCTGGCGCCATCGGCCAGGGCGGCCTGGCCTTCGAGGTGGCCGAGCGCGCCGACCGAGGTGTTGCCTTCCATGACGGCGTAGGACGATACCGAGGCGTTTTCGCCAAGCGCAATGGCGCCCAGCAGCAGGCGGCCGCGATCGACGCGCGCGTTTTCGAGGTTCACGGCGTTGCCGATGCTCACGCCATCGGCAATGTCGAGCAAGTCCGGCGCGCGCAGGGTCATCGAGCCGACCAGCACTTCGCTACCGACCCGTGCGCCAAGCGCGCGCAGCCACCAGACGTACAGCGAGGATCCGCTCAGCAGGTACACCGGGGCCGACTCGACCAGGCGGTCGGCCAGCCACCAGCGGTAATAGGTCCAGCCCCACAGCGGGTAGGACCCGGCCTTGAGGCGCCCGGCGATGAGCCATTTGCCGGCGATCGCGATGACGAATTCCATCGCGGTGGCGAACAAGAATACGCCGATCGAGGCCGCCACCGCGCGCGCCACCGAGTCGCCCGGTTCTCCGGTGAAAAAGTGATACGTGAAGAACGGCGCCAGCCACTGCGCCATGCGCAGGGTGACCAGCGGCGGAATGGCCAGCGCCTGGCCGGCCGCGCAGATCCAGCGCCGGGTGGCGGACGGCGCCGTCCAATCCTGCTCGGCGGCGCCGGCGGCCGGCGCATCCATCAGGGCGATGGCGATCTTGCCGATCTGGCGTTGCTGATATATATCGCGCACCGTGACGTGGGCAAACGCCGGATCGGTGCGCAAGGCCGAGGCCAGCCGCGCGGCGAACAGGGAATGGCCGCCCAGGTCGGTAAAAAAGTCGGCTTCGCGCCGGATCGGCTGGCCAGGAAACAGGCCGGCCAGGGCCTTGAACAGCGCTGCTTCGGCCGGGGTTTCGGGCTGGTCCGAGCCATCGGCGGCAGCCAGGGTGGCCAGCGGCATGGCCTTGAGCGCCTTGCGGTCGATCTTGCCCGACGTTAAGCGCGGCATCAGCGGCAAGATCTCGTAGCGGCTCGGGACCATATAGGCCGGCAAATGCTCTCCCAGCGCGCGGCGCAGGGTGGGGCTCGATACGGACTCGTCGTTGGCACCGGCGCCGGCCACCACGTAAGCGACCAGCTGGTCGATGCCGTCGTCCTTGCGCAGCAGCACGGCCACCGTGCCCACCCCCGCTTGCTGGGCCAGCACCGCTTCGATTTCGCCCAACTCCACGCGGAAACCCCGGATTTTCACCTGGTCGTCGGTGCGGCCGAGGCACTGCACTTCGCCGTCGGCATCGATGCGCGCCAGGTCGCCGGTACGGTACAGGCGCGCGTCGTGCGGGCCGCTCGACCAGGGGTTGGCCAGGAATTTTTCATCGGTCAGGTCGGGCCGGCCGAGGTAGCCGGCGGCCAGGCCCGGACCGGTGATGCACAACTCGCCCGTGGCGCCGCGCGGCTGCAGCGCCAGGACCGGGCCTTCGGTGCCGATCACCAGCAGCCCGTAGTTGGGCAAGGGGGTGCCGATGGTGATCGTGCGCCCCGGCTCCAGGCGCGCCAGGCTGCACGAGACGGTCGCCTCGGTCGGTCCGTAGGTGTTAAAAATCTGGCGGCCGGGCGCGGCCCAGCGCTCGACCACGGATTCGGGGCACATTTCGCCCCCCAGGTTAATCAGGCGCAAGCCCGGTACGTCCTCGGCGAACAGGGCCAGCAGGGTCGGCACGGCATGCAAGACGGTCACGCGGTTAGCGGACAGCATGCGCGGCAACGTTTCCGGGTCGCCGGCAATGTCCTTGGGGCCAATCCAGAGCGTGGCGCCGACCAGGTAGGAAATCCAGATTTCCTCGAACGACATGTCGAACGCCACCGAAAAGCCCTGGTACACGCGGTCCTCGGCGCGCACGCCGAGCACCGCGTTTTCGCTGCGCAAGAAGTGGCAGATGCTGCGCTGGGAAATCAGGATGCCTTTCGGCTTGCCGGTCGAGCCCGAAGTGTAGATGACGTAGGCGGGCACGTCGGGCGAGACCTCGCCCCGGCGCTGCAGCCGTTCGCCGTCCGCCAGCGGGGCCAGCAAGTCTTCGGCGCACCAGGCGGCGCTGGCGCCGCCGGCCAGTTGCCCGGCAAAGGCGGCGCTGGTGACGACGCCAACGGCGCTGGCGTCGTCCACGCAGACGGCGAGGCGCTCGACCGGCGTATCCTGGTCGACCGGCAGCCAGGCGGCGCCGGCCTTGGCAATGGCAGCTTGCGCAACCAGCAACTCGATGCCGCGCATCATCCACAGGCCGACAATATGGCCGGGACGCACGCCCAGGCCGATCAGGCGCGAGGCGCCGATATCGGCCAGCCGGTCCAGTTCGGCGTAGCTCAGGCGGCGTTCCTGGTAGATCAGCGCAAGCTGGTCGGGCGTGCGGCGGGCGCTCGCTTCGAGCAGGTCGGCCAGGATTTCGTGTTTGAGCAGGGAGGGTTCGGCTGGCCCGTACAGGATGTCGGGATGGGCGGCGACAGGAGCGTCGGAAAGCGAAGTCAATTCGAGCATTTATACCACGTGGTTGAGACGGCGCGGAGGGACCTCGGCGCCAAACGTCAAGATATAACATTTCGCAAGCGCCGTGTTACCGCACGGCTCTTTAATCAGGGAAAATTAAGTCTGTGCATCAATGCATGCCAAGCGGCAGGATTTAGTTTCTCTCTGTCAATTATTCTGCGAGCGCCCCGTGGGAATCCTTGACCTGTTCAACACCAAACCGACCCCCGCCAAATTCGCCACGCTGATGGAGTGGGGCGTGAGCGTCGAGGACGGCCTGGCCGCAGCGTCCGACAATCTGCGCGGGCGCAGCGTGACCAACTTCGACGAGGTGGTGCCGGGCGTCTTCCTCAGCGCCTGGAACGATTCGTACGACAGCTCGCGCCTGCTGTTCCCGGATATCGTGCATCGCCTGAACCTGGGCGCCGAGCCGGTGATGATGATGCCCACGCGTTCGCGCCTGATCGCCACGTCCGCCCACAAGCTCGCGGGCATGCTGGCGATGGTCGAACCGGCGCACTGAATGCTCGACGCCGGCTACCCGCCGCGTTACCGCACCACCGAGTTTCCGCCCAGGGCCGTGCGCGACACGCTGGCGACCATCGCGCTGTAACCGCGCCGCAGCGCCATCGCCAGGTTAAGCAGCAGCCAGCCGGCCGATGCGAACATCGCCCCGGCCGCCGGGCGCGCCAGCTGCGCCGGCCACCAGCAGGCCGCCAGCAGCAGGGCCAGGGCTGCCGCGTGCAGCCAGAATTGGCGCTGCGCCGACTGGTCGGTGATGAGCGTCTTGATGGCCGGCGCGCGCTGGCCATCGGCGGCGCGCTCCTGCAGCTCGCGCCAGACCAGGAACGGCACGATCTTGTACAGCATGCCGTTGATGGTCGAGTACAAAAAACCCACCAGCATCAGCACGCCCATGGCCAGGGTGCGACCGTCGCCCGCCAGCTGCGATGGCAGCGCCCACAGCGCCGCGCAGGCGAGCATGCTGGCCATCGCCAGGCGCCAGAACAGGGTCATGGCGTCGGCCTGCGGACGCTTGCGACGCGCCAGCAGGCGCAGGGTCGCCAGCGCAAACACGGCGTAGGCGCCAAGTACCAGCGCGCCGGCCAGCGTGTCGATCCAGGCCAGGCGCGCGCGCAGCGCCGTGGCGCTCACGCTCCACAGCACCAGCAGCAAAAAGATCGCCACGCCCAGCACCTGCGGCAGCGGTTTGTCGTACAGCGGCGTGACCTGGAACATCGGCACCACCTGGAACGACACACCGACCAGCAGCAGTCCGGCCCACCCGAACACACCCCACAGCGCATGCAGGTCGGTGGCCAGCATCAGCGGCAGCGGCGTGGCCGCTCCCGGCCAGGCAAAGGCGTACGCCAGCAGCGCGCCGAGGCACACCGTGACCACCAGGCTGCCGAGCGCCAGCCGGACGGTGGCCGTCATCGGGATCGCGCCCGGCGGCGGCATCTGCCACAAGGCGACCGTGAGCGCGCCGACCAGCCACGCAAAACCCGGCAGCAGCAAGGCCAGCGCGACTCGAAACAGCCATGGCTGCGTAAACAGGAAGGCGCAGCACAAGGCCGCCGTGCCGCCGCCCAGCAGCGCGTGCACACCGGGCGCCAGCATGCGCGCGCGCGGCAGCGCGACGCCAGCCACCACCGGCAGGAGCTGGATCAGCGCGCCGGCCATGGTCATGCCCAGGGTGCCGAGGGTGAGCAGGTGGGTCAGCGCCAGCGTGGCAGGCGACCAGCGCGAAACCAGCGCCGGTGCGCCCTGCCACAGCAGCAGTGCGGCGGCCAGCATGGCGCACACCGGGGTGGCGAGAAAGTAGCGCAGCACCGCGCCGAGAGGCGGCGATTGTTCGAGCGAGAGGGTGCGCTGCATGCGTCAGGCGGCCGGCACGCGGCGCCAGATGCGCACTTCGTACAGATAGTCGGGCAGCGCGGAGGTGGCGTGGCCATAGCCGTTTTGCGCCAGGATGCGGTACAGCGGGCGCGGCTCGCGTTCGATCAGGATGCACAGGTGGTCGCCCTCGGGCAGGCGCTCGAGCGCGTCGAGCACGCGTTCCAGCGGTTCGGGCGGCTCCAGGCCGCGCACGTCGATGTGGTGGGTTTGCGGGGTAGGCGCGGCGGCGTTCATGCGGCGCTGGCCATCTGGTCCATCGCCCCGAACGCCTGCATGGCCGCCACCAGCTTGTGGCAGTTCGGCGCCAGCACGCGCTCGATCATCGGATAGAGCACGCCTTCTTCCTTTTCGCTGTGCTGGTACAAAACGATGCCCAGCGTGTCGGCGTGATTGAGGAACGCATCGGTATCGCGCTCGCGCAGCGCATTCGACAAGCGCTGCGCCACGCCGCGGATGCGCAGGTGCTCGCTGCGCATCGCGGCGGTGGGGGCGCTGGCGGCGCCGATGGCGTTTTCGAACGCCGGAAAAATGATCCGCTCCTCGATCAGCAAATGCCGTTCCAGCGCGTGGCAAAAGGCGGCGAAGCAGTGTGCGGCTTCGCGCCACAGTCCCTTGCGCACGGCGCGGCGCGCGTCTGCGAACAGTGCGTCGCAGCGCACATGGTCGGCTTCGAGATAGCTTCCGATTGTGTCCATCGTGGTCTCCTGCTGTTTGTGCATGGCGCCATTGTCGCCGCTTCGCAGTCCGGAAATCCTTGATGCACGTCAAAGATTTCCGGACTGCCGTCGGGCTACAGTGCAGTCCCCCACCTTACGACGAATGAACATGATGTCAAATTCTTCCGACGGCGCCGCGCCGTTCGAACTGGTGTGCCCTGCCGGCAGCCTGCCGGCCCTCAAGGCGGCCGTGGACAACGGCGCCGACTGCGTCTACCTGGGTTTTCGCGACGCGACCAACGCCCGCAATTTCGCGGGCCTGAACTTCGACGAGGCGGCCATCGAGCAGGGCATCGCCTACAGCCATGCGCGCGGACGCAAGGTGCTGCTGGCGCTGAACACCTACCCGCAGCCGTCCGCCGGCGCCCTGTGGCGGCGCGCCATCGACCGCGCCGCCGGCGCCGGCATCGACGCCATCATCCTGGCCGATCCGGGCCTGATGCGCTACGCCGCCGAGCGCTATCCGGCGCTGCGGCTGCACCTGTCGGTGCAGGGTTCCGCCACCAACTACGAGGCCATCAACTTCTTCCATCGCCACTTCGGCATTGCCCGGGCCGTGCTGCCGCGCGTGCTGTCGGTGGCGCAGGTGGAGCAGGTTGTACGCAATACGCCTGTGGAAATTGAAGTCTTCGGCTTCGGCAGCCTGTGCGTGATGGTCGAAGGGCGCTGCGCGCTGTCGTCCTACGCCACGGGCGAATCGCCCAATACCCACGGCGTGTGCTCGCCGGCCAAGGCGGTGCGCTGGCAGCAAACGCCGGCCGGGCTGGAGGCGCGCCTGAGCGGCGTTCTGATCGACCGCTACGCCGACGGCGAGCAGGCCAATTATCCGACCCTGTGCAAGGGCCGTTTCGACGTCGCCGGCGAACAGTTTTACGCGATCGAGGAGCCGGCCAGCTTGAATACCCTGGAACTGCTGCCGCAGCTGATCGAGCTGGGCGTCTCCGCCATCAAGATCGAAGGGCGCCAGCGCAGTCCCGCGTACGTGGCGCAGGTAACGCGCGTATGGCGCGAGGCGATCGACCAGTACCGCGCCAGTCCGATGCGTTTTTCGGCCAAACAGGCGTGGATGGCGGATCTGAACAAGGTGGCCGAGGGGCAGCAGCATACGCTGGGCGCCTACCACCGCTCATGGAAATAAGGGAGGCAGCATGATGAAACTGGCCCTCGGCCCGGTGTTGTACTACTGGCCGCGCGATACGATGATGGCGTTCTACGACACGGTGGCGGCAAGCCCGGTCGATATCGTCTACCTTGGCGAAACCGTGTGCTCGCGCCGCCACGAGCTGCGCCTGCCCGACTGGCTGTCGCTGGCCGCCATGCTGGCCGACGCCGGCAAGGAAGTGGTGCTGTCGACCCAGGCGCTGCTCGAATCGGGCAGCGATCTGACCAACCTGCGCAAGCTCACCTCGAACGGGCGCTTTGCGATCGAAGCGAACGACATCGGCGCCGTGCACTGCCTCGACGGCAGCGTGCCGTTCGTGGCCGGCCCGCACCTGAACCTGTACAACGAAGACAGCGTGGCGCTGATGGCGCAACTAGGCGCGCGGCGCTGGGTCATGCCGCTCGAAATGGGGCGCGCCGCGCTGGCGGCGATGCAGCAAAGCCGGCCGGACGGGCTCGAGACCGAGGTATTCGCGTATGGCCGCATGCCGCTGGCGTTTTCGGCGCGCTGCTTTACGGCGCGCCACCGCAACCTGGGCAAGGACGATTGCCAGTTCAGCTGCATGGCCCATCCGGACGGGCTGGAATTGCGCACGCGCGACGCCGACACCTTTTTGATCCTCAACGGCACCCAGATCCAGTCGCACCTGGTGTACAACCTGCTGGGCGAGCTGGCGGTATTGGCGTCGATGGGCGTGGACGTGCTGCGCATCAGTCCACAGGCGCAGCACACCGAGGCCGTGGTCGCGCTGTTCGACCGCGCGCGCCGGGGCCAGGTCGACACCGGGCAGGCGCTGGCCGGGCTGGCCCCGTTGATGCCGGCGGCGGCGTGCGACGGCTACTGGCACGGCAAGCCGGGCATGGCGTTCGACAGGCGGGAGGCGGCATGAAGCAGCACGTTTACCCGGCTGTTCCGGCCCCGCTGGCCGGTTTGTTGGGCCGCCTGCCGCGTTTTCCCGGCTCGCTGCTGTTTGCCGCCGGCTTGAGCCGTGTGCTCGGGCCGCAGCTGCCCGGCGACGTGCGCACCGCGCTGGAGGGGCGCTCGATCAGCATCGGCGTGCTTGACGCCGGCGTGCGCTTCGACGTGAGCTGGCGCGGATCACGCTTCGTGGCCCTGGCGGCCCAGCCGGCGCCGGACCTGTCGATCGGGGCCAGCGCGCGCGACTTTTTGCTGCTGGCGCAGCGGCGCGAAGATCCTGACACGCTGTTTTTTGCACGTCGCCTGACCATGGAGGGCGACACCGAACTGGGGCTGCTGGTGAAGAACACGCTCGACGCGATTGATGTTGCGCTGTTCGATCCGGAGCGTTTGCTACCGGCGCGCTGGCGCCGGGGTTCTGCCATGTAAAGGAGGTCGATGATGGGTACCGACAGGGCGGCGCTGCCGCTGGTGTATTCGTGTTCGGGGTGTTCGAGCGCGGCGCAGATGGCCAATTACCTGGCGCTGGCGCTCGATCGCAGTGGGGCGGCTGAAATGTCGTGCATCGCCGGCGTGGGCGGCGGCGTGGCGCCGCTGGTCAAGCTGGCGCGCTCGGGCCGGCCGGTGCTGGCGATCGATGGGTGTCCGCTGGCGTGCGCGCGCCAGTGCCTGGCGCAGCATGGGGTGGTGCCGGACAAGCATGTGCTGCTCAGTGAGCTCGGGGTGCGCAAGCGGATGCATGCGGATTTCGACAAGGAGCAGGCCGATGAACTGGCGGTGCAGTTGCGTAGCGACGTGGACGCACTCGTATCGGCGGCCATGCCCGTCGTTCCCGCGTAGGCGGGAACCCAAGAAATCACCGACTATGCCCGTCGTTCCCGGCCTCGGCGGCCCCTTGGCGGGAACCCAAGTCTGTTCCGCAGCCAGTAGCGGCTCAACAAACTTGGGTTCCCGCCAAGGGGGCCGCCGAGGCCGGGAACGACGGTCGCAAGGCTTACGGCGCTACGCGGGCCGTAACACAAAGCTGTCGAAGCGCGCGGCAATCCGTTCAAGCGCCGCGGCGCTCATCACCGACCCCGCCGTCGCGTTCAGGCCGGCATCGGCGCAACCCTGCGCGCGGAAGGTCTGGATCGCGTAATTGCGCACGCCGGCGCCGGCCAGCGTTTCCGCCAGGTCTTCAACCTCGGCTTCCGACAGCAAGGCCGGGTGCAGGGTGGTCCTGCACTCATGCGCCACGCCGCTGTCGACGATCATCTCGAGGCAGGCGCGCGCCGGCGCGCCGCTGTCGAACACGCCGGTCACGCGCGGGTAAGCCGCGAACGGCGCCTTGATATCGAATCCCACCCAATCGACCAGCGGCAGCACCGCCTTCAACTGGCGCGGATAGATGCATGCCGTGTGCAGCCCGACCGCAAGCCCCATCTGGCGCACTGCCGCCATCGCAAAGGGCAGGGCCGGGTCCATGGTCGGCTCGCCGCCGCTGAACACCACGCCATCGAGCAAGCCGGCGCGGCGCGCCAGCAGGGCCATGACGTCGGCCCAGGCCAGCGGTCCGCGCTGGCGCGGCTGCAAGTGCGGATTGTGGCAGTAGCCGCAGCGCCACGGGCACCCCTGGATGAACACCGCGGCCGCCAGCTTGCCGGGAAAATCGGTTGCGGTAAAGGCGGTGACACCGCCCACCCGCAGCGCGCCGGCGCCCACGCTAGCCGCGCGCCGCAATGGCGCGTTCGGTGAACCAGGTACGCTCGTGGAACTCGCCCTTCTTGCCGGTATTGAAGGACGATACGGGACGGTGATAACCCATCACGCGGGTCCAGACTTCGCAGGGCTGGCGCTCGGCATCGGTTAACGTGATGGTTTTTGGTGCAAAAAATACGGCTTGGCTCAGGTCTGACATGGATAGCTCCTTTAGTGGTTACGCAAAGTGTTTATGCAAGTTCGCGTTGCTTGCGCGCGATCAGGTCCAGATCGCATTTCGGACAAAACGGGTGGCTGCCCCCCAGGTAACCGTGCTTGGGGCAGATCGAAAACGTTGGCGTGACGGTGATGTACGGCAGGCCAAAGCGGCTGAGGGCGCGTTTGACCAACTGGCGGCAGGCGTCGGCGGAGGACAGCGGCTCGCTCATGTACAGGTGCAGCACGGTGCCGCCGGTGTACTTGCGCTGCAATGGGTCCTGCCGCTCCAGCGCCTCGAACGGATCGTCGGTAAAGCCGACCGGCAGCTGCGAGGAGTTGGTGTAGTAGGGCATGGCGTCGGTGCCGGCCTGCAGGATGTCCGGATGGCGCTTGCGGTCCTCGCGCGCGAAGCGGTAGGTGGTGCCTTCGGCGGGTGTGGCTTCGAGGTTGTACATATGGCCGGTCTGGTCCTGGAACTCCAGCATGCGCGCGCGCACATGGTCCAGCAGGCGCAGGGCGAAGGCGTGCCCCGAGTCGGTGGAGATATCGTGCTCGCCCCAGGTGAAATTGCGGATCATCTCGTTGACGCCGTTCACGCCCAGGGTCGAGAAGTGATTGCGCAAGGTGCCCAGGTAGCGCTTCGTGTACGGGAACAAGCCATTGTCCATGTGGCGCTGGATGACCTTGCGCTTGATCTCCAGGCTGTCGCGGCCCAGGTCCAGCAGGCGGTCGAGCGCGTCGAGCAAACCTTCTTCGTCGTCCGCATGCAGGTAGCCCAGGCGCGCGCAGTTGATCGTCACCACGCCGAGCGAGCCGGTTTGCTCGGCCGATCCGAACAAGCCGTTGCCGCGCTTGAGCAGTTCGCGCAGGTCCAGTTGCAGGCGGCAGCACATCGAACGGATCATGTTCGGCTTCAGTTCCGAGTTGAGGAAGTTCTGGAAGTAGGGCAGGCCGTAGCGCGCAGTCATCTCGAACAGCAGTTCCGCGTTCGGGCTGTTCCACGCGAAGTCCTCGGTGATGTTGTAGGTCGGGATCGGGAAGGTGAACACGCGGCCCTTGGCGTCGCCGGTCATCATGATCTCGATGTAGGCGCGGTTGATCATGT
The DNA here is from genome assembly GCF_011682155.1 of Massilia sp. CCM 8734. NCBI lineage: Bacteria > Pseudomonadati > Pseudomonadota > Betaproteobacteria > Burkholderiales > Oxalobacteraceae > Massilia > Massilia sp. CCM 8734. Next base: position 357,254 of record NZ_WHJI01000001.1, read on the forward strand.
CCATCTCGACCTGCAAGTCGCCGTAGGTGAACGGCATGTCGGTTCCGGCGATGTGCGGCACCTGCTCGCGCAGGTCTTCCGGGCACACCCAGTCGAAGGTCAGGTTGGTGAAGGGCGTTTGCGTGCCCCAGCGCGATGGCACGTTCAGGTTGTAGATCAGCTCCTGGATGTACTGCTTGACGCTCTCGTAACTGAGCTCGTCGACGCGCACGTAGGGCGCCATGTACGTGTCGAAAGAGCTGAACGCCTGGGCGCCTGCCCATTCGTTTTGCAAGGTGCCGAGGAAGTTGACGATCTGGCCGATGGCGCTCGACATGTGTTTCGGCGGCGCCGATTCGATCTTGCCCGGCACGCCGTTCAAGCCTTCGTGCAGCAGCGTGCGCAGCGACCAGCCGGCGCAGTAACCGGCCAGCATGTCGAGGTCGTGGATATGCAGGTCGGCGTTGCGGTGGGCGGCGCCCACGGCGGGTGGATACACGTGATCGAGCCAGTAGTTGGCGATCACCTTGCCCGACACATTGAGAATCAGCCCGCCCAGCGAGTAGCCCTGGTTGGCGTTGGCGTTGACGCGCCAGTCGCGCTGTTCCAGGTATTCGTTCATCGACGCTTCGACGTCGATCAGGCTTTTGCGGTCGCGCCGCAGGCCGTGGTGCTGCTCGCGATAGACCACGAAGGCACGCAGGGTGGCGCGGTGGCCGGCGTCGAACAGGGCGGTCTCCACCGCATCCTGGACTTGCTCGACGCCGGGGGTGTGGACGCCCAGTGCGGACAGCGCGGGCAGGACCGCGTTCCAGGTCAGCAGATGGGCGGCGTCGGCGTCGAACTCGCCGCTGGCCAGCGCGGCGCGCTCCAGGGCCGACGCGATGCGGGTGGCGTCGAACGGCTTGACGGCGCCGTCGCGCTTGCGGATGTGGGTGGGTAAGTGAAGCGGTGGAATAATCATTTGCTCTCCATGAGGCACAAGATGTAGTGCATGGAGAGAGGTTAAATACTATATATAGTGTGGTCAACGGAGTTTTGGAGCGCTTGTAAAATCCTTGATCCAGGTTGGTTTTTGGTGGCCGTGGCGCCTATTTGAGCGCCAACCGGATCTGCGCGACGAAGGCCGGATCGGGCAGGGGACTCAGTTGCGTGCTTGCGGCCAGCAGTTTGCCGTTGGCGTCGAGCAGGCAGACGCGCGCGGTGTGATTGATCTCTCCGTTGGTGACGGCGCGGTACTTGACCTGCAGCGCGCCGGCCATGGCGCGCGTATGGGTTTCGTTGGCGGCCACCGCCAGGCGGAAGATGGCGGGATCGAGCTTGTGCGATTTTGCCAGTCCGGCCAGCGAGTCGGGCGTGTCGTACAGCGGGTCGAGGCTGACCATCAGCACCGCCAGCCGTCCCGGTGCGGGTTTGATCAAGTCGACCGTGCGGCGCAGGTTTTCGATGATGATCGGGCAGGCCGCGTTGCAGTCGCCGTAAAACATTGTCACCAGCAGCGGACGGCCGGCCAGTGCGCGCCAGTCGAACTGGCGGCCCTGGCTATCCTTGAGCGGGACCGACAGGCGGTAGAGCGAGTCGGGCGGCAGCGCATCGGCGTGCGCCAGCGGGGCCGCGATGAAGCTGGCGGCAAGGATGCTCGCGCGCAGCAGCGCGCGGCGCATCGGATTGAAGGTGTTCACGGGGAGTCTTTCGGTTTGGGTGCATCGGTGGCCGCGCCGCGTGCGCAGCGAAAGCCCAGGTAGCCGCCATCCTGCGCGCCTTCCATCGCCGCCAGCAGCGCAATGCGCATCAGCACCGCGTAGTTGCGGCGGTCGCCCAGCGAAAGCGCCGCGCCGCCGCAGTAATCGAGCTGCTTGCGCGGGTCCTGGGTGCGGCTGTCGGCGCTGACGAACAGCGCGCTGTAATCTTCGACCCATTCCCACACCAGGCCGTGCATGTCGTACAGGCCGTGGTAATCCGGCGGATTGGCGCGCACCCGCGCGGGCGGCGTGCTGGCCGGATGGGCGTACCAGTTAAGGATATGTTCCAGCCATTGCGGGTCGTCGCGGGCGTCGGCGCGGGTGGCGTCGGCCGCTGCGGCGTATTCCCATTCGTGCCAGCGCGGCAGACGCGCGCCCTCGCTGGCGCAAAAGGCGTTCGCCGCGTGCCAGCTGACGTTGGTGACCGGGGCATCCGGCGCCAGCGCGCCGTGATCCGCAGGGCCGCGCCACGCGGCCAGGTACGTCGGCGCGGCCAGCACCGCCGGCGCCTGGCCGCGCTGCCACTCGGGATGCGCGAGCACGAAGTCGCGGAATTCGGCGTTGCTGACCGGCGCCGTACGCATCGAAAACGGCGCCACGATGGCCGGCGCCTCCTTGCCGTCGGCCGGCATGACGGAGCGCAGCTCGCCGCCGGGCAGCGCCGCGTACTGGCCGGCTGCTGCGGCGCCGCACAACATCGCCGCGCAGGCGAAGGTGGTCAGGTGACGTTTCATCGCGCGTTCAATTGGCTTTGACCTGGCGCATCTGCTTGACCTGGGCCGGCGTGATGACGGCTTTGCCGCCGTTCATGTCGGTGCTGACGTAGTTGATGACGGCGGCGACATCGTCGTCATCGAGGTCCTGCGGCGGCATGACCGAGTTGTAATGCTCGCCGTTGACGACCATCTCTCCGCTGCGGCCATGCAGCACGATATGCGCCATTTCGTAAGGCCGCTGCTGGAAGAAATCCGAGTTGGCCAGCGGCGGGAACACTCCCGGAACGCCTTTGCCGTCCGGCAGATGGCAGGCCGCGCAGGTGTTGTCATACACCGCCTTGCCGCGCACGCGCTGCGCGCTGGTGACGGCGGGCGCCGGTGGCGCCTTGGCCGCAACGGCCGGTGGCTTGGCGCCGCTCAGCGCTGTCTTGATGCCCTTGCCGTAAATATCGAGCCGTTCGGGACCGCTGATCGCCATCAAGCCGACCGCGCCCTTGTTGAAGGCGCGCGTAAGCGAGTGGTCCACCAGGGTCAGGTTGCCGGGTACTTTGGGGACGAATTCGACGATGGTCGAGCCGCCCGGAGGCACCAGCGTGGTCTGGACGTTTTCCTGGAAGCGCGAGCCGCCGTCGGCAAAGACCTTGTCGAAAATAGCGCCGATGATGTGGAAGCTCGATACCGTGTTCGGTCCGCCCACGCCGAAGAACATGCGCACCTTGTCGCCCGCCTTGGCGGTGAGCGCGCCCTGGCCGGTGAGTGCGCCGTCGGCGCCGTTGAACAGCACGTAGGTGGGGCGCTCGTCGATGGCCTTTTGCAGGTCGAAGCCTTGCAGGCCGGGGGCGCGGTAGGCGCCGGTGGTGTAGAAGTCACCCTGCATGACGTAGTATTCCTTGTCGACCTTGGCCATGCCTTCCTTCGGTTCGACCAGGATCATGCCGTACATGCCGTTGGCGACGTGCATGCCGACGGGCGCGGTGGCGCAGTGGTAGACGTACAGGCCGGGGGCCAGCGCCTTGAAGGTGAAGCTGGCTTGATTGCCCGGGGCGATCAGGGTTTGCCCGGCGCCGCCACCGGGACCGGTGACGGCGTGCAGGTCGATATTGTGGGGCAGCTTGTTGCCGGAGAGGTTTTGCAGGTTGAGTTCGACCGTGTCGCCTTCGCGCACGCGGATCATTTTGCCGGGGACGGTGCCGCCGAAGGTCCAGAAGGTGTAGCGCGTGCCGGGTGCGATTTCGCGCTCGATTTCCTCGACCGTCAGGTTGACGACCACGCGCGCCGGGGTCTTGCGCGTGATTTGCGGCGGCAGCGCGGGCGGGGCGAGCAGCTCCTGATGGATGACTGGCAGCGCCGCTTCGGCGCCCTGGACGTGCAGCGAGAGGAGGGCGGAAGCGGTGGCGAGGCAGGTGCCGGCGAGACGGAGAGGAAGCGAGCGCATGATAAGACCTTTTCTTTTTCTGTTGGACGTTGCGAAAGGCAGCCGTCAACAGCATGCTAAGGTTTGCGTTCGGGAAATTCCTTGATGTGGATTACATTTTGGGGCAATCTGGCGAACCGTTGGCGGTCCGACGGCGCGATGGAACCCGATGGCGCCGGCTTTTCAGTGTCTTCGGCTTTCTTTAACCCGTCATCGCCCGTGTCCTCACCGATGTCAGGTCTGACTGCAAGGGCGTCATTCGGACACGAACTCAAGCATGAGGGCGCAGGTTCACGCAAGACTGCCGTGTCCGCGTGGACGGAAACATCTGCACGGAGGGCGGGGCCGGCGATTGAACGAATCGGTGGTCTCTGCTCGCGCGGGAAAATGACAGCCTTACCTGGACAATATTGTTAGTGGGGAAAAAACATGGCATGGGATGATGGAGACTTTTTCGGTGAGCACATCATGGCTGGTGATAAACCGGCCGATGAATTCGGTCTTTGTCTCAAGCGGATATGCGCCGCTTATGAGGATAGATTCGAACGAAAGCCGACGGTAGCCGAGCTGTTGTATTCGTTCTCTATTGTATTGAGGTCTACTCCGGAGCAATACTGCTCCGATCCCGCAGCAGTTGAGAGGATGATGATTTCTTTGAGCGGCAAAAAAGCAGGCGCCACTGAAATCCAGGCACGGAAGTAACTACCGAGCCGCTACGGGGCCGATGACTCCACCGGTATCAGGTCTGGCTTTGGTGAGGTGACCTGTCAATATGGTCACTCCAGTTTGAGACAGCTTTTTGCTCTTTGCTGAATTTTTCGGCAAATATAGCAGGCGCGATGTTGCCGAGCCGAGAGTGTCGGCGCTGGCGGTTGTAAAAAATCTCGATGTGTTTCTGGATCGCCTCCTCGGGGGCGGTTCGGGTCTGGAACTGTCGGTGGTAGATCAATTCGTTCTTCAAGCTGCCCCACAAGCTCTCCATTGGGGCATTGTCATAGCAGTTGCCTTTGCGCGACATTGTTACCTTCATTCCGAACTGGTTGAGCAGGGCGACATAAGAATGCGCGCAATATTGGCTGCAGTGATCCGAGTCATGAATCAAGCCAGGCGCCAGGCGTTTGGATTGGAAGGCTCGCCGCAGGGCCTTCGACGTCAGTTCGGTGGTCATTCGATCGCTCATCGCGTACCCGACAATTTCACAAGTAAAAACATCCTTGATGCCTGCAAGGTAACCATCTTTCACTGGTGGCAATGTAGGTGATGTCGGTCACCCACACGGTGTTCGGGGCAACCGGCTTGAACACTTGTCCAAGCAGATTCGGGGCCACTGGCAAAATCGTGATTTGAGTTAGTTGTAGCCGTAAATTTGCGCTTCTGCTTGCAGCGCAGCGTCAATGCTTGCCGCAGCCGCGCAATCCGGTCGCGGCCAGCGACAAATCCTTGAGCTTGCAGTTATGGCTGCAATCGTACTTCGCCATACGTCTGCCGAGTCTGGCGATGTGCCGCGACAATGGCCACCTTCAATCGCTCGTCATCTCAATGTTACGGTCATTGACCTGAGCGACGTGCCCTTCGAAGTGCTCAGCATTACGGTCTCTCTCATTTCCTCAGTGGCCCATTTTGGTATTAATTTACTCCAGTTTGGCATGCAGATATCCGATTATTGGTGTTATATTGGTATACCGATATTGCACATAAAACATCGGAATTGTCGCGTAAACCGATTTCGCCATCATCGCGCGAGCACGGAGTGACGCGCGGCACACGGATCAGCCAGGTCTATCTCCGGCACGCAAGTGCCCCGACAATTTGATATGGAGCCTCAATTGAACAGAACAATCATCAGCAGCCTGATCATCAGCGTACTGGGCGGGTCGCTGGCCGCCTGCGGCGGCGGCAGCGACAATACGTCCATCGGCACCCAGTCATCCCAAAGCAAGATGTTGGCGGCAACGAGCGTGTGTTACGCAGCGTGGAACAGCGCCGCCGTCTATGATGGCGGCAAATCGGTCAGCTACGGGGGGATCAACTACACGGCTGCCTACTGGACGCAAGGCGACAATCCATCGACCAACAGCGGGGCCGCTGGAAGTGGCAAGCCATGGACGGTGAGTGGCTCGTGCGGCACCACGCCGACACCGACGCCGACACCGACGCCGACACCTACGCCGACGCCGACACCGCCCCCAAGCTGTTCATCCCAGACCTGGACCGCAGGAGTGAACTACAGCTTGGGCACCGTGGTGAAGTACCCAGCTAACGGCAATTTCTATAAGGTCGTCAATAACGGCACCAACGGCTCCGACGGTACTGATCCGACCATTAGCACCTGGTATTGGCAGCAAACTACTTGTGGCAGCACGCCAACTCCGACGCCTACTCCGGACCCGGCAGGTAGTTTTGCCGGCCTGTCAAAAGCTCAGTTCGAAGCATGGTTCCCCAGCCGCAGTTCGTTCTACCAATACGCCGACTTCGTCGCTGCGGCAGGTTACTATCCAAGCTTTGCCAAGTCGGGCAACGCTACCCTGGACAAGCAGGAAGTGGCCGCCTTCTTCGCCAACCTGCAGCACGAGTCGGACAACCTAAGGGCAGTCAGGGAATACAACACCGCCAACTGGCCCTTGTACTGCGACGTGAACTGGGTACGAGTCACCTGCAAGAGCACCAACATGGTCGACCAGTACTTCGGTCGCGGCCCGATCCAGATCAGCTGGACCTCGAACTACCGCAGTCTGGGCAACGCCATGGGCCTGGGCGAGCAACTGGTGACCAATCCGGAACTGTTGGCCACCAACGCCACCATCGCCTGGAGAAGTGCGGTCTGGTACTGGATGACCCAACCGGGCCGCGCCGGCAGGTCGGCGCATGACTCGATGGTGGGCGGATACGGTTTCGGCCAGACCATCAATGCCATTAACGGCAATCGCGAATGCGCAGGCGGCACCGAGTACCAGGGGCCGGCACAGATGCAGACCCGGGTGAATTACTACACCACCTTCACCCAGAACTTGGGCGTACCCACCGGTCCTAATCTGACTTGCTGATAGGCACCGGCTGAAGCTCAGGCCTGAAACGTAAAAGGCGGCATCGATATCCTGATACCGCCTTTTTCATATCTACACCCTCTAAGTCACGCGCAATGTCGAGCGCGCAAACCAACGATGCGATGGCTTGCCGAAGCCGGCGGCAGCGCCGCCAGATTGGCGCTCAGGCCGGCAGCTACCCGACGATGAAGACGTGTCGCGTGAGGGCGACCGCGACGATGTAGGAGACCGTCAGCAGCGCCGCGCCGAAGGCGATGGCGCGCACCTGCTTGGGACGGCCCGGCTTGAGCGCAACCACGCCCAGCCCGATGTAGAGCACCAGCGCCACCACCTTGGCGCCCAGCCAGGGCTGGGCAAACGGGTACTGGCCGCTCCACACCACCATGGTAATCGCACTGGCCAGCAGCACCGAGTCGACGATATGCGGCGCGCTTTTCACCCAGCGCCGCCCCAGTTGCGGCGAATCGCGCAGCATCCACACGCCGCGCAGCAGGAACAGGAAGATGCTGAGCGCCGCGCAGCCCATATGCAGGTGTTTGACGGCGAGGTAGCCCATGCTTGTCCTTCTCTTCAGGCGATCCCGAAGTCGATGATGATTTCGCCCGGCGCGCGCGCTACGTAGGCGATCGTCACGCGCGATCCGAAATGGGCCTCGATCTGCGCCAGCAGCGGCAGCGGATCGTGGTCGTTATAAAAGCGCATGGTCTCTCCCGGCTCCAGCGCGGACAGCGCGCCGAAAATGGCGGCGTGCCGGAAGCGCTTGGCGACGCCACGCGCGTCGAAGGGGTATAGACCAATGGAAGCGGTCGAGAAAACAGCGTTTGTCATGTTGCTACTCCTGTTAGTGTAATCGATGCGAACCCCGGCGGGAAGTGCCCGCCGGGGAAACCTGCCTTAGCGCCTGTTTGGTGCGACCGAGCCGATGACGACATTGCTGCCGCGCGCCCCGGTGGCGAGCTTGATGGCGAACAGCGCGAGGAATCCGCAGCCGACCGCAAACACCACATCACCCGGCACGCGCAGCCAGACCAGCGTTTCCATCAGCGGCGAATGGACCACCTCCGGCGAACGGGCGAACCAGGTGCCTTGCGTGACGCTGGCCCAGGCCTGGTAGATCCCGGAAGGCAGCAGCGACATGAAGACCATCATCGCCAGGCCGATGTTCAGGCTCCAGAACATGGGGCCGAGCAGTTTGTCGGACCAGGCTGCGCGTTCGGTCAGGCCGCGCAGGCAGAACAGCATCAGGCCGATGCCGAGCATGCCGTACACGCCGAACAGCGCTGCGTGACCGTGGGCGGCGGTCATGTTCATGCCCTGCATGTAGTACAGCGCGATCGGGGTGTTGATGGCGAATCCAAGCAGTCCGGCGCCAACCACGTTCCAGAAACCGACGGCGATGAAGCACAGGATCGGCCATTTGTAGGCTTGCACCCACGGCGCCGCTTTCGAGCGCTGGTAGTTGCGCCATGCTTCAACCCCGATCATCGCCAGCGGTACCACTTCCAGCGCGGAGAACATGGCGCCGATCGCGATAACAAAAGTAGGCGTGCCGGTGAAGTACAGGTGGTGCAGGGTGCCCAGGATGCCGCCGAACAGGAACACGATGGTTTCCAGGATGATGGCGCTGTTGGCGGTGGACGCGGCGATCAGGCCAAGGCGCGTGAACAGCAGCGCGATGACGGCGGTGGCGAACACTTCGAAGAAGCCTTCGACCCACAGGTGGACCAGCCACCAGCGCCAGTATTCGACCATGGCGTAGTGGGTGTGCGGACCCCAGGTCAGCGAGGTGGCGTAGAAGCCGCCGATGCACAGGGCCGCCAGGAACACCATGGCGATCAGGCCGCGGCTTTCCGATGGGGTGCGCAGGGCGGGCATCAGGCCGCGCCCGAGCAGCAGGACCCAGAACAGCAGGCCGACGAACAGCAGGATCTGCCACACGCGCCCCATGCTGGTGAATTCGAGCCCTTGGTTACCGATCCAGAAGCTGTAGTCGTTGCCCATGTGTTGCAGGGTGCCGAGCCAGCCGGTGGCGGTGGAGCCGGCCACGATGAACAGAAGCGCGTAGAACAGGACGTTGACGCCGAGCGCCTGGTACTTCGGTTCGTGCCCCGAGATGGCGGGAGCGATGTACAGGCCCGTGGCCAGCCAGGCGGTGGCGATCCACAGCACGGCGAACTGGGTGTGGATGGTGCGGCTGACGGTGAACGGCAAAATCTGGCCGAGCGGGAAGCCGAAGAAGCTCTGGCCCTCGACCGCGTAGTGGGCGGTGATGATGCCCATGCCGACCTGCACCAGCACCAAGGCGATGACGACCCAGAAGTACTTGCGGGTGGCGCGCATCGAGGCGGTCGGTTTCATGTCGAACAGCGGGTCGGACTTGGGCGGCGCGGGGTCGCCGCCTTCGTGGGCGCGGCCGTGGTAGAAGATCATGGCGGCGATGGCGGCGATCATCAGGATCACGCTGGCGATCGACCAGATGCCGGCGCCGGCGGTGGGGCCGTTGCCGACCAGCGGTTCGTGCGGCCAGTTGCTGGTGTAGCTGATGGCCGTTTCGCCCGGACGGTCGGTGGCGGCCGACCAGGACGACCAGAAGATAAAGGCCGGCAGGGCGCGCAGGTCGTCGGGATCGACCAGGCTGCCCGCGCTCATGGCGTACTGCTCGCGCAGGGCGTCGAGTTTGGGATCGGCGCCGAACAGGGCGCTGTAGTGGGCGGCGACTTCACGCACGGCTTGGGCGCGTTCCGGCGAGACGGTGATGATGCCGGTGCGCGCGTCCCAGGTATTGGCGCGCATCTCGCGCTTGAGGCGCTCGCTCAGGGCGGCCTGCTGTTCGAAGTCGAGCTGCGCGAACGGCTTGCCGAATTGCTTGGTGGCGTAGATCTCGCGCAGGGCGAGCGCTTCGCGGTGCAGCCAGTCGGCCGACCAGTCGGGCGCAAGGTAGCTGCCGTGGCCCCAGACCGAGCCGAGCTGCTGGCCGCCGGCCGAGAGCCAGGCTTGCTGGCCGCGCTGGACCTGGCCTTCGGAGAACAGTACCTCGCCCTGGCGGCTGGTCACTTGTTGGGGAATCGGGGGAGCGCTCAGGTAGATCTCGGTCCCGACCCAGCCGAGAACGGCGAAGGACAGGACACAGATGACTGCGAGCCAGGTCCATAGTTTGCGTGAGGCGTGCATGGCGTGGTTTCCTTGTTATTAGAATGAAGCGGTACAGTCCGCTCCGTTAAAGAAGGATTCTAGATACATCTATTTAAACAAGCAAGTTAAATACTTCTTTTGCGCATCGTGACGCCATCTGGATCAGTACATGTATACTGAATACCTATTTGACCCGTCATCCAACCATCCGCCAACGCCATGCGACTGACCGCCTATACCGATTACACCTTGCGCACCCTGATCTACCTGGGCATGCACCGCGATCGCCTGGCCACCATCCAGGACATCGCCGACGTGCACGGGATTTCGAAGAACCACCTGATGAAGGTGGTCTACCAGCTTGGCTTGTCGGGCATGGTGGAGACGGTGAGGGGGCGTAACGGCGGGCTGCGGCTCAAGCTCGAGCCGGAAGTGATCAATATCGGCGCCGTGGTGCGCCACAGCGAGACCGATTTTTACATGGCCGAGTGCTTCGATCCGGGCAGTAACGCCTGCACGCTGGCGCCGGCGTGCGCGCTCAAGGGCGTGCTGGCGGCGGCGACGGCGGCGTATTTGAAAGTGCTTGACGGGGTGACGCTGGCGAACTTGATTGAGCACAGCGCCAAGCCCGGGGGAAGGGCGGATAAGGCGATTATTGTTTGGAAGTAGGGCTACGGAGACGCGTCGAACTTGGATTCCCGCCGAGGGCCGCCTTGGCGCGGGAAGTCGTTTCTGCCAGTGGCAGGAAGTCGTTTCTGCCAGTGGCAGGAACGACGAGCTAGCGGGAACGACGCGGTAAAGTGATTCCGATTCCTATGACTGTGCGGTGTACACCATCGCAAAGCCGCCACCGGGCGTGCGGAAGTTGGTGGTCTGGCCTTGGTACACGCGCGCAGCCGTCCACTGCACCGCGCCGTCGTAGGTATAGCTGCGAATGTCGAACTTGAGCCGGTCCGGCGCTTCGGCGCTGCCGCCGGTGCGGGCCGGCGGCGCCATGATCGCCTGCGCCACATAGTCGCCGTCCAGGATGTCTTCCCAGGCGCGCTTGGTCAGTTTGTCGCCACGGTAGGCGGCGCGGCCGCCGTAGCCGGCCACCGGTTTGAAGAACCATTCGCGGCGCGTGCGCCACAGGCGTTCGGCCTCGCTGGCCCGCACCAGTTCCGTATGCGGTATCGCGCCGATCAGAATCGCGCGCGTCGCTTCGGGCACGCCCAGCTCGGTGAGGCGGGCGTCGTCGGACAGCAGCGCCAGGTTACGCTTGTCGGCGTACAGCGCATGCGCGCGCGGGTGCGGCGTGAGCACCACGGCGCAGGCCAGGTAGGCGTCGCGCAGGGCCGCGTGTTCGGGCGCGTCGAGCATGAAGTCGGTCAGGCGGTTGTAGACCAGGTCCACAATCAGGTCGCCGCGCCACAGGCTGCCCGCTTCCCAGCGCAGCATGGACGGGTCGACGATCAGCGCTTCGATGTCGTGGCGCGCGAACAGCTGCTGAAACAGCAGGAACTCCGGATACAGATACTGGTTCTCCGGTTCGTCGTCGACAATGACGATCGTGCGCAGCGGCGTGCTGCGCCCGCCCAGGCGCCACTCGTTGCGGAACATGGCGACGATGGCCTCTTCCAGCGCTTGCGCGCGCGCGGCGCCGTCGCCGGCGTCGCCAATGGCGCTGCAACCGCGACCGGCGCGCGCCAGCGCCGCGTTGAGCAGGGCGCCGCCGGCGTTGGTGTTGATTTCGATCAGGCCGACCGCGTCGTCGCCCACGTGGAAGTCGTAGCCGTAAAACACGCCGCGCGCGCCGGGATCGTGGCGCGCGATGGCCGGCGCGTCGGCCAGTACCGCGGCCTGGTAGGCCGGCAGCGCCACCACGGCGTGCACCGCGTCGATCAGCTGCGCCATGCGCGCCGACTGGGCCGGCGACACGAACACCGGCAGCGCCGCGAACAAATGCGGGCAACGCTCGCTGATCAGGTCGTACACCTCCGGTCCCGCATGGTCGTTGCGCAGCGCCTCGGCCAGCGCTTGGGCCGACGGTCCGGCGCAAAAGCAACTGGCGTTCAGGCCGGCCGCATCTTGGGTGGCGCAGCTTGGGTCACAGCGGGAATCGGGTGTTGCAAAGTCTTGCATGATGCGGCCTCACGGTTTCTGGGTCTGTTGTTATACCTCAAAACGCGCAAACGCATCGTTGATTTGTATCAACACGACTTGCCGCGCCTATGCAGGCTAGTTCTTTTGGGCTAGTCATCTAGCCAGATTGCCTTTCATAACTCGCCCTCAGGCTAATAGTCGTGCTCTACGGCAGCACGTAAGCTTCCTGTATCAGGTCATCGGTCCGGGAGAAGAACGTGTCTAGCAAGATTCAACAACAGAATAAGCAACAAATCGCGGTGCTGGCCAGCAGTACCTTCGCCTTCACCATCTGCTTCGCCATCTGGATGATGTTCGCGGTGCTGGGCATCCCCATCAAGGCGCAACTGGGCCTGAACGAGACCGAATTCGGCCTGCTGGCGGCCACGCCGGTGCTGAGCGGCTCGCTGGTGCGGGTGCCGCTCGGCATCTGGACCGACCGCTTTGGCGGGCGCATCGTGTTCTTCATCCTCATGCTGGCCACCGTGCTGCCGATCTGGCTCATTTCGTACGCCACCGCCTACTGGCATTTTCTGGTGCTGGGCCTGTTCGTCGGCCTGGCCGGCGGCTCGTTCTCGGTCGGTACGCCCTACGTCGCGCGCTGGTTCGGCAAGGAGCGGCGCGGGCTGGCGATGGGCATCTTTGGCGCCGGCAATTCGGGCTCGGCGCTGACCAAGTTCGTGGCCCCGGCCATCATCGCCGCCTTCGGCTGGCAGATGCTGCCCAAGGTGTACGCGGTGGCGATGCTGGTCACCGCCGTCGCTTTCTGGCTGTGTTCGTTCAGCGACCCGAGCCACAAGATGCCGGCCGGCGTGTCCTTCGCCCAGCAGATGACGGTGCTCAAGGATCCGCGCGTGTGGCGCTACTGCCAGTATTACTCGGTCGTGTTCGGCGGCTATGTGGGCCTGGCCTTGTGGATGACCAAGTACTACGTCAGCGAATACGGCTTCGACATGCGCCTGGCCGCGCTGCTGGCGGCATGCTTTTCGCTGCCGGGCGGCGTGCTGCGCGCGCTGGGCGGCTGGATTTCGGACAAATACGGCGCCTACAAGGTGACCTGGTGGGTCATGTGGGTGTGCTGGGTCTGCTTCTTCCTGCTGTCGTACCCGCAAACGAGCATGATCATCAAGACCGTGACCGGCAGCACCACCTTGCAGATTGGCGTGACGCCCGTGATGTTTACCGTGCTCCTGTTCGTCGTCGGCGTGGCCATGGCGGTCGGCAAAGCCTCGGTCTTCAAGTTCATCGGCGACGATTTTTCCGACAACATCGGCGCCGTCTCGGGCGTGGTGGGCCTTGCCGGCGGCCTGGGCGGCTTCGTGCTGCCGATTATGTTCGGCGCCCTGGTCGACCTGACCGGGGTGCGTTCCTCCGCTTTCATGCTGCTCTACGGCGCGGTATGCGTGTCGCTGGTGTGGATGCATTTCAGCTTCAAAGACAGTGCGCTCCCGGTCGCCCCCTAATTCAAAGGAGATATCAAAATGAGTAAATATGTGATCGCCACGTGGGAGCCGGAACTGCCGGCCTTCTGGCAAAGCAGCGGCAAGGCGACCGCCAACCGCAACCTGTGGATTTCGATCCCGGCGCTGATGTTCGCGTTCGCCGTGTGGATGGTGTGGAGCGTGGTGGTGGTGAACCTGCCCAATATCGGCTTCAAGTACAGCACCAACCAGCTGTTCTGGCTGACCGCGCTGCCGGGCTTGTCCGGCGCGACCTTGCGCATCTTCTATTCCTTCATGGTGCCGATTTTCGGCGGGCGCAAGTGGACAACGATCTCGACCGCCTCGCTGCTGGTTCCGGCCATCGGCATCGGTTTCGCGGTGCAGGACGTCAACACCAGCTATCCGATCATGCTGATCCTGGCCTTGCTGTGCGGCTTTGGCGGCGGCAACTTCGCTTCGTCGATGGCCAACATCAGCTTCTTCTATCCGAAGGCGCAAAAAGGTTACGCGCTCGGCATGAATGCCGGCCTGGGCAACCTGGGCGTGTCGGCGGTGCAGTTCGTGGTGCCGCTGGTGATCACCGCCGGCGTGTTCGGCGGTCTCGGCGGCGAGGCGCAGCAGTGGGTCAAGGGCGGCGCGACCAAGGCCATGTGGCTGCAGAACGCCGGTTTCATCTGGGTGCCCTTCATTGCGCTGACCGCGATCGCAGCATGGTTCGGCATGAACGACCTGGCCTCGGCCAAGGCGTCTTTCTCGGAGCAGGCCATCATTTTCAAGCGCAAGCATAACTGGCTGATGTGCTGGCTGTACACGGGCACCTTCGGTTCGTTTATCGGCTATTCGGCCGGCTTTCCGCTGCTGATCAAGACCCAGTTTCCGGACGTTAATCCACTCGACTACGCCTTCCTCGGCCCCCTGGTCGGAGCGTTGGCGCGGGTGGTGGGCGGCATCGTCGCCGACAAGCTCGGCGGCGCGCGCGTGACCCTGTGGACGTTCGTGCTGATGATCGGGGCCGCGGTCGGCGTGATCCAGTTCCTGCCGCATGGCGACGTGGCCAGCAACTTTACCGGCTTCTTCTGGATGTTCATGCTGCTCTTCGCCGGCACGGGCGTGGGCAATGCCTCGACCTTCCGCATGATTCCGGTGATCTTTCTCACCGAACGCCAGCGCGCGGCCGAGGGCAAGGGCCATGCCGCCAAGGAACAGGCGATCGTCGACGCCAACAAGGAAGGCGCGGCGGTGCTCGGCTTTACGTCGGCGGTGGCCGCGTATGGCGCGTTCTTCATTCCCAAGTGCTACGGCACCTCGATCGCCATGACCGGCGGTCCGGATGCGGCGCTGTGGTGCTTCGTCGGGTTTTATGTCTCGTGCATTGCGGTTACGTGGTGGTGCTACGCGCGGCGCAACGCCGACATGCCTTGCTAATGATGGGAGCGGTCATGGAAAAGACCCGATTCGCGCCCCAGACTTTCCTGGCGCGGCTGCCGCTGTTCGACGCCATGTCTCCGGAGGAACTGGAGGCCATCGCGGCCGGCACCAGCGAGCGCCATGTGGGACGCGGCGAGATCATCTTCCAGCGCGGCGATGCTTGCCGCGGCTTTCACCTGGTCATCTTCGGCCAGGTGAAGCTGGCGGCCGGGGTGGCCAACGGGGCCGAAAAGATCATCGAACTGATCGGCCCCGGCCACAGTTTCGGCGAGGCGCTGATGTTCATGGAAAAGCCCTACATCGTCTCGGCCACGGCGCTGGCCGACTCGCTGCTGCTGCATGTGACCAAGGAAGCGGTGTTCGACGGCATTGCGCACGACCCAGGCTTCGCGCGCAAGATGCTGGCCGGCCTGAGCCGGCGCATGCATGGCCTGATCTGTGACCTGGAATCGGTGGCCTTGCAATCGGGCACGCAGCGGGTGATCGGCTACCTGTTGCAGGACGAGGCGACCGGGCAGGGCGCGCAGTTGACACTGCCGGTGAGCAAGGCGGTGGTGGCCTCGCGCCTGAACCTGACGCCGGAACATTTTTCGCGCATTCTGGCGGACCTGAGCGTGCACGGCCTGATCGGCGTGCAGGGGCGCAACGTGACCATCATGAATATCGACGGCTTGCGCGAGTACGCCGGCTGAACGGAGCACGACATGCAAGACATCGAAAAATTCGTACGCGGCTTCAGCCGCTTCCAGGAACAGTACTTCAGCGACGAACACGGCGTCTACGAAAGCTTGCGCGGTGGACAGCGTCCCAGCACCTTGCTGATCGGCTGCTGCGATTCGCGGGTCGATCCGATGCTGCTGACCGGCAGCGGACCGGGTGACATGTTCGTGGTGCGCAACATCGCCAATCTGGTGCCGCCGTGCACGCCGGATGCGCCGCCGGGCGTCAGTTCGGCCATCGAGTTTGCCATCTGCAACCTCGAAGTGGCGCGGGTGATCGTGCTCGGGCATGCGCGCTGCGGCGGCATCCGCGCCTTGCTGGCGCCGCAGCCGCTCGCGCCCGAGCAGCAGGAGACCGGCTTCGTCGAGCGTTGGATGCGCATCGCCGAACCGGTGCGGGTGCGCGTGATGCGCGACCTGGCGCACAAGAGTTCGGAAGAGCGGCACAAGGCTTGCGAGCAAGCGAGCATCTTGCAGTCGCTCGACAACCTGCTGACCTATCCCTGGCTCAAGCGCCGGGTGGAGGAGGGCAAGCTGGTGCTGCACGGCTGGTATTTCGATATCGACAGCGGCGCGCTGATGGGCTATTCGGCGCGCCAGCATGCGTTTTTGCCGATGGTATGCCCGATCGATGCCGTCAAGGGGCGGGTGGTACCGGTCGGAACGCCCTGATCATCCCTTGGCCGAGGGATACCTGAAGCGCGCCCGCGCGGCGTTTCAGAAGATGAAACAGGGTTTGCCCGCAGCGGACGCAGCGATTGTCGAGAATGTCTTTTCCGACGGCAAACCACTTCCGGAGCGAACTGAACAGGTGATCTGCGACAGCGTCTGGACCACCAGCCATGCCATCGTCGACGCGACAGTGGATGACGCGCGCTGGCTCAGGATGGCGGTGACGCATTTTGAATATACAAGGGCTTTCCAGGGCGTCGCCGCGTCGCGCGTATCGCGTCCATCCCCTCCTGGATTTACTCCTGGCAAGGCGTTCGTCCAGCGGCCTTTGTTGCTGGCGCGCCGCAAGCTCAGTGGCGCGATGGGCGTGACCATCCTGGTTGATTCGACGGGCAAGGTTTCCGACGTGACGATCGCGTGGAATAGCTTGAGCCCTGGATATGTTACCAGCGCGAATGGCGACAGTTTCACGGCCGTGGACTTAGTTTTGCCGGTGCTCAGCGCGTATTTCAGCGAGGGACGATTTGAACCAAGACTGGTCGACGGCGTTCCGGCGCCATTTTCGGTTTCGCAAGAAATCGAATGGAAATAGTTTCGCTGCCGGCTTCCCGAAACGACAGGTTCGCGCTTAGTTTATCGCAAACAGAGCGCTTGACTTCGGCAGAATAATGGGATGGCGTTGTACCTCGCTTCCTGATGTTTTATGGAATGCGGCAGCGCATGTATTGCGGCGTGGCCTTCAACGCCATGCTCATCGCCATTCATTTTCAGGAGGCTATTATGTGGATCGGATCCATCGGGCTGGTCGCAGCGACCAAAGATGTTGCCAATGCCGGCACCGATAACCTGGTGCAAGCCAGCATTTTAAGAAACGGGGCCGTCATCCGGGTGTTGAACCTGGATTATGCGGAATTGGATGATCACGAACGCGGCGACGACCGCAGCTACGTGTACAGCGGACCGGCCAAACTGCCGCGCAGGAACGACCTGACGCCGGAACTGCCACCTGGAATCGGCATGATTCCGATGCCCTATCCGGGCTATGGATTCGAATTTTCGGAAGGCTTGAGCGGCCACCTGCAAATTCAATTGCGCATTAACGGCGACGATATGTGGATCAAGGATAGCATCGATCTGTACGTCAAAATCATTCGCCTGCGCGCCACCAGCTTTGATACGCTGGCCTGGCTGGAAGATACGGAATGGACCTATATCGCCAGCTGGAATCAGGACGTACCCATGTCCACCGATGCCGATGAAGGCGTGACCACCTGGACGCTGAATCTGGCGTAAGCCGGCCGCTGGTGATCAGGCGGCGCGCATTTAATCAGGACTGATTATCAGGACTGACGCATTTTCCAATGGCCGGGAGCTTGTTCATGCCGGCCATATTCAATTCATTCAACTTTTCCCCCCTCCTGCCGTTAATGAATGACGAGCACGGCGAATCGCCATCTATTCCCGTCAAGATCGCACATTCACGGCGCGCCCCGCGCCAACAAGGAGAGGTCATGAGCATTACCATTCCCAACACCACAGCGCCGTCAGGCGCCGCGCCGATCGTCCTGCGCGAGGCCGGGCGTCGTTCCGGCGAGGCCACCCAGGCGGACCAGGCTGTCAAAGCCGACAAGGTCACCCTGAGCGGGCCGTCCGAGCCGCCCCTGACCTACGGCGCCCCGCGCGCGGCGACGGTCCAGGCCCCGCCCGACCTCGACGCCCTGCTGGCCGAATCCGACCGCCAGGCGCAGGAAGTCATCAACCTGATCCTGCCGGCGGTCGAGCAGCAAGGGCTGAACCTGGCCAAGGTGATCAGCGGCGAGCAAAAACTGACTGCCGACCCGGCCACGATCGCGGAGGCCAAGGCGGCCACGGGCGACGAGGGCGAGTTCAGCGTCGCCAAGGTGTCCGGACGCATTCTCGACTTCGCCAAAGCGGCGATCGGCGACGATCCGTCCAAACTGGCGTCGATCCGGGCCGCCGTGGAGCAGGGCTTCGACGACGCGGCCAAGGCGCTCGGCGGCACCTTGCCCGAACTGAGCGAGAAGACCCGCGCCACCATCATGGCTGCCTTCGACAGTTGGGCCGATGACGGCAGCACCGTGGCCGACAAGGGCAGCGAGAGCAAGGGACCGGCCGATAGCGCTTGATCAAGCTGGGCCCGGGCGCGCCGCGAGCCCGGGCTGTCGGGCATGCATGAGACTTAGAAAGATTGCCGCAAGTTAAGTAAATCATTATCTATTCTCATCGATCCCGGGACAGTAGGGGGCACGCATCGTCCGGATGCACTTTACCGGCTTGCATTGCGGCGCACATCCATATTGACGTCTTTCAAAGAAGAACTTGTTCTTCTGGCAGTGCCCAAGGATGTAACAACGGCAACGGCGCGCTGATGCGCGCCTTGCCGCTGGCGTTGTGGCACCGCGGCTCGGATGCAAGCCTGGTGCATGACGCCCACGAGCAATCCCTACCAACTCACGGCCACCTGCGCTCGCAGGTGTGCTGCGCGCTGTACTGCCTGTGGGCGCGGCGCGTGCTGGCGGCGTCAAGCGACGCGTGGGGTGGGGCGGTGGCAAGCCTGCGCGCCATCTACGCCGCCATGCCGGAAGCGCTGGAGGAACTCGAATGGTCGGTGCGCCCCGATGACGCGCCCGAGGGCAACGGCTCCGGTTACGTGGTCGATGCGCTGCGCTCGGCGCGCATGGTGCAGGCTGGCGCGACCTACGAAGAGGTGGTGCGCGCAGCCATTGCGCTGGGCAACGACACCGATACCACGGCCTGCATCGCCGGCGGTATTGCCGGCCTGCGCTTCGGCATGCACGGTATTCCTGACCGCTGGCGCACCCAACTCAGGGGACGCGAGCTATATCAGCCGCTGCTCGAGAAACTATTGCATTGGAGCATGACGGAATTGATCGATGAATAAGCCCTGCGGACGGTATGACGCCGTATTGCAGAATGTGCTTCAAGAAGTATTGGACGCTGCCCACCGCGCTGGCGCTCCGCAGGTGTCGCTGGAACGGATGCTGGTCCATCTGATCGAGGACGATAGCGTGCGCGCAGTGCTGGCGGCCTGCATCCCGCAGGCGGGCATCATGACCTTGGGCGATGAACTGCGCGCGATGGTGGCCGCCCGGCTGGCTGCCGAACTCGCGCGGCTGGACCGCGAAAGCGGCCGGCGCAAGCGTAGCAAAGCTGTTCTGCCACGCAGCATGCCGATTGGCATAGCCTGGATCGATGCCTGGCTTGACCGGCGGGCCGCGTTGGACCCGCAGTTGTCGGTCGCACTGCGCTGCGCGGTGGCGCGGGTCAGTGGCGCGGGCAGGCCAGCCGATTGCCTCGCTGTTCTCGTGACGATCGTCGACAAGACGACAGGCGCGGCGGCGAATGCCCTGCTGGGCCGCGGTCTCGACCGCTACGAGCTGGCCTGCCGCGTTGCCTACGGTGAACCGACCAGCAGCGCTGGGCAGGAAAATATCGTCCCCTCCGACAGCGCGTCCCTTGCGTTGGTGCTGCTTGACGACGATTACACGACGATGGCGTTTGTGGTGGAGGCGCTCGAGGCGGTGATGGCGATCCCCACGGATCAAGCGCAGCTGATGATGCTCCGTACCCACCGGGAAGGACGGGTCGTGGTCGCAGAGTTGCCGGCCGCTGCCGCACGCGTCAAAAGCGGCGGGTTCGAACGGTTCGGGCGCGAACGCTGCGAGCCGTTGCGTGTCCGCCTGGAATTGCCGTCGTAATGCGTCGCGCGCGACACGGTGCGATGGCGCCATGATCCGGCCGGGCGCCCTCGATGACGGCTCAGGCGCCCAGCAGGACCGTTGACGCTCTCTTGCGCGCCGCCATGGCGACTTTCGGCGCCGCCGCGCGGCCCTGGCCGGGCGCATCGACCTTGAACACCTTGACGGTCTCGACCAGGTTGCCGGCTTGCTCTTCCAGCGATTCGGCGGCGGCGGCGGCTTCCTCGACCAGCGAGGAATTGCTTTGCACCAGCGCGTCCATCTGGACAATGGCCTGGTTCACTTGCTCGATGCCCGACGATTGTTCCAGGCTGGCCGTGGCGATCTCGCCGACAATGGTGGAGACGCGGCCGATGCTGGCCACCACATCGTTCATGGTCGCGCCGGCGTGATCGACCAGCTTGCTGCCCAGGTCCACCTTGTCGACCGAATCGTTGATCAGGGCCTTGATCTCTTTTGCCGCCCCGGCGGACCGTTGCGCCAGGTTGCGCACTTCCGAGGCTACCACCGCAAAGCCGCGCCCCTGTTCACCGGCGCGCGCCGCTTCCACCGCCGCGTTCAGCGCCAGAATATTGGTCTGGAACGCAATGCTGTCGATCACGCTGATGATATCGACGATCTTGCGCGCTGATTCGTTGATGGAACCCATCGTATCGACCACCTGCGCGACCACCGCGCCGCCCTTGATGGCGACCTCGGAGGCGGAGGCGGCGAGCAGGTTCGCCTGGCGCGCGTTGTCGGCATTTTGCCTGACAGTGCTGGTCAGCTCTTCCATGGAAGAGGCGGTTTCTTCCAGCGAACTGGCCTGCGACTCGGTGCGCGCCGACAGGTCGGCGTTGCCGACGGCAATGTCATGGGTGGCCGCCGAGATCTCGTCCGAACTTTCGCGGATCTTGTGCACGGTCTGGCGCAGGTTGGTGCTGATGGTATTCATGCTTTGCAGCAGCTGACCGACTTCATCGCTGCGCTCTTCCACGGCGTCGCCGTTCAAGTCGCCCGAGGCGATCTTGCTGGCGGTATCGATCGCGTGGCCGAAGCCGGCCTTGATGTGCCGGTAGATCATCAGCACCGTTGCCAGCGACATCACCAGGGACACGCCAAGCGTGCCGATGGCCGCCCAGAAAGCGGTATCGGCCCGTGACGCGGCCACGCGCACCTCTTCACTCGTGCGTTGGTCGAGCATGACCAGGAACTCATTAACCGGCTTCATGATCGTTGCCTTGTTCTTGTGGTAATCGGCGTCGTGCATGATCTTGCGCGCCAGGTCCATGTCGGGTTCGCGCTTTTGCGTGAACTTGCCGGTACCGTCATCGAACAAGCCCTTCACGGCATTCATGGCGATCACTTCGGTCTTGACCAGGGCGTCGGAGTTGTCCTGGGCTTGCTTGAGCTTGGCGAATTCGGCATCGGTAAAACCGGCCTTGCGCATCAGGTCGGCGAGCGCGACGGCCTGCCCGTCCGGCGTCGGTTTGCTGACCCCGGCGGCGACGAAATCCCAATAGATGCGTTCGTAATGTTGCGGACGGGGCTTGGCGCCGTTGCGGATGTCGAGAATGTCCATGTACTGGCGTTCGTAGGCGGCATCGCCCGAGACGACGAAGGTGCGCGCCAGGCGGGTCAGGTCGTCCGAGCTCTGGCGCAGTTCATCGGCCAGCAGGAAGGACTGGTAGCGGTTTTCGCTGGCGCGCATGGTTTTGTCCTGCTCTGTCGAGACGCGCGCGAAGGCCATCAGGGAGCACGCCGACAGCGCCACGCTGACAAGGAAAAACGCCGTAAAAATGATGCGGATCGAATAATTCTTGAGCATGGCCCCCCCCGATGAGTTCAACGTTGTCCGGCGAGAAATCCCGACACGATGTCTGATGTGCCATCGCAAACGACTGCGGTGATGCATGCAGTCTCGCGAACTCGTTGATCCATGTCAACACATTGCAAACTATTTGCTGTGTGTGTGGAGGGGCGGGCAGGTGGGAAACCGACTGCCGCCGGCGCGCTTCCCCCATGCCGGGCGGTTACGCGCAAGCCATTGTTTAATCGATTGTCATGAGGCGTGAGCGCAACACCTGGCCAGTACGGCTTGGTGTCGGCTTGGTGTCATGTCGGCTTGGTGTCAGGTCTGACATTCAGACACGGCCTGGGCAGTGGTGATCGTTCAGTTCGTGTCCGAATGTCAGACCTGACACCAGTTGTGTGTCCGAATGTCAGACCTGACACCGGCTAGACCTGACACCGGCTGATGACACCGGCTGGGGGGAGGTAAATTACTGGGCCATTCGCTTGAGTTCGCCATCCTTTCCAAACGCCAGGAATTGGCCGATCTGACCAGTGTGAATGTAGGTCACCATCATATTGAGCGGCGCTTCCGCCTCGGACGAGGCCGGCGGCTTGCCGTTGCGGCCCGACATGGTGGTGACGAACACGATGTCCCATTCCTTGCCGGTGTAGGCCGACTCGGCCACCAGCTCGGCGAAGCTGCCCAGTTCCTCGGTGGTCTTGTCGACGCACATCACCGGGGCCAGCGCGCCGCCGCGCTGCTCGGCAAATCCCGCGCGCTCGGCCTCGCCTGCCTCATCCGGCAACTCCGCCTTGGCAAACGCGAACAACAGGCGCTGCGGTTGCGGCTGGGCGCGCGCGGCGCGGATCAGGTCGTCATAACTGCTGATATTCATGGGTATTTCCTTCAACGTCGATGTCAGATACCGCATGTATACCGTATCCATCCGGCACCCTCCATAGCCACAAAGGACTAGGCCGTCTACTCCTTGTCGCCGCGCCCGACCACCTTCTTGCCAATATGCACCATGACTGCCGCTGCGTAGACTGGGCTCAATCGGGTAGCGCCCTGTTGACGGCGCCCCTCTCATCCAAGCGGAGGCAGCATGAGTCATTTTCTGGATCGTCTGAAGTTCTTCAATCGCCCCAAGGAGACGTTTTCCGACGGCCACGGCGCCGTGGTCCATGAGGACCGTACCTGGGAAAACGCCTATCGCCAGCGCTGGCAGCACGATAAAATCGTGCGCTCGACGCACGGCGTCAACTGCACCGGCTCATGCAGCTGGAAGGTGTATGTCAAGAATGGCCTGATCACCTGGGAAACCCAGCAGACCGACTATCCGCGCACCCGGCCCGACCTGCCCAACCACGAACCGCGCGGCTGCCCGCGCGGCGCCAGCTATTCCTGGTACGTGTATTCGGCCCAGCGCGTTAAATACCCGATGGTGCGCGGCCGCCTGATGCAGATGTGGCGCGAAGCGCGCCTGACCATGGACCCGATCGCCGCCTGGGCCTGGATCAGCCAGGACCCGGAACGGGCCAAGTCGTACAAGTCGATCCGCGGCCTGGGCGGTTTTGTGCGCGCCAAGTGGGATGACGTCAATGAAATGATTGCCGCCGCCAATGCCTTCACCATCAAGAAATACGGCCCGGACCGCATCGTCGGCTTTTCGCCGATTCCCGCCATGTCGATGGTCAGCTATGCCGCCGGCACGCGCTACCTGTCGCTCATCGGCGGCGTGGCCCTGAGTTTCTACGACTGGTATTGCGACTTGCCGCCAGCGAGCCCACAGGTGTGGGGCGAACAGACCGACGTGCCGGAATCGGCCGATTGGTACAACTCCACGTTCCTGATGGTGTGGGGTTCGAACGTGCCGATGACGCGCACGCCGGACGCCCACTTCTACACGGAAGTTCGCTACAAGGGCACGAAAACGGTGGCTGTGTCCTCCGATTTCGGCGAAATGGCGAAATTCGGCGATATCTGGCTCGCTCCCAAGCAAGGCACCGACGCCGCGCTGGCGCTGGCCATGGGTCACGTGGTCCTGAAAGAATTCCACGCCAACGGCGGCTCGGACTATTTCCGTGGCTACGCCAAGCAGTACACCGACTTTCCGATGCTGGTCATGCTCAAGGAAACCAAGGGCGCGCTGGTGCCGGATTACTTCCTGCGTGCTTCGCACCTGGCCAATAACCTGGACGAAACCAATAATCCCGACTGGAAAACCCTGGTCATCGACGAAGCGACCGGCAACATCTGCGCGCCGGCCGGCACCATCGGTTTCCGCTGGGGCGAGTCGGGTCGCTGGAACCTGGAACAGAAAGAGGGCACCAGCGGCAAGGCGATCGATCCGCTGCTGTCCCTGATCGGCTGCAGCGATGCGGTCGAGGAAGTCGGCTTTGCCTACTTCGGCGGCAAGGATGCCAGCGACATGCTGATGCGCCGCGTGCCGGTCAAGAAAGTGCTGCTGGCCGACGGCAGCACCGCGCTGGTGACCACCGTGTTCGACCTGACCCTGGCCAACTATGGCATCGACCGTGGCTTGGGTGGCGGCAACGTTGCCACCAGCTATAACGACGACGTGCCGTACACGCCGGCCTGGCAAGTCAAGCACACCGGCGTGAAAGCGGCCGATGTCATCACCGTGGCGCGCCAGTTTGCCGAAAACGCCGACAAGACCCAGGGCAAGAGCATGGTCATCGTCGGCGCCGCACTGAATCACTGGTACCACATGGACATGACGTATCGCGGCATCATCAACCTGTTGATGATGTGCGGCTGCATCGGCAAGTCGGGCGGCGGCTGGGCGCACTACGTGGGCCAGGAAAAGCTGCGTCCGCAAACCGGCTGGACCCCGCTCGCCTTTGCGCAGGACTGGAACCGGCCGATGCGCCAGATGAACGGTACCTCGTTCTTCTACGCCCACACCAGCCAGTGGCGCCATGAAAAACTGCACACGAGCGAAATTTCTTCGCCGTCGGCAGGGGACGACGTCGAGCCGATGGCGCTGATCGACTACAACGCCAAGGCTGAACGCATGGGCTGGCTGCCATCGGCGCCGCAGCTGGAAACCAATCCGCTGGAAGTCACCCGCGCGGCCCAGGCCGCCGGCATGGAACCGGCCGCGTATGCGGTCGAACAGATCAAGGCCGGCAAGCTCAATTTTTCCTGCGACGATCCGGACAATCCGGCCAACTTCCCGCGCAATATGTTTGTGTGGCGCTCGAACATCCTGGGCAGCTCGGGCAAGGGCCACGAGTATTTCCTCAAGTACTTGTTGGGCACCCAGAACGCGCTGATGAGCGACGAAACGCACTGCGTCAAGCCGCGCGACGTGAAAATCCGTCCCGCCGCCGAAGGCAAGCTGGACCTGGTGGTGGTGCTGGACTTCCGCATGTCCACCACCTGCCTGTACGGCGACATCGTGCTGCCGACCGCCACCTGGTATGAAAAGGACGACCTGAACACGTCGGACATGCACCCCTTCATCCACCCGCTGTCGGAAGCCGTGCAACCGCTGTGGCAATCGAAATCGGATTGGGAAATCTACAAGGGCATCGCCGAAAAATTCGCGGAAATCGGCGGTGAGTACCTGGGCACCCAGCAAGACCTGGTGCTCACCCCGCTGATGCACGATACCCCGGGCGAACTGGGCCAACCGTTCGATCCGAAGGATTGGCGCGCCGGCGAGTGCGAGCCGATTCCGGGCAAGACCATGCCGAACCTGAGCGTGGTGACGCGCGATTACAAGGATGTCTTCAAGAAATTCACCTCGATCGGCCCCTTGCTGGAAAAACTGGGCAATGGCGGCAAGGGCATCGGCTGGAAGACCGGGCACGAAGTCGATGTGCTGCGCGGTATCAACCGCACGGTGTTGGAAGAGGGCGTCTCGCAAGGGCAGCCACGGTTAGATACCGCCATCGACGCGGCCGAAATGATCTTGTCGCTGGCGCCGGAAACCAATGGCCACGTGGCGGTCAAGGCCTGGGCGGCGCTGTCGACCATGACCGGACGCGATCACACGCACCTGGCGCTGCCGCGCGAGCACGACACGATCCGCTTCCGCGATGTGCAGGCGCAACCGCGCAAGATCATCTCGTCGCCGACCTGGTCGGGACTGGAGTCGGAAGAAGTGAGCTACACGGCCGGCTATACCAATGTGCACGAACTGATCCCATGGCGCACCCTGACCGGCCGCCAGCAGTTTTACCAGGATCACCGCTGGATGCGCGATTTTGGCGAGGGATTGTGCGTGTACAAGCCGGCCATCGACACCAAGACCACGGCGGCGATGTTGGGCGCGGCGCCGAACGGCAACAAGGAAATCGCGCTGAACTTCCTGACGCCGCACCAGAAATGGGGCATCCACTCCACGTATTCGGACAACCTGCGCATGCTGACCTTGTCGCGCGGCGGGCCGCACGTGTGGATTTCGGAAATCGATGCGAAGGATGCCGGGATTGTCGACAACGACTGGATCGAAGTGTTCAACGTCAACGGCACCCTGACGGCGCGGGCGGTGGTCAGCCAGCGTATTCCGGAAGGGATGACCTTGATGTACCACGCCCAGGAAAAGATCATCAACACGCCGGGCGCGGAATTGTCGGGCAAGCGGGGCGGCATCCACAACTCGGTCACGCGCACCGTGACCAAGCCGACCCACATGATCGGCGGTTATGCACAGTTGTCGTGGGGCTTCAATTACTACGGCACGGTCGGCTCGAACCGCGATGAGTTTGTGCTGGTACGCAAGATGGACAAAGTGGAGTGGCTGGAAGGCCCCCTGGTGGAAGAAACGAGTGGAGCAAACAAGGGAGCACACGTATGAAGATCAGAGCGCAAATCGGCATGGTGTTGAACCTGGACAAGTGCATTGGCTGTCACACGTGTTCGGTAACCTGCAAGAACGTTTGGACCAGCCGCGACGGCGTCGAATACGCCTGGTTCAACAATGTCGAAACGAAACCCGGCATCGGTTACCCGAAGGAATGGGAAAACCAGGATAAATGGAATGGCGGCTGGAAACGCACGGCTGCCGGCAAGATCGAACCGCGCCAGGGCGGGCGGCTGAAAATTCTCGCCAATATTTTCGCCAATCCGAACCTGCCGGCCATCGACAAGTATTACGAGCCGTTCACCTACGACTACGAGCGCCTGCAAAACGCGCCGCTGTCGGAAACGCCGCCGACGGCGCGTCCGATCTCTGTGTTGACCGGCAAGAAGATGGACAAGATCGAATGGGGTCCGAACTGGGAAGACGACCTGGGCGGGGAGTTCGCCGCCCGCAGCAAGGACAAGCTGTTCGACAACATGCAGAAGGAAATGTACGGCACCTTCGAAAACACCTTCATGATGTACCTGCCGCGCCTGTGCGAGCACTGCCTGAACCCGACCTGCGTGGCGTCCTGCCCGTCGGGTTCGGTGTACAAGCGGGAAGACGACGGCATCGTGCTGATCGACCAGGATAAATGCCGCGGCTGGCGCATGTGCATTTCCGGCTGCCCGTACAAGAAGATTTACTACAACTGGTCGTCGGGCAAGGCCGAGAAATGCACCTTCTGCTATCCGCGCATTGAAGCGGGCCAGCCGACCGTGTGTTCGGAAACCTGCGTCGGGCGCATCCGCTACCTGGGCGTGCTGCTGTACGACGCCGACAAGATCGAAGCGGCGGCCTCGGTGCCGGACGAGCGCGACCTGTACCAGGCGCAGCTGGGCCTGTTCCTCGACCCGCACGACCCGGCCATCATCGAGGAAGCGCGACGCCAGGGCATTCCCGACTCGTGGCTGGAGTCGGCCAAGAAGTCGCCCGTCTACAAGATGGCGGTCGACTGGAAAGTGGCTTTCCCGCTGCATCCGGAATACCGGACGCTGCCGATGGTGTGGTACATCCCGCCGCTGTCGCCGATCCAGGCGGCGGCCGAGTCCGGCAAGCTGGGGATGAACGGCATCTTGCCCGATACCAACAGCCTGCGCATTCCGGTGCAGTACCTGGCCAATTTGCTGACCGCCGGCGACCAGCCGCCCGTGATCCGCGCGCTCGACCGCATGCTGGCCATGCGCGCCTACATGCGCAGCAAGACCGTGGACAAGGTCGAGAACCTGGCCGTGCTGGAACAGGTCGGCTTGAGCCGCGCCATGGTCGAGGATATGTACCACATCATGGCGATCGCCAATTACGAGGACCGCTTCGTGATTCCGAGCAGTCACAAGGAAATGGCGGAAGACAGCTTCAACGAAAAAGGTTCGTGCGGCTTCAGCTTCGGTAACGGCTGTTCGGACGGCGTGACGGAAACCAGCCTGTTCGGGAAGAAAAAGCAGGGCTCGGCCATCTTCATGGCGATGCCGAAGTCGCGCAAGAGAAAAGATGAGAAGCAAGACGAAACGCAAGACATCCAGGAGGCATGATGAAAACCAATCAACATTATCAGGTGTTGTCCAACCTGCTGCTGTATCCGGAAGCGGAGCTGATCGCCGAGTTGCCTTTCCTGGCCAATGCGATGGCGCATTCGCCGGCCCTGCACGCGCCGCTGCTGCCGCTGTTCGCCTACCTGAGCGACGGCGCCCTGATCGACCTGCAGCAAAACTATGTGATGACGTTCGACCGCAATCCCTCGCATTCGCTGCATCTGTTCGAGCATATTCATGGCGAATCGCGCGACCGTGGCCAGGCCATGGTCGACCTGATGGAAGAATACAAGGGACACGGCTTGTTCATGACGGGCGACGACTTGCCCGACTTCGTGCCGCTGTTCCTCGAATTCCTGTCGCAACAGAGCACGGAGGAGGCCGCGCGCCTGCTGTCGGACGCGGTGCACGTGCTGGCGCACATCGGCCGCAAGCTGGCCGCCAACGGCAGCCCGTACGCCGGCGTGTTCGCCGTGCTGGAACAGTTGAGCCCGGTGGCGGCCGAGGAGCTGACCGAGCCGCCGGTGCGCGACATGGACGAGGCGCTGGAAACCTTCGGTCCGGGCATGGACGGGGTCGAACCGCTGCTCAAACCAGGGGCGCCCGGCACGCACACGATCAAATTCTATCCCCGCACGGCGCGCGCCGCGGCCGGCGCGTAAAGGAGGCATCATGGACTATCTGCATCAATTTCTGTTCGGGATTTATCCCTACATCGCGCTGGCGATCTTTTTGCTCGGCAGCCTGATCCGTTTCGACCGCGAGCAATATACGTGGAAGTCGGAATCGACCCAGGTGCTGCATCAGGGCAGCTTGCGGTATGGGAGCGTCCTGTTCCATATTGGCATCATCGGCCTGTTCTTCGGCCACATGGCGGGCCTGCTGACGCCGGTGTGGGTGTGGGATACGCTGGGTGTCAGCCATGGCCTCAAGCAACTGGTGGCGATGGTGGCCGGCGGTGTCATGGGGCTGCTGTGCCTGGTTGGCATCGTGCTGCTGCTGGCACGGCGCTTCGGCAATGACCGCCTGCGCAAGGCCACCACCTTCAAGGACAAGATCGTGCTGCTGTGGATCCTGGCCACCTTGCTGCTGGGACTGTCGTCGATCTACGTGTCGGCCGGCCACATGGACGGACACACGATGGTCCTGCTGATGAACTGGGCGCAACATATCGTAACTTTCCGCGGCG
Source organism: Massilia sp. CCM 8734 (assembly GCF_011682155.1). Classification (NCBI taxonomy): domain Bacteria; kingdom Pseudomonadati; phylum Pseudomonadota; class Betaproteobacteria; order Burkholderiales; family Oxalobacteraceae; genus Massilia; species Massilia sp. CCM 8734. The sequence goes on from NZ_WHJI01000001.1 coordinate 386,771, forward strand.
ATGCGGCCGCATTCATCATCGATGCGCCGCTGCTGTTCAAGCTGCATCTGTTCATGGGCATGTCGCTGTTCGTCATCTTCCCGTTCACCCGCCTGGTGCACGTGTGGAGCGGCTTCGGCGCGCTGACCTATCTTGGCCGCGCTTACCAGCTCGTGCGTAGTCGTTAATCGGGAGGATGATCATGGGTATTTCTGTGAATGGCGTGGAGATCGACGATGTGGCGATCGAGCGCGAGTTGCCGCATCACCAGGAAGCGGGCAATCCGCTCAAAGAAGCGGTGCATGAACTGGTGCTGCGCACCTTGCTGCTGCAACAGGCCGATGAACTGGGAATGACCGGGGGCGACGACGACGCCCGCATCGAGGCGCTGCTGGCGCTGCAGGTCAAGGTGCCGAAGGCCGACGAAGCGGCCTGCATGACGTGGTACCGCAACAATGCCCAACGTTATACCAGCGGCGAGATGGTCGAGGCGCGCCATATCCTGTTCCAGGTGACCCCTGGCGCGCCGCTGGAGTTGCTGCGCGCCACTGGCGAGGCCGTGCTGGAAGAGTTGCAGGCGCATCCGGACCGCTTCGGCGAGCTGGCCGCGCAGTATTCGAACTGCAGTTCCGGCAAGGTGGGCGGCAGCCTCGGGCAATTGTCGCGCGGGCAAAGCGTGCCGGAGTTCGAGGAACTGGTGTTCCGGCTGGGCGAAGGCGAGCTGGCGGGGCGCTTGCTCGAAACGCGCTTCGGCCTGCATATCGTGCAGGTGCTGCGGCGGGTGGCGGGGCGCTTGTTGCCGTTCGACGCGGTGAAAAGCGAGATTGCGGCGTATCTCGACCGCCAGTCGAGCCAGCGCGCCACGCATCAGTACCTGCATATTTTGGTGGGACAGGCGCGGATCGAGGGCATGAGCATGGAAGGGGCCGATAGTCCGCTGGTCCAGTAGCGCCTTGCCTGGCCTGCGGCGGGATACGTCGCGATTGCGGGCGGCGTACCCGCGTGCTAACCTGCGCGGCCGACACGACAGGATCGCGACAATGCCATTCCTCCTTACCAGGCAGCTCATGCTCGATGACCTGGCCCGCTTCATCAGGCCGGCGCTGTTAATGGAAACGCCGGTCGAGGTCGACCCGGCCTTGCCGGTGCCGGCGCAATGGGTGGCCATCCTGCACGATCAGCAACAGGGGCGCAAGCTGGCCTTGGGCGCTTACTGGAACAAGGTCGCGGCCCGGATGCCGGCCGTCCTCAATTTCCTGCACACGTTCGCCAAGCCGTTGGTGGTGCTGGTGGAGCACAGCAAGGCGGTGTCGCTGTTGTATCCATTCACGGCCAAAGGCAAGCGCCATTTCTATCGCGGGCATCCCGCCCTGCGCGCCGTGCCCGCGCAGTTCCAGACCGTGTGGCCGCGCATTCCCGCGCAATTGCGTGACTTCTACATGCATATCCACAATGGCTGGACCTTCCTGTCCGCCAATTCAATGGGGCCGTTGCCGGTCGAAGACTGGGCTTTCTTGTCCGACGACCGGTTCGATATCGACGACGACACCGCCGCCAGCATGCCGTGCGATATCAGCAAGGTGCTGACCGTCTTTCATAATGGGGGAGGCGATTACCTGTGCCTGGACTTTTCGGCGCCGGATGGCGTTGCGACCGGCTTGATCTGGTGGCACGAGGAGCCCGATACGCCCGAAGTGGTCGATTTTTGGGCATATCTCGATGCGTGGATCAGTATCTATGTCGACGACGCCGACAGCGTTGATATGTGCGCCAGTCGTGGCGGCACCGCTGGAGGCTAGCCGGCGGCGCTTGCGTGGCGAACGCCGGTCTTGTCGATGCGGCACAGCCATCTGGCGCTTGCGGCCCACGGCGGCGGGTTGACTACCGGTTCCGCGTGTCCGTTGGCGACGAGATAGCCCGGATGGCCTTGCTCGTTGATATCCTCATCAAAGATGGCCACTGGCATGCCGCGATAGAAGCCGTGGAGAGCACCGGCGGAGTCGGTTTCCTCGTCCCGGTGCGACAGCACGACGAGGTTGTAATCGACCATCTCGGCGCAATCGACGCGGATGCGGGGAGAAAGGTGTGCGGGCAGGGGCAGGGCGATCGCTGGCGGGCGGCAAGGCAGGCGCAGGTCGGCCGCGCTGGCAAAGGTGATTGCGCCCCCCGCATAGGCATCGCTGTTGCGACCTTCCACATGAAAGCACACCGCGCACTGGATCACAAGCTGCCCTGTCGCAACCGACTTGTAGGTGGCAAAATCCTCGTGCCTGCATCTGGGACAACACTGCTCGATGTGAAGCGTGACCAGGCGTTCCATTGTCTCGCTCAGAAGCCCCGCAATGGAGTTCAGGTCGCCCCAGACGTCGTAGCCCAGGATGCAGTTCTTGAAATGGCGGAACTCGGCATCGCGCATCGTCGATTGCGCCACCGGATAGTCGGCCGCCTGCATGCTGAAGTAGCGCGCGAAACGCAAGTAGGCAAATGGCCCGCTGCTGAACTGCGGGCGGTATTTCCTGAATCCAGCGACGAGGGTCTTGAAAATGACTTCCGGCTCGGCGTGATCGTCGAGCCGCAGCAACTGATCGCGCAGGTCGTGCCATTGGTGTTTCATCAACTTTCGCATCGATCGGCCTTGCGGGCGCGCTTACACGTAGGGGCGTCGCACGGGATTGAATACGTGCGGGTGGTCGTTATCATCGAGCAGGTCGAGGAATTCGCCCAGGCCTTCCTCGCTGTTACGGACCAGGGCATATTCGCTGTCCGAGATCAGGTGCACGCACAGGGTGCCGATCGCGTATCCGTCATGGTCGATATGCTCGAACAGTTCGCGGTCGGTACGGATAATCGGCGGCAGGAACAGGAAGGTCTTGAACGCACAGCCTTCCAGCGGCGACATCGGCATCGGCACGGTGTGACCCTGGCCGAACCAGGTGTGGTCGAATTCCGGCAGCTTTGCCAGCCAGCGCAAGGTGGTGAAATAGGCGGGATTGAGGTCCGGTACGTTCCATACCAGCTCCGCAGCGAGGGTGTCGGCGACATCGGTATCGAGCGGGCCGGTCATGAGCCGGTCGCTCATGCCGGAGGTGACCAGCACATAGCCTTCCTGGTCCGCGGCGGCGACCTCGCATTCCTCGACAAAGTTACGGCCAAAGGCGTAGATGTTGACACGCAGGGTGGGATCGTCGTCCAGGTCCATGTGATCGGGCTCGCCAAATGCGCTGGCCATGGCGCGCAGGCGCATGGCGGCCAGGGTCTCGTCATTGGCTTCGGCAACGCCGTACAGGATGTCTGATTTCTCGGCCATGGATCGCTTTTCTGGAAATGGAGATAGGTGGACTATACAACGCGGGCGCAGAAACGTCGATGCCGGCCTGGCGCATGCGCTTGCCGGCAGTCAGGCGAGGTTCCAGTCCGCAGGTAAATCCGCATCGCACATCGCGCACACGAACACGCCCTCCTTGATCACATTCAGGGCATGGCAATCCGTGCATTTCCGGAACAGGAAATTGACGTGGAAGCCGGCCGGAGCCACCAGGCCGGCCTTGCGGATGGCGTCGGCCACCTGCGGCCATGACTGAGGCTCGGGGCAGTAGCCGGTGGACTGGTTTGTGACGGCGTGAACGCGCGCCTGGCCCTTGTCGACCTGAAAAGTCATTTCGCCGGCCGATTGCACCGGGCGGCCACCGGCGCAGGCCACATGTTCGCTGCAACGATCCGCGATGCGCAGTGTGCCGTTTTCATCGACGATGAATGTGGCGATCACCTGCCCGTTGATATCGGCTTGCTGCTGGTCGTCGGCCAGCCATTGCATCAAGCCGGCGCTTGATAACACCGGAAAACCCGGAGCGACCTTGGCGACGGCGTCGGCGATGTCTTTCGGGCCGATATAGTCATACATTGTCAATGGCATTCATGTTTGTTCCGATGGATCCGGCGACTGACATCCCGATCTCCAATCGATTGTGTAGGTGAGATCGATTTCCCAGGGCCTGGCGATCGGGAAGCGCCACAGCACGCCGTGGGTGCTCATGGCTTCGACACAGTCGCCGACGATGTTGACTTCGTAAAAGGGGTTGGAGACAGTGAGAAAGATCGCCCATACCAGTCCATGCTCGTTCACCACCGCGACGAAGCCTTCGTTACCCATGCCTCCTTCGCCGCACAATGCACGCGCACCTGTGCCGGGAATGGCGCTCTGCCTTATGCACGGGTCCACCTCGATGAATTCCATGCCGAACTCGCACAAGCTCTCAATCGACGTTTCGCAGAGGGGCCGGACATGGCAACGAATGCCGTCTCCTGCGTGCTGGTACCTCTCATCCATGACCAGGACCGTGCCATCGCCGGTGACAATGCCGCAGACGTCAGGCATCCGGAATTGCTTCCATTGCTCGCGTATGAGCGGGTGGGAACATGGGGCGTCAAGATCGATATGGCGCATTGGTGCATTCGGTTGTTGTAAAAATGATGACTCAACCACGGATCATGCCGCGTGCCGCAGGGTCGAAATCGCGAGGCCAGAGCGTGGAATGATCGTACAGCGCGGCTGACAAATCGGCAGTGTCCAGTTCCTCGCATTGCTCCAGGTTGGCGCCGCAAAATACCGCACCTGAAAACCGCGCGCCCCCGACGGCGGCGTGGCGAAAACACGCTCCACGAAAATTTGCGCCCTCGAAACCGCCGCTTCGCATCATCGCTTTGCTCAGGTCGGCATGAGCAAAATTCGCTCCCGCCGCCTCGCACGCGGCCAGGCTCGCGCCATTGAAAACGCAGCGCGAGAAATCGGCGCCGGGCGCATACGCGGACCGTAGTCCTGCCCCGGAAAAATCGGACCCCTGTACATTTTCGCCGACAAGCAGGGCGCGATGCAGATCGAGGCCTGCAAAAGACGCGCCGGCCAGGGAATCGGCCGCGATGCGCACATCGCATCCTGTTTCACACCGAACGATGATCATAAAGCCTCTTGCAAAATTGCCAGGGATGCCGGGGAGCGCGCTGATCCAGGTGCAAATGAGTCATCCATGTTATTGCTTTCTTGATCGACCGCCTGCGGCCCGCGCGTGCTGACGTTTTCTGTGTCGCGCGCAAAGCCCATCATCATATTGCCCAGACAATCCGGCGATACGCCATCAAATGCGCTTTGCGTGGAGATGTCTTTGAATTTGATTGTGCGCGCGGTTTCCGGCCGCCTTGATTCTGCCGGCTGGACTGTCAGGTGCTCAGCGCTTCCTTGAGAAACGTGTCGAGCCGCGTGGCGTCCAATTCGATGGCCTCGATCACCTCGCGTGCGCAATCCCGGTTTCCCCGCATCAGTTCCCCATACAATACCCACAGCCCTTGCCGGGCGCGCTCCCTGCACTTGTCACCAAGATCAGGCGCTCCCAATGCAAGCTCGTCCTCATGGGATTCGCCCAAAACGATTTGAAGCAAAAGTTCCAGTACGCTGATCGTCACATGGCTGAGACGAGGTTCCAGCAAAGCCGCCAGTAAAACCGGCACGACGAATTGCGCCGCCTCGAATAGCTGGCCCTGGACGACAACGCGATTTTCGAGCTTCCAGTAAGCGTCTTCGCAATCGGCGGGCGTTGCAGCCCCCAGCAGCTGGTGAAGCGCGTCTGGTATGTTGACAGCCGAGCCTCCCATGATGCGAAGTTGCTGCCACGGGCACCTGGCAATTTCAATGGCGGCGATGGATAACATGGGTTCTCTCAGAATTGTCACGCGCGCAATTCTTTACTCATCATTCGTCCAGCTTCGGCCGCACCGCCGACAGGATGCGTCCGATCACGTCATGCCAATCCGTCATGCGCGCGTTGCGCTTGTCGTCCATCGCCAGCAAATTGCCGGTCTGGTCGTACTGGTCGTTGCGCTCTGTCGCAGGCAGGGCACCTTCGCCCGTCACGATCTGGCCCGCCACCTGCGATAGCATTGGCCCCATCGGATCGTGATGGAAGGTGTTGGCCAGCGCGCCCTGGATACGGCGGTTGGGGCGCGGCTGCCGGGCGTGACCGCTGGCGCTAGCCTGGCGCGGATGTGCGGATGCGTCGGACAGCTTATCGAGCACCGGCCCATCCGGCCCCACGGTCCGGGTCCTGTTGCCCAGCGCGTCGTACTGGTGACGCAGGACCCGCGTTTCGCCGCCGCTTTCGCGCTGCTCGCTCACCAGTTGTCCCAACGCGTCGTAATTTAGCGCCACGATGGCGTCGGCGCTGATGGCTTGCGTCATCCGGCCCAGGTCGTCGTAGGTGAAGCGCTGGCGCGACTGTTCGGCGTTGGCGTCGCCGGCCACGCGTGTGATGAACATGTCGAGGACTTGCCCGGCGCTGTTGCGCGTATAACTGGTATCGGTGCGCACGCCGTTGTCGAGTTCTTCCTTCGCGGCCAGCAGTCCGCTGTCGCCGTAAAGGTAGCGGGTCAGGCGAGCGTCGAAGCCGGTCTCCTCAACCATGCGGTCGAGCGCGTCGTACACGACGAGGTGGGTGTCGCCATCCTCGTTGATCAGTGCGGCGAGGCGGCGCGCCCCGTCGTAGCGGTACTCGAGCACCCCGCCGCGCGCATCGATGCGTTTGAGCAGCTTGCCATCCACATCGAGCACGTAGCTGCTGCGGTTGCCGGCGGCGTCGGTGTGCGCCAGCAGGCGGCCCAGGGCGTCGTATTCGTAAGCCTCGGTGGCGCCTTCGGGGTGCACGGTCGTCGTCACGCGGCCGGCCGCATCGTAAGTGTAGGAAGTGGCGTTGCCCTGCGCATCGGTCCAGCGCAACAGCTTGCCGTCGACGTCGTAGCTGAAGTGACTGGTGTTGCCCGAGCAATCGGTATAGCTGACCGGCTGGGCCGCGCGGTTGTAGGTCAGCAGCTTGACGCCACCGGCGGCGTCGGTCACCTTGACAGGCAAGCCGTGCTCGTTGTATCGATAGTCGGTGCGGTTGCCGAGCGCGTCCGTTACACTGAGCAGGTTGCCGCGCTCGTCGTAGCGCAGCGCCGTGATGGCGCCAAGCGCATCGGTGATCAGGGCCGGCTTGTCGACCTTGGCGTCGTACACGATGCCGGTCCCTTTGCCGTTGCTTTCCACCCGCATTACGCGGCTGCGCCGGTCGTAGCGGTAGATGGTGCTCGGTCCGCCGGGCGCGACGATGCCGACCACATTGCCATGGTTGTCGAGGTGGCGCACGGTTTCGCCGCCGAGCGCGTCGACCATGCCGGTGAAGCGGTGCTTTTTGTCGAAGCGGAAAAGCTCCTCGCGCCCGAGGTGGTCGTAGACCAGGGTTTCGCCGGTCAGGTAGCGGAAATTCCACGACATGCCGTTGTTGGCCCAGTTGCGCGTGACCTTGCCGGTCCACTCGTATTCGTCGTACTCGTAGCGCGACACCAGAGCGCCGGGCCGCGCGTGTTCGATCATGATATGGTTCATGTAGGCGAACTGACGCGTGACGTGGCCGGCACGGTCGATCACCTGGAACAGATTGCCGAGTTCATCGTACTTATATTGCATTACCAACTCGGTGGTCGGTTCCTCGTAGTCGACCGCGTCGCGCTGCACGCTGATGCTGCCCAGTCGCACCTGGCCGCGATGGGCGATGTAGTCCATGACGAATACGCGCCCGGCGCTGTCTTGCACCGTCTCGGGCAGTTGGCGCGCGTTCCAGGCGATGCTGATCCGGTTGTCGTTGGCATCGACTATGCCGACCAGCACGGCGCTGTCGTAGGCCCTCGGCAGCATGGCAAATTGCTTGCGCAGGCCGTCGGCGTCGGTCAGCTCGAAGCTGCGCTCGCCGGTGCGTTCCAGGGTGATTTTTTCCGTCAGCGAATACAGGGCCTCGCCCGCCCGCGGCAGTGCGAAAGTGATGTCGCGCTGGAATGGATCGAGGATAATGAGCTGGCCATCGCTGATGTGCAGCGTATCCGACAGCGGCGTGCTCCAGCCCTGGCCGAGCAGGCCGGTCTTGCGCTGGCCGGAACTGTAGATGCGCTGCCAGCGCAGGGGCAGGGCGGCCGGCAGGGCGAAGTCGAGATCGCTGTCGCCGGCCAGCAGCTTGCAGCCCGAAATCGGGTTGACCGGATAGCCTCGCACCAGCCGCAGCGCAGGGGCGATCGGCATCGCGGCAGCGGCGATCGGGCCAGGCGAAGCGGCCGCTTGATGCGACAAATGGCGCAGGCGCTTGTCGCTCGCGCGTCGTTGCCGGTCGCTTGCCGATGTATCTCGCCGTTGCATCTTGCGTGCCATGTCGTTGAAGTTTGTCCAGCTATTTGGAGCGAGATTAGTTGTCATTCAAGAAGAGTTTCGGCTCGTGGATGTCGATCGACCGTAAAAATGTCTAATATCTAATGATTAATTTCTTTGTGATAGTATACACACTTTCCAAAACGATAACCTTCATTTTCTTGCACTGGCTGGCGCGACAGGGCCGGCGGACGCGCAAGCGAAGAGGGCGGGCGAGGGCGGCGCAACGGCGCGAATGCCTGGCCACGCCGGGGTAATCGATCCACTTTTTGTACTTGCGGGAGCAGCAGCGATGTCATTTCAACCCTTAGATAGCAAGACCGGCCGCATTGACGCCACCGATGATGGCCTCAAACCACACACGACCGTTGCCACCAAGCCTCCGGCGCCGGCCCCATCGGTTACGGGCCTGGCGCTCGGCGCTGCCGGCCTGGCCGGCGTCGACGGCCAGAAGATCGCTGTCGCCGGCGCTGCCATCGAAGCGGCATCGGCCCTGCAGGGTGGCGCCGGTCTTGGCGACCTTGCCAGCGCGGGCGCGGCCCTGGCGGCGCAGGCCAACCCTAACGTCGCCAAGGCGATGCAGGTCGCCGGCCAGGCGCAAGCGCTGTTAAGCCAGGCGGGCGATATCGCCGGCAAGATTCCGCACATGCCGTTCGTGCCTGACGCACGCGGCTTGGGAGACACGATTTCCGGCAAGATTCCGCACATGCCCTTCGTGCCGGGCGCGCCCGCCGTGGGCGAGGATATGTCTCAGTATCTGAACTTGTCGATCGCCGAGCACCCGCTGGCCGGGCAGGCGGCCATGGACTTCAGCGTACCAGTTGAGAGCTTTATGCCGGCGGCGATTGATCCGGTGGCGCTGTCCGCCCCCGGAGCCGGTGCTGGCGGCGGCGGCGGCGGCGGGGGGGGAGGCGGAGGCGGAGGCGCCGCCGACTATGTCGACACCACGCGCCTGCTGCGCTTTTACTCGCCGATCAAAGGTTTGCTGATCGAGTCGATGAGCGGCACCACGACGATTTCGGACCAGTACATTTTTAACCTGAGCCTGATCTCGAAGGACGGCGCCATCGAGCTCAAGACCCTGATGGGCAAGAACGTCAGCGTCGGCGTGCTGATGGCCGATGGCAGCGAAAGCTACATCAACGGCTACGTCAACTCGTTCGGCTTCAGCCATTCGGATGGCGGCTTCGCCTTTTACCACGCCGAAATCGTGCCTTGGCTGACGTACCTCAAGCGCCGCGTCAACTCGCGCATTTTCCAGGACCTGAACGTGCTCGGCGTGCTCGACAAGATCTACAAGGGCGACCACGGCGGCCTGGCCACCTACGAATTCCGCACCAGCAAAAGCTATCCGCCGGAAAACTACATCGTCCAGTACGACGAGACCGACGAGCACTTCACGTGCCGCCTGATGGAAAAGTACGGCCTGTTCTATTACTTCGAGCACAGCGCCGGCAGCCACATCATGGTCATCAGCGACGACTCCTGCAACGCGGGCTTTTGCCCGCCGCAGAAAGGGCACGCATCGGTCAAGTTCAACGCCGGTAACCGGGTTCACTCAGAGGATGCGGTGACCGCGTTCACAGCCGAGCGCATGGTGCAGTCGACCAAGATGGCCTTGAACACGTTTAACTTCAAGGAGCCGAACACCATCCAGCTGGTCGAGCAGCCCACCGTGGCCGAGCAGGGCGACGTGCCGAAGATGGAAGTGTACGACGGCAATCCGGCCTTCTTCTACAAGAACAAGGGCGAAGGCAAGGCGGAAGCCAAGCAGCGCCTGGAAGTGCTGGAATGGCAGGCCAAGATTTTCACCGGCACCTCCGACTGCCGCGGCTTTGCCTCGGGCCATACATTCAAGCTGACCGAGCATCATTGGTTCGAGCAGGGCGGCGACAACGACTTCCTGGTGCTGTCGGTGCAGTACAGCGCGCGCAATAACTATTTTGAGCGCGGCGCCAGCGATGTGTACCGCAACAGCTTCAGCGCGATCCGCCGCAAGATTCCGTATCGTCCGCGCCAGGCGCATTTGCGTCCCAACATGCCGGGTCCGCAGACGGCCACCGTGGTCGGCCCGAAAGGGACCGAGATCCACACCGACAAGTTCGGGCGCATCAAGGTGCAGTTCCACTGGGACCGTTACGGCCGCCGCGATGAGCTCAGCTCGTGCTGGATCCGTGTGTCGCAACCGTGGGCCGGCAAGAACTGGGGCACGATTTCGATTCCGCGCATCGGCCAGGAAGTGATCATCGATTACCTCGAAGGTGATCCGGACCGTCCGATCTGTACCGGTCGCGTGTACAACGACGACCAGCCGGTGCCGTACGACCTGCCGGCCGGCGCGCACATGATGGGGTTCAAGAGCCGTTCCACGCCGGGTGGCGGTGGCCATTGCGAAATGGTGATCCACGATCAGAAGGGTAAAGAGCTGATCAATATCCATTCGCAGAAGGATATGGTCACCACGGTGCTGAACAACCAGGACACCCTTGTTCACGGTCCTCACCAGACCAATACGGTGAGCAAGGGTTTCCACGTCACCAAGGTCAAGAAGCATATCGAGACGACGGCGGAAACGGCGCACATTCACGATACGGCCAAGACCAATATCGAGGCCACGGCGCAGACCGAGCACGTGCATGTGAAGGGCCATACGAATGTCGAATTGACGGCGGAGACCGAGCATATTCATCTGACGGCGAGCACCGATATCACGCTGCAGGTGGGCAGCAGCAAGATCGAGATGAAAGCGGACGGCACCATCACCATCAGCGGTGTGAATGTCAAGGTGATCGGTAGCGCCAGGATCGATCTGAACAGCTGATCGACACCCCATCGCTCGTCATGCGCGGGCTGGTTCGGCCGCGCTGTCCGCGCGCGGCCGCCAATCCATGGAACGTCAGCGCTTCCGGCGCCAGTTCGCCGGCGAGCGTGGCATGCCATGTTGCGACCATCGCGGCAGGTGGGCTTCGCCGAAAAAATGAATCGATATGAAAGAACAGTCAGCCATGCCATACCATTCCAATCATGCAACCTTCGAACTGCCGGCGCAGCTCAAGGACAAGACCATGCACATGTTTACGCTCAGCGATAATGGGCCGAGCGAGTTCAGCGTGGTGATGTCGCATGCGGATGCGCGGGGCGACGATTCCCTGGTCAATTTCGCGGACCGGCTCGTCACCGAACTGGGCAAGTCCTTGCCCGATTTCCGCCTGCTGGGCAAGGCGGAGCGGACGGTGGACGACACACCAGCCATCGAGCTTGCCTACCGCTGGCGCAGCGCAGGGTATCTGATGCACCAGCGCCAGGTGATCACCATGCTGCCCCGCACCGAAGCGGGCGACGTACACGCCATGCTGATCGCCGCGACCTGCCTCAATCCGTTTACCGAAGAATGGAATGCCGCCTTCGATGGCATTCTGGACAGCGTGAAGCTACGCCACAAGGTGGCGCCCGCATCCAGCGCGCCCGCCAGCACGGCGCCAGCGCTCGCATCGACCGTGTTTGCGCTGTCCGAGCGGCGCCGCACCCTGCACGCGTTCGCCAACCAGGAGGAAGCGTGCCGCAAGACCGACGCGCGCGAAGTCGAGCATGACGCCTGGGCGTTTTTTGATGCCGCCGGCACGCCATTGCATCCGAATTTTGTTGTACCCAACAGCGGTGTCTTATGGCGCAAGGCAGGCAGCTACTTGCTCGAGATGCGGCCCGAACGCGGCGCCGCATCCTTGCGCGAGCGATTGCACCAGGCCTCGATGTTTGTGGCGGGGTCGCCGACTGTGCGTCTTTCCAGCATTGCCGAGGTACAGGCCATGCTCAACCAGCCCACGGAGAGCTAAACATGCCAAGAGCAGCAAGGCTAGGGGATTCGATCGGCCACACGCCGCCCGGTGACGGTCCGATAGGAGGCATAGGCGACGTTACCGGCAAGATCGTCGGTCCCTGTTCCAGTAACGTGTTCACCAACGGCATCATGGCCGCGCGGGCGTATGTTGACGTGGCGGTGTGCTCGTTACACCCGCAAGCGCCGTTGCCGATTGCAACCGGCAGTTCTACTGTGTTTATCAATGGCTTACCTGCGGCCAGGGTCAGCGACCAGATTGTTTGCCGCGCCTATATCACGAACGGCTCGGGGAACGTGTATATTGGCGGCGCCGCTGTCCAGACCAATGCTTTCATGCCGGAAGGCATTCTCGATGAAGCGCTCCAGATGGTGGAGAATGGCGCTACCCTTGCTCTGGGCGCGGGCGAAATTGTCGTGGGCGGGCTATATAATTACGTGGTACGGCTTGGTGCGGGTCTCGCATCGATCCCGTACATGCTGGACTCCGTGGACGCGGCGGTTGGGGTACAAAAAGAAATCGCTGAAGGCCTGAACTATAACTTCAGAAGCGACGGAGCAAAGCAAATCGGCGAGGCCCTCAAGCCGGTCGGTGATTTCGTGCAAGAAAACGTCACTGCAGCGAGAGATTTTTCGGAAGAGAATATCGGGCTTGGGGCGACGGCCATTGTTTTTGGGGGTGTCGAGGCAGGGGCGGAGATTCTTGGCGTCGTGACGGGCGGGAGGACGCTGAAGTCGTTAATTGATTTTCCGCTCTCTGGGGCAAAGACAATACTGAGAAGTGCCGGTGATTTGGCGGATGCCCCCGCCTATTCAAAATTGGTCTCAGACTTTAAAAAGATGCCTCAAAAGGACGTAGATGCCTTTTATGCGAATATGAGGAGTTATAGTGTGGAGTATGAAGCGTTAATTGCTAAAGCTATGAAAGAGCGCGGTCTGACCCCGGACGAAGCTCATGCTGTTTTTGGCTATACAACCAAGTTGTTTTATCGAGATCTAAATCAAACATTGGGGGCGGGCGGAAGCAAGGAAGCGAATGCTCTGGCCGACTTAATCAATTCCGGGCTGCAAAAAATGCCGAGTTCCGGTCCAGTCCAGTATAGGGGATGGCGCTTGGATGATCCTGCAAGATTGGCTGAATTCGACGATAAATTCCGAACTGGCAATACTGTAGAGTCGAGTTTTTGGTCAACCGCACCAGACAAAGGCGATGCCTACAGTGCTCACAGGAATGCAACAATTCGTACAAGTGAGGCAAAAGATATTTCTGAGCTGTCTTTTGGTGTTAACTTCCACGATAAAATCGGGAAGCCGGTATATGCAGCTGAAACGATTATTCCGCCCGGCGTTAAATTCCGTGTGCTAGACAGTGATGCTAGTGGAAATATTATTTTGGAGCAACTTTAATGGTTTTTCGAAAAAGAATGAGTTACGCTGAATTGCCGGCGCAATTAAGAGCAACAATTGAGGAATCCGATTTTCTCAGTGCTTACGAGTGCGTTGAAATTGGATCAGTAATTGTTTGGGTCGTAAATCATGAGTCGAGAAGGCGGAAGGAAATTGAATTTTCCTTAAGTATGTCTCGCATTCTATCGGCAAAGGAGCGAGAGGAAAAATTTCCTGCGCCTGTGGAGATATCCGTTCCAGGATTGGACTATAGGATAATAAAAGGTTATCGGTTGGAGCAGGGCACTGATGTACGTTATGAAACATATGAGGTATATTCAAGCGATCTACAAAAACTGATTGTCGCATGCGAGCAAATCTATTGTTCGCCTGTAACAGTGGAGGTTGTCGATGTCGTGCGCCCTGCGATTGAGTCCGCTTTATTCCCAATAGTTTATGGTAGTTGGTCGTTGCAAGAACAGGTGAATTATTGGGTTGGCATCTTTTATCGTCTGAGGCGGCAGGCAGGGGAAGATGGTGCGCCTGAAGACGCTATTTTTGACATGAGTTTACTCGGGAAAATGAGGAAAATAGATCCAAATGTGGACGCAATCTTGCCTTTCATACTGGAAGGACTGGCAGTGATGGAATCAGGTGATCCAGTTGAGGTAATAAGATCGTTCAATAGAAGAACCGGGTTGACTATTGTGCCACGATAGCCGGGGTAAGTAAGCGCCGGTTTGTGCTTCGGGAGCCACGCGGCCGCGCAAATGCCCAAGTGCCGCATCATTGTCAACGCCGCTATATCCGTTTTTTGATTGAAACGCTAAATGGATCGCGGAGTGTGCTTTAGGGAAGTGCGTATATGGATGTCCCTTGGATTCCAAGCTTTAGCAGCACAATGCATCAACGGAGGTTGCAGTCTTATATGCGGCCTGGCTGCGCAGGCCTTGTATTCTGCTGGTCCGGATGGAATTCGCGGGCAAAGGCTCCTGTCTGATTTTCGGGCTCAACGGCCCTTTTTCCTATCGGAGTATCTTTGCCCCGGTATGATCTGTTGACCTATCACTTTGCTGTTGCCCGCTCTCCCTTACAACTCTCTCGGTAAGTCCGCATTGAGCGGATTTTGCGTATTGTTCACGTCGAAAACTCACTGGGGTGGGCGCGGTAGGGGCGCGCGCTAAATCATCATACACCGATCCAGGTACTCAAGAAATGGCAGGACGTTCCCGGTATGAAGAGTGCGGATAAATTCGAAAATGTGTTCATGCCGTATATTAAAAATGCCGACGCTGTAGACGAGTCGGATATTTGGCAACTATAGATGTGAAAATTTTCTGTTTCGTTATGGAAAAGGTGAATTCAAAGTTTGCAGGAACCATGTGGTTTAGTAGAAAATCTGAAGACGTCAATAGTTGGCACGTGCCCGCAAAATATTATCTCAGCGATCTCCAGGCCGTTGTGGAATGCCGGCAGCACAGAGATTGATCACGCTACCCGGTGGTGTTTGAGAGGGTGTGTAGTCGTTGATGACGTAGCGGCGCGGGTCCGGGTTTTCTTCCCCGCGGAGCACCGTCACGGCCCATTTGGCGGTCACGGCGCAGATCGAACATGCGCATGTGAAGGCCCGGGCCAATGTCGAGTCGGCGGTGCAGACGCCGCATATAGCTCGCAGGACGTATTCCCACGTCACGTCGTCAGTCGGTAGCGGCAGATCGAACTGAAAGCTGACTGCGCATTGCGATCAATGCGAAAATATTAATGTGTGCGGCAGCGCCGTTACCCGTCCGGGAGACTGAGATCACCGTCGCCATGATCGCCGCTGATGCTTACCTCCCAAAAAATGAATCTTGATGAAAGAACCGTGAATCATGCCGTACCACGCTAATTACGCGACCCTTGAGCTGCCGGCGCAGCTCAAGAACAAGACCATGCACATGTTCACCCTGAGCGACGATGGACCGAGCGAGTTCAGCGTGGCCATGTCGCAGGCGGATGCGCAAGGCAACGACTCGCTGATCAACTTCGCGCAACGTCTCGCCGCCGAACTGGAGCAGGCTTTGCCCGCATTTCGCCTGATCAGCACCATCGAGCGGACACTGGACGACGCACCCGCCATCGAGCTTTCCTACTGTTGGCACAGCGAAGGCAACATGATGCACCAGCGCCAGGCGATCACGATGCTGCCGCGTACCGAGGCGGGCGACGTGCAAGCACTGCTGATCGCCGCAACCTGTCTCAAACCTTTCACTGACAAATGGAATGCCGCCTTCGATGGCATGTTGGGTAGCATCAAGTTGCGCCACAAGATGGCGCCTGTGATCGGTGCGGCCGCCAGCGCCGTGCCAGCGCGCGCATCGACCGTGTTTGCGCTGTCCGAGCGCCGCCGGACCCTGCACGCGTTCGCCGACCATGACGAGGCCTGCCGCAAAACCGACGCGCACGAAGTGGAGCACGAGGCCTGGGCTTTCTTCGACGCCGCCGGCACGCCATTGCATCCCAATTTTGTGGAGTCCGAAACCGGGACCTTGCGACGCAAGGCCGGCAGCTACGTGCTCGAGAAACGCCCCGAACGCGCCACCCCGACCCTGCGCGCGCAGTTGTACCAGGCCTCGATGTTCGTGGCAGGGTCGGCGGCCGTGCGCCTGTCCAGCATCGCCGACGTTCAGGCCATGCTCGACCAGTCAGCGGAGGGTTAAGCATGCCTCAAGCAGCACGACTGGGTGATCCGATCGGTCACACGCCACCGGGCGACGGTCCGGAAGCAAGCGGCGGGGGCGACAAGACCGGCAAGATCATCGGACCTTGTTCCGGCAATGTATTCACCAACGGCATCAAGGCCGCGCGGGCGCACGTCGACGAGACGGTGTGCTCGAAACACAACCAGGCCCCGCCGCCAATTGCGACCGGCAGCCCGAAGGTGTTCATCAACGGTTTGCCGGCGGCCAGGGTGAGCGACAAAATTGCCTGCGGCGCTTTCATTATCGAGGGCTCGCCCAATGTGTTCATTGGCGGTGGTGGCGTGCAGACCGACCCGATCATGCCAGAGGGCATTATTTCGCCAGAAGTAGAACTGGCTTTGACGGTGGCGCAGGCCGGGGCTGCCGCCCTATTGAAATTTCCGCTCAGTAATTTGCTGGCTTTGATTCCCCGTAAGGCGTTAAGCGATGCGCTCGCTTCCGGCTTGTCGAATATGCCCCTGGCGCTAAAGCCGGATGCGCTGTATGCCATCGGCGGCGGTTACGACCCACAGGATTTGCGCGAAGCGGGTTATCCTGAAGATGCCCGGTTCATTGAGCAGCCTACAGGCAAGGATGGTCGACTGATCGAAGGAACCGGTGCTGCGAAGAAAGACCGACCCGACTACGACCCGAATGCCCTGAGTCGCCAGACATATCCTATTGGTAGCGAGGCGGATGAAAAACTGTCGAAATTAATGGCTCAAGTCGATAAGAAGGTGCCTAAAAATAATTCGCCAGCATTGATAACGGAGATTCAGACCTCGCTCGGGATGGAAGGTAAAAAAGTCACCGGGTTTCTCGATACCAATACTTATCGCGCTATGCGTGATTGGAAAGTCGACATTGAGGACAAACGAACACGGGGGATTGCAGATACGCTCATGACGCAATCTATTCGTCCCGCACTGAAAGATGTGGGTCTGTCATCAACTTCGATGGAGAATTTGCTGTTGGGTACTGCGATTCATGAGAGCGGCGATTTTCAACATAGAAAACAAGCACCGGGGCCGGCATTGAGTCTGTTTCAGATTGAGCCGGATACCGCCAATTTCTATATGGAAAAGTTAAAAAAGAGCGATGCGGAAATGTACAAGAAACTAAGTGCTATGGGCTCAGGAAATATGAAAGCCGATTTGGCCGGAAACGACAAGTTTGCAGCAGCGATGGCGGCAGTCATTTACGATGACCGATTAGACAGTCGGAATATGAAGATGCCTGCCGGCGACGATGTCCGTGGACTGGGGGGCGTATGGAAAAAACTTTACAATACGTCGGCTGGAAAAGGGACTGTTGAACAGTACGTTTCCGAATGGAATGACGTCTTTAAGAAGAAGTAATTGTGCATAAAATAATCGCTTTGCTGGCTGCCTTGCTAGCCGCTACTCCCGCACTCGGTGCGAAGGACTTGGCTTTCCCTATTATTGAGAGCAAAAAATTGGTTATTGATGGGAATGAGTTTGTGTTCGGTTTATACAGCGCAAATGATAAGTCGGTCACTAACTTCGTCTATGCTGTGTACAGGGATAATTTTCTGATTAAAATAGGCGTTTTGGATGGGGCTGTGCCGGCTATCGTTCCGGCTGGTAAATTCCAATTGCCGCCGAGTCTTATCGGCATACAATTTATACAGGGCGGACACCAGCGCACGCTGAAGTATTTTTCTTTTCATAGCGATGAAGTCAAAGAAGTCGGCTCAATCGGCACCAACTCTGGATGCATATTTCAAAGGCCAGGAAAGAGTGGCGTACTTGAATCTGTTGATGAGGAGCGAGGAAACCTTACCCTGACGACGTATAAGGTGGAGGCGGCCAAAATTCGAAAACTCGGATCAACCAAGGTATCGGCTTCGCAGACCGCCGTCGTCACCGATCTATGCGAAAAGCATAACTTGCTTCTCAGATCGCAATAGCCATCGCGATTCCACATCCTTTATCTGTCCGGGATCTTGGAAAACTTATGCGCGGCGCAGTTACATCAAGATGAAAGCCCTATCAAAACATGCCATATCATGCCGATCACGCGATCTTCGAGCTTCCGGCGCAGCTCAAGGACAAGACCATGCACGTGTTCACGCCCGGCGATGAGGGGCCGGGCGAGTTCAGCGTGGTCATGTCGCACGCGGATGCGCAGGGCGACGATTCCCTGGTCAATTTCGCTAACCGCCTCGTGAGCGAACTGGGCAAGGCTTTGCCCGGCTTCCGCCTCATGAGCACCTTGGAACTGAGCCTGGACAATACGCCAGCCATCGAGCTCGACTACCGCTGGCGTAGCGAAGGCATCATGATGCACCAGCGCCAGGTGATGGCGATGATTCCCGGCGCCGAATCAGGCGCTGCGAAAGCCCTGCTGATCGCTGCGACTTGCCGCAGCGCCTTCACCGACGCATGCAATGACGCCTTCGATGAGATGCTCGATAGCGTGAGGCTGCGCCACAACAATGCCTCCGGGGCCGGCGCGGCGGTCAAGGCGGCGGCGCCCCTCGCATCGACCGTGTTTGCGCTGTCCGAGCGCCGCCGCACCCTGCACGCGTTTGCGGACCACGACGAAGCGTGCCGCAAGATCGATGCGCGCGAAGTGGACCAGGACGCCTGGAGGTTCTTCGACGCCGCCGGCACACCATTGCATCCTGATTTTGTGGTGCCCAATAGCGGCACGTTGTGGCGCAAGGCTGGCAGCTATGTGCTCGAGAGACGCCCCGAGCGCGCCGCGCCATCGCTGCGCACGCAGCTGTACCAGGCGTCGATGTTTGTGGCGGGGTCGGCGCTCGTGCGCCTGTCCAGCATTGCCGAGGTCCAGGCCATGCTCGCGCAGTCGGCGTCGCGTTAAGCAGTCTTCATTTTGCAAAGACTTGGCATTCACACCGTAGTCGGAAATTGGGAGGAGGGTGGAAACTGAACGTTCATCATATCGCGTACGCAAGATCACCCGCATGGCGGCCACGCTCCTGCTTTGCTTAAGTAGTTTCGGCATCGTCGGGCAATCCCATGCATTGCAGCCGCTACCTAATTTCTTTATCCGCGTGAAAAACGCAACGGCCCATAAGATCGCCATTTGCAGCGCCGATCTCAAGGTGTGCGAAACCGTCAATCCCAGTGGCTCCTACGTTGATGCCCGCGCCACCGCACTTCCCAGGGTGGCCGATCTTGGCCCCTGGATAGCCGACACCGTCGTAAAAACATGCAACCGGATTATCCCTGCGCAGACATTAATCGACGCCCCGCGCATCGTCGAGGATTGGCGCTCACTCACCATTCACTTGGTGATATCAGCGGAAAACACCGAGCGCGAGTGCGCTGCTACGGGGCGCGGAAATGCATACCCGGAAGTGCGTTGACGTCGGCGGTTCCAATGGCCGGATGCGGGCTGGTCCCGGGCGCCTCCGCATTCGCTGGACACCGGCGCCGCGCGACTTTACACTCGCCGTTGTCATTCATGCATTTCCCGCGCGGGCAACAACCTTACCAAGGCAATCGATTATGCCAATGTCATTTTTTGCGCAAATGCGCCTGTGCACCGGTATCGCGGCGCTGCTATTGGCCGCGCCATCGCAAGCGGCTACCGAATGCCCGCTCCTGAGTACCGCCGAGGTCGCAGCGGCTTTCGCCGACCCCGGCGCGCGCGTGGAATCGGCCGATCCGAGTGGCACCTGCGTCTGGAAGCTGTCCGACGACACGACGCTCATTTCCTCGTTTTACAAACACCCCGGTCCCGCTGAAACGAAAGAAGCCTACGATGCCTGGAAAGTGGGGTATATGGCGGACTTCCCCCGCGCGGGCCGCACGCCGCCGATTGGCAAGGGCGCGTATTTCGGCATGCGGCCGGTATCTCAACATCTCAGCGAGGCAGCCCTGGTGACGACGCAGGGCAACAGCATCCTGATACTGAGCTACATCCGCAACAGCGAGAAAGCCGGGCCGGATAAATTGGCCGTGCCGATCCTCGCGCTGGGCAAGCAGGCCATCGCACGCTCCGGCAAGGCCGAACAATCCTTCGGTCAATGCGAATGGTTCAGCGAAGCCGAAGCGCGCGGCTTTCTCGGAAAGGGAGCGCTGAAAATCCACCGTTCCGGTCCCAACTGGTGCGCCGCATCGGTCGAGGGCAGCCGCGCCTCGTTGGTGGTGCAGGTATCGGATCACGTCATCGATGAAAAACTGGGCCGCGACGCGCCAGGATCGGACATGTGCACGGTCGTCCTGATGCCGCAATTCGGCGCCCGGGGCGTCGCTGAATATGCCTGCGTCAAACCCATGAATCAGATGATGAAAATCGCGTTCAACGTCAATGACAAGCAGGTGGAAATCAGCGTGCAGCCGCTTGGGCGCGATGCCAACGAAGCCGATCTGAAACCGCTGACCGCGATTGCGCAGCGCGCCTACGAGCGTTTCTAAACTTCTTTTCAAGACAAGCACCCATGCTCGACTGGCTTTTTACTTCACCCACAGTCTGTGGTGGCTGATCCTGCCGCATACCGGCTTGCCGCTGTTCGGCGCGATCAGCGTCGTCACGGCCTGTCGCGGTGAAACTCCGGCCGGCGCCAATGGCTGACGCGATGCGCCGCCATTGACCCGTACTGCCGGCTTACACCGCGATGTTGCCTTCAATCGAATCGTCCAGGGTTTTGCCGATCACGGCGCCGACCAGCATCTTCACGCCGGCCACCGCTTTGCTGTGCTTGTTATCCCAGTAGTATCCCTAGTCGGGGGTGATTTTGATCGCCGTGATGCGCGGATCGGCCTCGCCCCCGGTGAACCAGGGGATGAAGTTCCACAGCTCCTTGATCTTGGTCTTGTCGCGCGTGATGGTGGCCACGCCGTCGAGCACCAGAAATTCGGAATTGCTCGTAAGCATCCATCCCGCCCACCTTTCTTCCGTTCCATAAATTGCCCACACTGTGATCTTCAACTTGGAGATAGAGATGGAAAATTTGGAACGCGAGTCATTGTGGGAGGAGCGGGTTGCGCAATGGCGCAAGAGCGGCCAGTCCCAACGCGCCTTTGCAGAGAGCCAGGGCTACCCGCAGCGGCAGCTTAATTATTGGGCGCGCCACCTGGCCGCGCCTGTCGTGCCGCCGGCGCTGCTGCCAGTGTCGATTGCAGCATCCATTCATGCGGCATCGGCATTGAGCCTGCGTAGTCCCAGCGGCTGGACGGTCACATTGCCGCCGGCCTTGCCTGCCAGTTGGGTGGCGGCACTGCTGCGCGAACTGGCATGAAGCTGCAGGTCGAATTGGTTCGGCTGACCACCCGGCCCGTCGATATGCGCATCGGCGTCGACGGCCTGTCCCTGCTGGTGCAGCAAGTGCTCGGTTGCCCTCCCTGCGATGGCACGGCTTACGTGTTCAGCAACCGGCGCCGTACGCGCCTCAAATTGGTGTGCTGGGACGAAAATGGCGTATGGCTGTGCCTGCGCCGCTTGCATCGCGGCCAGTTCGTATGGCCGCAGGCCGACGACGCCACCTGGCAAATGAGCAGCGAGCAATGGCAATGGCTGATCGCGGGCGTGGACTGGCAACGCCTGGCGGCGCCGGTACCGGGCCAATGGCAACTGTAGTGCGTCGTTACAGACGATCTTGCTTGTAAACATAAGCGGAGCCCGGTAAACTGGGCTCATGGATTTGCTCAACGAACTGACCCACGCCAACCTTGACCCTGCCGTGCTCGACGCGGTACGGGCCTTGCTTGCGCAGGCCGCGCATGCAGAGCAGCTGGCCAATACCGTGGCGGTAAAGGACGACGTCATCAAGACGGCCCACGCCACGATTGCCGCCTTGAAGCTCGAACTGGCGCAACATCGCCGCATTCGATTCGCCAACAAGAGCGAAGCCTTTACGGCTGAGCAGCGTGATCTGTTTGAAGAATGCCAGGAAATTGATCTGGTTGCCATGGAAGCCGAGTTGCAGCGTCAACGCGATCTGCTCGTCGGTGAGAAGCCGAAGAACAAGCGTCCACGTGCCGGACGTCAGCCCTTGCCACCCCAGTTGGAGCGCATCGTCCACCGTCATGAGCCGGCCTGCTGCGAATGCGGCCAGTGCGGCCAAACCCTGACCCTGATCGGCGAGGACGTCAGCGAGCAGCTCGACGTTGAACCTGCCCACTTCTTCGTGCACCGCCTGCGGCCCTACAGGGCAGGAGCTTGCCCTTGCAAGGGCAAGCCGTTACGCATGCTTAGGGCAATGCCCTACGAATTCCCTGCTACACCACATCCGCCCGCAGTATGCCTGCCGCGCCTGCGACAGCGTCACCGCAGCGCCTGTGGCGCCGGCCATCATCGACGGCGGCATGGCCGCGTCCGGCCTGCTGGCCTGGATCGCCATCAGCAAGTTCGTCGATCATCTGCCGCTGTATCGGATCAAGCAGATTGGCGAGCGCCAGGGCGTTCCACTGCCCATTTCGACGACATCGGACTGGGCCGGCAAGGTCGGCGTGGCGTTGCAGCCTCTGGCTGACCGGATGGCGGAACTGCTGCGCATGCGAGCGACACTGCATGCCGATGAAACGCCGGTCAGGCAACTCGATCCCGGGCAGGGTAAAACCAAGCGTGCCTACTTGTGGGCGTACCGTTCCAACAGTTTGGACGAAGGTCCTCCTATCGTCGTGTTCGACTACCAGGGCGGGCGCGCCGGCGCGCATGCCCAGTCGTTCCTGCAACACTGGCGCGGGCACCTGATGGTCGACGATTACGTCGCCTACAAGGCACTGTTCGTCCATGGCGTTACCGAACTGGCTTGCCTGGCCCACGTGCGCCGAAAATTCTTCGAGCTGCATGCGGCCAGTGGCAGTCCGATCGCCGCCGAGGCCCTGCGCCGCATTGGGCTGCTGTATGCCATCGAGCGCACTGCGGCCAGTGATTCCGCGCCGGAACGTCATGCTCGCCGCCAGAGCGAAGCCAAGCCCGTCCTTGATGAGCTGCACGCGTGGCTCGTCAAAACCCGACCCGTCGTTGCCGCCGGCAGCGGCACTGCAAAGGCGCTTGATCATGCGCTCAAACGGTGGCCGGCCCTGGTTCGCTATATCGACAGCGGCACCTACCCGATCGACAACAACGCCGTCGAGAACGTCATACGCCCCATCGCCATTGGGAAAAAGAACTGGCTCTTCACCGGCTCGGAGCGCGCTGGTCGGCGCGCCGCTGCCATTCAAAGCCTGGTGGCCACTGCCAAACTCAACGGTATCGACCCCATGCGCCGGCTGACCGAGACGCTGGAAAAACTACCCACCTGTCCCAACAGTCAGATCGATTCGCTTCTGCCATTTGCTCAGATTACGGGAAAATAGATTGCGCTGGAAGGTGGGAAGGTCGGATTCTTACGCGACATGCCCGCTGCGCTGGCGTACAAGCGCGTGCGCATGACACGGTACAGGATCAGGGCAATGAAGCAGATCGTGGCGTGTGCGCGTATGCGATCGGGCAGGCGATGGTAGATCGGCCCAATCTCGATCCCGGAATTGAGAATGCGGAAACCGCGTTCGATATCAGCCAACGACTTGTAGTGCCGCACAACCTCGGCCGGCGCCAGGTCTTTCGTGTTTGTCACGAGCAGCAATTTCCCGTCCATCATGCGCGCGTGCGTAAGCGAGCGCTCATTGATGGTGTAGGTGAACAGTTCGCTCTTGAGGTCGACCTGAATGATGCGTGTCAGGTGTTCGTCGCACACTTCCCGGTAGAAGCGGGCGCGGGCGCCGCCGTCGGACAGTTTGCGGCCGCGCTTGCGCTTGCCGCCATCCAGTCCGTCGAGAGTGCTGGTCCACTGCCGCCTTTTTCTCAAGCTCCTCGATGAGCTTATCCCGCTTGGCGGAAGTTTGCGCGGCCACATCGGGATCGTGGGCGACGATCAGGCGCAGATTGCCCCACGCCACTTCGCCGATCAGCTCATTGTTCACATCGGTGCAATGCTCGCCATGGAAGGGGGCCAGCAAGTCGACGAAGTGCGCGTAGCGCCGACCTGGCACGGCCAGAATGAACTCAAGCGCCCCGCCGCCGGGCAATTGAATTGCCTGTAGTTCGGTCAGATTGTCGGTCGACAGCAAGCTGCGGTCGGCCACCGCGATAACGCGTTTCACGGGAAAGCGCGCAATGATCGTTTCAATCGTCGGCTTGAGCGTCGTCACCTCGGCGGTGTTGCCGTCAAATACTTCGTGATAGAGGGGCAAGCCCTTGGCTGTTTGCACCACCCCAAGCATCACCTGACGTGCGATCACGCCCTCCTTGGACATGCCGAATTTGCGCACATCGTCGTTCTGCTGCGACAGACCGGCTGCGCGGATCGTCGTCATATCGTAGAACACGACGGCCAGATCTTGATCGACCAACGGGCGCAGCAGGCCCGCGAGAACCTGATCGACTTCGTCCTTGTGTTCGACCATCGCATCCATCGCCCGCAGCAAGTGCTGGTGCTCGATTGTCTCGGCCATCACGCCGGGCAAGGCAATGGTTTCGATCCAGCGCAGTACGCCAACCTTCGACTCCGGATCGCACAGGCGATTCAAGACCATCAGGCGTATGAGCGCCTCGACATCGATGTTGTGGCGCGTGGACTCGAAAATCTGGCGTAGGCGCTCGAAGCCGAGCGTATTCCACAGCTCGGTCAGCGCCCATACGTCGCCGTAGTCCCGCGCGGGCTCGAACGCAAGAGACGGTGTTGGCAAGGCCTCTGACATGGTCTTCCCGGTTACGCGCAACAGCCCAGAAATGACCGATTCGAGATCGGTATGAAGTTGATCGAGGCGGCCGAGCGTGGCAACTGTACGTTGCTTCGGGCGCCCTTCATCGTCGCGATATGCCTCGACGAGTTGGACGTAGCGCCTGGGGCCGGATGTCGTAACCTTGATAAACATGCCGCTACTCTAAAACCATGGCGCAAGGATGCCAACCGACGTTGAATTTAATAAAAAATGTGCCATTACAAGAATTTTCGACTGATCGGCCGAAACCCGCATGGATACTGGCTCGCGCGATCAGAAAATGGGGAAAACCTGATCAAGGTGTCGAACCCGGGTGTCCTGATAAAGCATCAAATCAATGACCGCCTCGATCGCGTCATCGGATTCCGCAGTCCATCCCATTTCACTGATGCATCATGCTCCACACCCTATTTCAATGATTTGTGATTTAAAACATATTGTGTTCTTTACTAATGCGTAACACTACATGTGTGGCGTTTTCCTGCATGGATTGGTCATCACGGGGAGGGTGCGGCGCAAGATGCATGCGTCTATGCAGTAAGCCCGTGTTCGCCATCTTAAGGCCAACATTGCGTTCGAGCGGGGCGCGCCAAAAGCGGCGCGCCCCGCAACTTTACGTTGGGCGTTCGCAGCACCGCCTTGTTGTGCCGCGTATTCACTAGGAGATTCTCATGCGTACTACAAACTCGAAAAGCCTGATTAAGAGATTTCGTGTCTATTTACATAGAAGCGTTCTCATGAACCACAAATCAATTGTAATAGCCCTAGCCTATATCCTTGCCAATAGTAATGCCTACGCAGCCTGTTTGGGTCTAGGCCCTCCGACACCAAAGACAACTAATATCTGCGAAAGACTTGTTGACAGATTAGTAATTCCACAAACTAAAGTGTTTTGTGAGCTACCTTGGTATGCTCGAATTTTCATGCCCCAATGTAATTTACCCGGTGCCTGTCATGTAGACCCAATTTGCAAATCTTTCGAGGTAACAAGGGAAGTAGCGGAGGTGGTTCTTAATGCGGGAGATTTGTACTGTGACTTCAGACAAATTACACCTGAACGGATGATAGAGGGCATACGTGATCAAACGTTTACAGATAGTGTGAAACTAACAACGGGTGGGACATCAAGCATTCTATTTGATGTTGCAAATCGACATATCGACAGCATGTCATGCAATGGTTCGCCCCTTAATGAAAAATTAAAAGAATGGGTTGCTTGCGTTGCATCGAAAAGTACAGTCCCGCAAGATACGTACTTTTATCCCATTGATGTGAATCGTGCCGTAATTATTAGCAAGACAAACCCAACAGCCGATCTTTACTTGCGACGTGGATTTGACGCCATTACATTAGATGATCTAGTGATCATAGAGGACGATAAATTTCAGATTTTGAGGAATTGGAGTAAAGGTATAGGAGAGGCATTAAATGATGCTGAGCAAAGCGCTCTTAAAACAATGATTCACGAATTAGTTCATGTTCGACAATATAGAAATATTGGAAAGGAATCATTTATCAACTTATATCTTGCTGAAGCAATAGCCAGCAGTTATGCAAATATCAGAGCCTCTTGCAAAACGTCGTGAGGCGACGCTAACGAGCCGAAACGGGCGCCTTGATGAGCACTTTTTTCAAAGATTCGGGCCAGCCTGACGGCCTCGGCAAAGGCTATTCCTTCATTTCAGTCCATTCGTCGTCAGCTGCGCCCACGGCCGCGCCGTTTGTGCCGCAGAACCTGTCCCAACTCCCGATTC